>JANLYV010000565.1:0-4558 GCA_031365825.1 Rubrivivax sp. | reverse complement strand
CGCTGCTCAAGCACGGCGGCCCGGGCCGCGCAGGTGGCGGCGAAGAACTCGGCGGCCTGCGCGCCGTCACGCAATACCTGCAGCGTGCCGCAGTGCAGGGTTCGCCCAGCATGCTCGCGGCCATCACCGGCGAATACGTGCGCGGCGCGAAAGTGAATCAGAGCGACGCGCATCCTTTCCGCAAGTACTTCGATGAGCTGCAGATCGGCGACAGCCTGCTGACGCACCGGCGCACCGTGAGCGAAGCCGACATCGTCAACTTCGGCGGCATCTCGGGCGACTATTTCTACATGCACTTCGATGAGATCGCGGCCAGGGACAGCGCCTTCGGCAAGCGCATCGCGCATGGTTACTTCGTGCTCTCGGCCGCCGCCGGCCTGTTCGTCTCCCCCGCACCGGGGCCGGTGCTGGCCAACTACGGCCTGGACACGCTGCGCTTCGTCAAGCCGGTGGGCATCGGCGACACCATCCGCGCTCGGCTCACGGCCAAGCGCAAGACCGAGAGGCCGCCGCGCAAGGACCAGCCGGCGCAAGGCGTGGTCGCCTGGGATGTGCAGGTGACCAACCAGTTGGATGAAGTCGTGGCCAGCTACGACATCCTGACGCTGGTGCTGAAGCGTCCGCAAGCCTGAGCGGGCGTGGTCAGACCATAGGCCGCGACAGGTAGACACCTTCGCGCCCGACGATGGCAGTGCGCGCCGGCATGAGCACGGTGCAGTCATCGCACGGCGCGCGCACTTCCTCGGGGCCGTCGGTGGCGATGAGCTCGCCCTTGGCGAAGGTTTCGAAACCGACCAGCGGTCGGGTGAAGCGGAAGTCGGCGTTCTTGATGACCCAGGTCTGCAGCAACTCGAAGCGCTGCTGCGGTAGCAGCGTGGGCAGCTCGCGCTCGATCAGGCCGAAGTGGGCGATGAAGTCCAGCGCGACTTCGATCGCCAGCTCGCCCGACGACTTCAGAAAGTGGCCGCCACATTCGACCACCAGCGCCACGCCATGGAAGTCGGCCGTGCCGTGGCGCCCATGCTGGATCAAGGGCGTGCCCGAGCCCAGGCCTTGCGGCATCACCAGGTGCACTTTCGGCCGGCCGATGGCCATGGCGACAGTGCCGTTGCGCGGCCACTGCGGATAGACCCAGAAGGGCTGCACCGGCCGGCTCGTCGAGTGGATGTCGAGAACGTGGTCGGCCGCCACCACCACGGGGCGCAGCGCCCGCGCGCGGCGCAGCTCTGGGCTGTCGGTTTCACCATCGAGCCAGGCGCTGGACCAGATGCGGTTCAGGTTGTGTTCGAGCTGGCGGCTGTCGAAAGGGCTGTCGCGTGTGAAGGACTGATACGCCTCGACGTTGGCAAAGCTCACCGTCAGCGTGCCGATCTTCGGCCGCACACTGCGGTCGAGCAGATAGGTGGCGGCCGTCATGCCGCAGAACTCGTTGCCATGCGTCAGTGCGTTGATGAGCACATGCGGCCCGGGCCTGCCCGACTCGAAACGGTGCACGTAGTCGATGCCAACGTTGCCGGCCTTGTAGGGCGACAGGTCGCGCGGCAGCACTTCGAAGACAGGCATGTCCATGGGTTCTCCTGGGGGGCACGGACAATGTAGCGCAGCCCCGAGGAGCACGACCTTGCAGACAAGCGACATCACACCCCCAAGCCTCGACGCCATCCGCGCCAACCGCGCGCGGCTGGGCGAGCGCATCCTCACCACGCCGATCCGCCGTTTGGTCGACGAAGCCCTGGCCGCGGCCGTGGGCGGGAGCACGCAGGTCTGGCTGAAGGAAGAACTCTTCCAGCGCACCGGCAGCTTCAAGCCACGCGGCGCGCTGAGCGTGATGCTCGACTTCGACGCGGCCACGCTCGCGCGCGGCGTCACCGGCGTCTCGGCTGGCAACCACGCCATCTCGCTCGCCTGGTGCGCGCGCTTGCTCGGCAGCAGCGCCAAGGTGGTGATGCCCAAGAGCGCCAACCCCTACCGCGTGGGCCTGTGCCGCGATCTCGGCGCAGAAGTCGTGCTGGTGGACAACGTTCACGATGCGTTCACACGCGTGCGCGAGATCGAGGCCGAAGAAGGCCGCAGCTTCGTGCACCCTTTCGAAGGCCCGAAGACTGCATTGGGCACAGCCACTTTGGGCCTCGAATTCATCGAGCAGCTGCGCGCCGAAGGCACCGAGCTCGACGCACTCATCGTTGCTGCCGGCGGCGGTGGCCTCACCGGCGGCGTGGCCTGCGCCGTCAAGCAGCTGAGCCCGCGCACCGCGGTGTACGTCGTCGAACCGGAAGGTGCCGACAGCCTGAGCCGCAGCTTCAAGGCCGGCTCGCCGCAAGTGCTGGAGCGCGTCGACACCATCGCCGATTCACTCGGGTCGCCACGTTGCGAGCCCTATTCGTTTGCGCTCAATCAGCGCTTTGTCGATGAAGTCGTGCTCGTCAGCGATGCGCAGATCCGGGCTGCCATGCGGTTGACGTTCCTGGCCGCCAAACTGGCCGTCGAACCTGCCGGCGCCGCAGCTTTGGCGGCGCTGATGTACCCACTGCGCGCACGCCTCGAGGGCCAGTGCGTGGGGCTGGTGGTGTGCGGGGCGAACATCGATGCGGCGACGTTTTGCCGACATATGTTGGAGTAGTGCCAAGTGGCTTTGAACGCTCACTTTTGACGTTAGGAGCAAGAGCGAAGCCGCCTGCGGCGCTGTGCTCCGTTCATGTCCTCCGGCCGGGCTTCGCCCAGCCTCCCCCTAATACTTCACTGCGCACAGCGCCACAGCCGTCTTCGCTCCGGCACCACCGTAGCGCCTTCGCGCTCAGGGGCACGGTGGTGGCAGGCCGAGGGCGATGGGTGACCGGCGCAGTGAAGTATTAGGAGGAGGCGGCGGCCGCCAGGCCGACGACGGGGGACATGAACGGAGCCGGTCGCCCGTCGACCTCGGCCCGCTCCAAAACTAAACGCGCGCCGCGGCTGCGGCCAAAACTCAGCCGCCAACAACGCCCGCTTCGCGAAGCGACGCGATCTCCGCATCGCCGTAGCCAAGTTCGCCAAGCAAAACACGGCTGTGCTCACCCAGCGACGGCGGCCCCAAACGCACGCCCAGTCGCCGGCCATCCATCGCCAACGGCAACAGCGCCGTGCGCGTGTCGACGGCCTGGCCGGCGCCGCTGCCGTCGGCCGGAATGCGCATAGCCGCCAGGCCGCCGGTGGCGTTCAGGTGCGGGTCGTCGAACAGATCCTGCGGCCGAGTGATCGGCGCGAAGGGCAGGCCGACGCGTTCGAAACGCGCCGCCAGTTCGCTGGCGGCAAAGGGTGCCAGCCGGTCGCGCAGCAGCGGAATCAACCAGTCACGTGCCACCACACGTTGGTTGTTAGTGCCTAGTCGCGCATCGGCCTTCAGGTCGGCAAAGCCGAACTCGCTGCAGAAGATGGCCCACTGCGTGTCGCTCACCGCGGCGAGAAAAATCTGCTCCTCGTCCTTGACGGTGAAGACGTCGTACACCGCCCAGGCGCTGATGCGGCTGGGCATGGGCGCGGCGGGCTGGCCGGTGACGGCAAACTGCATCATGTGCTGCGCCACGAGGAAGACGTTGTTCTCGAACAAGGCGCTCTGCACTTCGCTGCCGTGGCCGGTGGCTTCGCGTTGGCGCAAGGCGGCGAGCACACCGATGGCGCCGAACATGCCACCCATGATGTCGTTCACGCTGGTGCCGGCGCGCAGCGGGCGGCCTTCGGGGCCGGTCATGTAGGCCAGGCCACCCATCATCTGCACGACTTCGTCGAGCGCGGTGCGGTGGTCGTACGGGCCGGGCAGGAAGCCCTTGTGCGAGACGCAGATCAGGCGCGGGTTGAGCTTGGCCAGCGCCGCCACGCCGAAGCCCAGCTTGTCCATCGTGCCGCTCTTGAAGTTTTCACTGAAGACATCGGCGCCGGCGACGAGCCTCAACACGATCTCGCGGCCGCGCGCGTCTTTCACGTCCAGTGCGAGGCTCTTCTTGTTGCGGTTGAACATGCCGAAGAAACCAGCGCCTGAGCCGAGCAGCTTGCGCGTGTTGTCGCCCGCCAGCGGCTCGACCTTGATGACCTCGGCACCCAGGTCGGCCAGGATCATGCCGCAGGTCGGGCCCATCACCATGTGGGTGAATTCAATGACACGCAGGCCCGCGAGCGGCAAAACGTTGGGCGTTGACTCAGACATGCGTAGCCCCTTGCGTGAAGCCTTTGGGCAAACCTGCTTCGGCAGTCATGCCGTAGATCGGCTCACCCGGCAAGCCGGCGCGCAGTGGCCCGCGCGCCGCCATGAGCTTGTCGAGATCGATGCCGGTGCGCACACCCATGGCTTCGAACATGAACACCAAGTCTTCGGTGACGACGTTGCCCGATGCGCCCGGTGCGTAAGGGCAGCCGCCCAGGCCGCCGAGCGAGGCGTCGAAGGTGCTCACGCCGACATCGAAGGCCGCCAGGCAATTGGCCAGCCCCAGGCCGCGCGTGTTGTGCATGTGCGCCGCGCCGGCCTTGTCGCCAAGCGCCGCGCGCAGCCGCTTGAAGAGGCGGCGCACCTGCGCCGGGTTGGCCATGC
>JANLYV010000262.1:0-6066 GCA_031365825.1 Rubrivivax sp. | reverse complement strand
GGCCGCTGCGGCGGGGTCTTGAAGACCAGCAGGCGCAGCGGTGCGGCCACCCGCTTGGCGTTGGGGTGCAGGAAGCCGTAGCTCCTGGCGCGCCTGAAGCCCTTGGGCAACAAATGTTGGGGGACCCGGCGCAGGAACTCGGCGCCGCTGACGGTGCGCTGGCACATCAGGCCGGTCTCGCTGTGGCGCCACTGGTAGGTGACGCAGGGGTCGTCGAAGTGCAGGATGTTGCGCTCCTGGATCACGCCACGGTACAGGTAGCGGCCCAGGTAGACCACGGCCGCGCCGCTGTGATCCAGCTGCTTGCAGTCCGCGACCCAGCGCTCCATTGCCGGCCCACACGAGCGACCGCTGGCTGGCGCTCGATTCCTGCGGCTCTAGCGCCCCGAAACTGTCCTGAGGTGGCCGGCCGCTTTAGGTCTTGAACCCGACACTCGGGCCGGCAGCATGAAGGGCCGTTCATGGCCGCAAGCGGCCTGCCAGCGTCGCAAATCGAGCGATAGCACTGGCTGCATTGCAGTCATCCATCACACCAGCCGGGGTGCCTGCGCAAGCCGCAACCCGACGTTGATTAGCCCTTCACGAAGGTCAGCAAACAGGCCGTCTGCGCGGCCTCGGAAATGTGCCGCTGAACGCAACGGCGCATTCGACACCTGACAGCCAGCAGCACAAGCGGGCGGCACGCCAGCGCCGATCATCTCGGCATGTGGTCGTTCCTGCCGTCACCAAGCAAACCCATCAGCTGCTCCAGGCTCTCAAGGTTGTGCGTCGGCAGCAAGTGGTCGACATGCGCCAGCATCGCGCGGATGCCGCCGGCCAGTGGCTTGAAGCCGTCGAAGCGCAGCAGTGGGTTGAGCCAGATCAGGCGATTGCAGCTCTTGTGCAGCCTGTCCATTTCGAACGTTAGCTGCTTGGTGTCGCCATGCTCCAGCCCGTCGCTGATGAGCAGCACGGTGGCGCTGCCCGAGAGCACACGCCGGGCCCAGCGCTGGTTGAATTCGTGCAGGCATTGCGTGATGCGTGTGCCGCCCGACCAGTCGTCGACGGCGCGCACCACCTGGCTCACGGCCAGGTCGGGGTCCTTGCTGCGCAGCAATCGCGTGATGCGCGTCAATCGTGTGCCGAAGACGAAACTTTCCACGCGTGCATCGGCGTGGCCGAGCAGGTGCGCGAAGTGCAAGAGCATGCGCGAGTACTGGCTCATCGAGCCCGAGATGTCGGCCAGCAGCACGAGTGGCGGCGGGCGTTGTCGCGGCTGGCGCCAGCGCATCGCCCACAGCTCGCCACCCTGGCGTGCCATGCTTGCCAAGCTGGCGCGCCAGTCGGGTCGGCCCGGGTGCGTGGCGGCCTGGCTGCGCCGGGTGCGGATGGGCGTGAAGGCCAGCTTCATCTTCGCGAGCAAGCGCTGCGCGGCGCGCCACTCGTCCGCCGTCATGGTCTCGAAGTCGGCCTTGCGCAGCACCTCGCGGTCGTTCCAGGTGAGCGTGGCGTCGAGTTCGATCTCGTCGGGCGGCGGTGCTTCGGGCGCGCGGCCTTCGGGGGCCGTCGGCATCGGGAACAGGGCATCGGCCAGACGCCGGTTCTCGCGTGGCGCAGGTGTGGCGCCTGGCTGCAACTGGACCTTGGGCAACATCAGTGCCCGCATGCGGCCTTCGATGTCGGGGTCGCGCCAGAAGAGCTCGAACGCCTGGTCAAAGAGCGGCTTGTGCTCGATGCGGTCTA
Source organism: Rubrivivax sp. (assembly GCA_031365825.1). Lineage (GTDB taxonomy): Bacteria > Pseudomonadota > Gammaproteobacteria > Burkholderiales > Burkholderiaceae_C > Rubrivivax. The sequence continues at coordinate 4,344 of JANLYV010000262.1, read as the reverse complement.
GCAGGCAAGCCGACAGCACCGCGTGGAAGTCGACGCGCGATGCCAGGCCGGCCACCAGCAGCGCCTGCAGCGACGCGGCGATGCGGTCGCTGCCCAGCGGCAGGCCGGCGCTGCGCAGCACGCGCGCGAAGTGCATGACGTTCTCAGCCAGGTGGCCGGGCGTGCGGCGTGCGGGTATCACGGGCGTTAGCGCGGGTCAGCGGACCAGCGTGGCAAGGTCAACCCGGCGCCCGCGCCGCCTGGCGCACCTGTTCGAGCAATCGCGCCGTCTCACTGCCTTGCATGTGCGCGATGTCGTCCTGGTACTTGAGCAGCACCCCGAGCGTGTTCTGGATGACCTCGGGGTCGAGCACCAGCGCGTCGAGTTCCATCAGCGCGCGTGCCCACTCGATCGTTTCGGCGATGCCGGGCAGCTTGTACAGCTCCACCGTGCGCAGGCTCTGCACGAAGGCGACGACCTCGCGCGCCAGGCTCTGCGACACGTCGGGCACGCGCCGGCGCAGGATCTGCAACTCGCGCGCGGCGTCGGGGAAGCCGACCCAGTGATACAGGCAACGCCGCTTCACCGCGTCGTGAATCTCGCGCGTGCGATTGCTGGTGAGGATGACGATCGGCGGTGTGATGGCCTTGACCGTACCGAGCTCGGGGATGGTGATCTGGAATTCGGCCAGCACTTCGAGCAGGAAGGCCTCGAAGGGCTCGTCGGCGCGATCGAGTTCGTCGATCAACAGCACCGGCGGCACCTCGCGTGCCGGGTCTATGGCCTGCAGCAGCGCGCGCTTGGTGAGGAAGCGTTCGCTGAAGAGATCGGCGGCCAGCGCATCACGCGACGCGCCGGTGGATTCGGCCAGGCGAATCTCCATCATCTGGCGGCCGTAGTTCCATTCGTAGGCCGCGCCAGCCAGGTCCAGGCCCTCGTAACACTGCAGCCGGATCAAGGGCCGCGCGAGCATCGCCGCCAGCGTGCGCGCGATTTCTGTCTTGCCGGTGCCGGGCTCGCCTTCCAGGAACAGCGGCCGTTGCAGCTTCAGCGCCAGGTAGAGCACGGTGGCCAGTTGGCGGTCGGCCACGTAGTCGTGGGCCAGCAGCTGTGTGGCGGTGTCTTCGATGTTAGCTGGGATGGATGTCAAGGTAGGTTCCGATGGGTGACGGGGCATTCGGCGCAGGCTGTGGGAATCATCGCAGATGCCCTGCGAGGCGGTAGCCGACCGCGCATGGCCGGGAAACTACCGGTCTCGCGGCATGGGTGCGTGAGCACACTGCGAAGCCCTGTTCCGCTTCGATGAGGTGCCCCATGCGCGTGCTGCGACTTGTGTGCTGGTTGGCTTCGATGATTCCGTTGGCATTGGCCGTCGGCTGTGCGCAGACCTTGCCGCAGCGTGTGGAAGGCGCCGCCGCCAGCAGCGGCGGCCCGCGCTATGCGGTCGACGCGACGTGGCCGCAGCCGCTGCCCAACCAATGGCTGCTGGGGCAGGTGGCGGGCATCGCCACCGCGGCTGACGACACCATCTGGCTCATCCACCGCCCGGCCACGCTGACCGAAGACGAGCGCGGCAACACGCTCACGCCGAAACGTTCGAAGTGCTGCAGCGCGGCGCCGCCGGTGCTGCAGTTCGACCGGCAAGGCAAGCTGTTGCGTTCGTGGGGCGGCAAGGGCGCGGGCTACGACTGGCCGGCAAACGAACACGGCATCTACGTCGACCCCAAGGGTGAGGTCTGGATTGGCGGCAATGCCGCCACCGACCACATGCTGTTGAAGTTCAGCGCCGACGGCAAATTCCTGATGCAGATCGGCAAGCCCGGCGCGAGCAAGGGCAGTAACGACACCGAACAGCTGGGCCGGCCGGCGCACATGGAACTCGACGCCGCCGCCAACGAGCTCTATGTCGCCGACGGCTACGGCAACCGCCGCATCATCGTCTTCGACGCCTCGACGGGCCGCTACAAGCGCCACTGGGGCGCCTACGGCAAGCGCCCCGACGACGCCAAGATCGCCGACTACAACCCCGAGTCGCCGCAGTTCGCCAACCCGGTGCATTGCGTGCGCCTCACGCGCGACGGCCTGGTCTATGTCTGCGACCGCATGAACAACCGCATCCAGGTGTTCAACAAACCGGGCGAGGTCCTGCGCCAGTTCGTGTTTGAGCCCGAGCCGCGCGGCTCGGGCTCGGTGTGGGACTTGATTCCGTCGGAGGACGCTAGCCAGCGCTACCTCTTGATGGCCGATGGCACCAACAACGAGGTGCGCATCGTGCTGCGCGCCACCGGCGAGGTGCTCGGCGCGTTTGGCCGCAGCGGCCGCCAGGCGGGGGATTTTCATTGGGTGCACAACATCGCCATCGACTCGCAGGGCAGTGTCTACACGTCCGAGGTCGACACCGGCAAACGCGCGCAGCGCTTCGTGCGCGTGCCTTGAGGCGGCCGGGTTGACGTTGCCTGGAGTCACCTGGCGCAAGGCGTTAGCCGCCTTGCGCCAGGTGGCGGCGCCTCAGCCGACCGCGCGCGCGGCCAGCACCGGAATGAGCGCGGCGCGGTACTCGCCCGAGCCGTGCAGGTCGCTGTTCAGGCCGGCCGCGCTCACCGTCGCGCCGGCCAAAGCTGCCGCGCTCCAGTTCGCCGCCAGCTTGGCTTCGAGCTCCTTCGCGCGGAACACGCCCGAGCCACCACCCGTGACCGCCACGCGCACGCCTTGCGGGCCTTTGCTGACGAACACGCCGATGAGCGAGAAGCGCGAGGCCGGCTGCTTGAACTTCTGCCAGCCGGCGTTTTGCGGCACGGGGAAGCTCACCGCGGTGATGACTTCGTCGTCTTTCAGCGCCGTGGTGTACAGGCCTTTGAAGAAGTCGTCGGCGGCAATGGCGCGCTGGTTGGTGTGCACCGTCGCACCCAGGCTCAGCACCGCGGCGGGGTAGCAGGCCGCGGGGTCGTTGTTGGCCAGGCTGCCGCCGATGGTGCCGCGGTTGCGCACCTGGCGGTCGCCGATGTTGGCGGCCAGCGCTGCAAGTGCCGGGATGGCCGCGGCCACTTCCTTGCTGGCGGCGACGCTGGCATGCGTGGCCATGGCGCCGATCTTCACGACACCGCCGCTGACGCTGATGGCGCGCAACTCGGCCACGGCGCCGAGGTCGGCCAGCGCTTCGGGCGCTGACAGCCCCAGGCGCATGGCCGGCAGCAGGCTCTGGCCACCGGCCAGCAGCTTGGCGCCTTTGGCGGCAGCGGCCGCGGCGTCGGCCACGGAGGAGGGGTTGCTGTAGTTGAAGGCTTGCATGTGTCAGTTCTCCTCGATTGTTAGCGGGCAGACTTCGCGGCGGTCCACACCGCGTAGGGCGTGGCCGGCATAGCCACATCCTTCACGCCCAGGGCGTTGCAGATGGCGTTGATGATGGCCGGCGGCGAGCCGATGGCGCCGGCTTCGCCGCAGCCCTTGGCCCCGAGCGGGTTGTGCGTGCACGGTGTGCCCTTGGCGGTCTCCACCGTGAAGCTGGGCAGGTCGTCAGCCCGCGGCATGGCGTAGTCCATGTAGCTGCCCGAAAGCAACTGGCCCGAGCTGCTGTCGTAGGCACCGTGCTCCATCATCGCCTGGCCGATGCCTTGCGCGATGCCGCCGTGCACCTGGCCTTCGACGATCATCGGGTTGATGACGTTGCCGAAGTCGTCGCATGCCGTGAAGCGCTCGACCGTGGTCTTGCCCGTGGCCGGGTCGACCTCGACCTCGGCGATGTAGGTGCCGGCAGGGAAGGTGAAGTTGCTCGGGTCGTAAAAGGCGTTCTCGTTCAGCCCCGGCTCGAGCTTGTCGTGCGGGAAGTTGTGCGGCACGTAGGCGGTGAGCGCCACCGACGCGAACGGCACCTTCTTGTCGGTGCCCGCCACCTTGAATTCGCCGCCTTCGAAGACCACGTCGGTGTCGGCCGCTTCCATCAAATGCGCGGCGATCTTCTTGCCTTTGGCGATGATCTTGTCGACCGCTTTCACGATCGCCGTGCCACCGACCGCGAGCGACCGGCTGCCGTAGGTGCCCATGCCGAACGGCACGCGCCCGGTGTCGCCGTGCACGATCTCGACGTTATCGACCGGGATGCCGAGCTTGGCTGCCACGATCTGCGCGAACGTGGTTTCGTGGCCCTGGCCGTGGCTGTGCGAACCGGTGAAGACGGTGACCGTGCCGGTCGGGTGCACACGCACTTCGCCGGCTTCGAACAGGCCGGCGCGCGCACCGAGTGCACCGGCGATGTTCGACGGCGCAAGGCCGCAGGCTTCGATGTAGCAGCTGTAACCCATGCCGCGCTTCTTGCCCCTGGCTTCGGAAGCAGCACGCCGTGCCGGGAAGCCCGCCACGTCGGCCAT
>JANLYV010000469.1:0-1777 GCA_031365825.1 Rubrivivax sp. | reverse complement strand
GACGGCGCAGCGGACTCACCGATTGCCGACCCCGCACAAGGCCTGGACATGCTGTACTCATCGGGCACCACGGGTCGCCCCAAGGGTGTGAAGTGGCCGATGCCGAAATCGCCCGCCGGGGCCCGCACGATGCTGGTCGATCTGCTGTCACCGCTCTTCGCTTATGGACGCGAGTCCCGGTACCTCTCGCCGGCGCCGCTGTATCACGCTGCGCCGCTGCGCCACTGCATGACGGTGATCAAGCTCGGCGGCACGGTCTTCGTGATGGAAGCCTTCGACGCCGAGCGCTCGCTGCACTGGATTGCACGCCATCGCATCACGCACAGCCAATGGGTGCCGACGATGTTCGTGCGCATGCTCAAGCTGCCCGACCATGTCCGCACGCGCCATGACCTGTCTTCGATGCGAGTGGCCGTGCATGCGGCGGCACCATGCCCCGTCGAAGTCAAACAGCGCATGCTTGACTGGTGGGGTTCGATCATCTTCGAGTATTACGCCGGAACCGAGAACAATGGCTTCTGCACCATCACGCCGCAGGAATGGCTGCAGCACCGAGGCTCGGTAGGACGCGCGACGCAAGGCGGGCTGCACATCTGCAACGAAGAAGGCGCGGAGTTGCCCGCCGGCGAGACGGGCCTGGTCTATTTCTCGGACGGCCCCGAATTCGAATACCACAACGACCCGATTCGGACTTCACAGACTCGAAATTCGCAAGGCTGGTCGACGCTGGGCGATATCGGCAAACTCGACACCGAGGGCTACCTGTATCTGGTCGACCGCCGCGCCTTCATGATCATTTCCGGCGGTGTGAACATCTACCCGCAGGAAGCCGAGGGCGTGCTCATCGGTCATCCCGAGGTGGCTGACGTCGCGGTCATCGGCGTTCCCCACGAAGAACTGGGGGAGCAGGTCAAGGCCGTCGTGCAGTTGCTGGTCCCCACCGGTGCAGGCCCGGAGATGGCCGCCGAACTCATGGCCTACTGCAGGCAGCGCCTGCCCGCCTTCAAGTGCCCGCGCAGCATCGACTTCGATGCGGCTCTGCCCAGACACCCAACAGGCAAGCTCTACAAGCAGTTGGTGCGTCAGCGTTACTGGCCAATGTGAGTCCCCAATCGGGCACTGACCCAGTTGGGCTGGCGCTGATGGCGGCTTTTGGAGCAGCGAGATCAATCTCCTGGATCGCTACAAGGGGCCGGGTGGTTGAGGTCGTCGCCTCGAAGACCGGCCGTGCGGCCCTGGCCGGCTCGAATGGCCGCTTTCTGGATCCCAGGCGAACTGGCAGTCCCGGCCAGAACCTGCCGCTGGCGGAAGGCCGCTTCACGGTCTTGCAGCCACGGACCTGAGGCCGGGCACGAGCACCGACCTGCTATCGGATTGAGCACCCCCCAAGTTGGCCGCCGCGCGCGGCGCTTTGACGCCCGAAGACGGGGTCGAACCGGACGCGGCTTTCGCGACCCACAACGGCCCGCTGATCGGGCACCCGGCCGAGCCCGAGTACCGGCCGCTGTTCCAGAAGATCCTGATGACGGCGCCGGCGCCCATCGGGCTGGGGGCCGGCTTGCTCGCTGCCGGTTAAATCGAGCCCAGGAAGTCAAGCACCTGCTGGCGTTCGACGACGCCCAGCGCGTTGTAGCGGTTGCGTGACGGCGCACCCCGGCCTTCGTGGGCGCGGATGGCGGCGTCCACGGTGGACGCGCGGCCGTCGTGCAGGAAGGGGCCGCGGGCGCGCAAACCCCACAGCGGCGCGGTGCGCATTTCGGTCATCTTCGCGTGACCC
>JANLYV010000437.1:0-1919 GCA_031365825.1 Rubrivivax sp. | reverse complement strand
CCGCCAGGCGGGTGCGGCGCGAGCAGGCGCTGCAGCACGTGGCCGGCTACACCGTGTGCAACGACTACGCCGTGCGCGACTACCTGGAGAACTGGTACCGGCCCAACCTGCGCGTCAAGAACCGCGACGGCGCCACGGCAGTCGGGCCATGGCTGGTCGACGCCGCCGACGTGCCCGACCCGCAGGCGCTGGCCTTGCGCACGCTCGTCAACGGCCGCATCACGCAAAGCGGCCACACCTCGGACATGATCAACGACGTGGCCTCGTTGATCGAATACCTGAGCGAGTTCATGACGCTGCGCTCCGGTGATGTGATCCTCACCGGCACGCCCGACGGTGTGATCAACGTCGGTGTCGGCGACGAGGTCGTGTGCGAGATCGACGGTATCGGGCGTCTTGTCAACACCCTTGTCGACGACGATCCTTTCAAACGTTAGCTTCCTGGTGACTTTCACACAATGCACATCCCGCACCTCATCAACGGCAAGTCGGTCGAAAGCCGCAGCCGTTTCGAGACTGTCAACCCGGCGACACAGGAGGTGCTGGCCACGGTGGCCAGCGGCGGCGAGGCCGAGGTCAACGCCGCGGTGGCGGCGGCCAAGGCGGCCTTCCCGAAGTGGGCCGCGCTTGCAGCCACCGAGCGCGCGCGGCTGGTGCGCAAGCTCGGTGACCTGATCGCCGCGCATGTGAGCGAAATCGCACGCATCGAGACCATGGACACCGGCCAGGTCATCGCCCAGACCGGCAAGCAGCTCATTCCGCGCGCGGCCGACAACTTCTACTATTTCGCCGAGATGTGCACACGCGTCGACGGCCACACCTACCCGACGCCGACGCACCTGAACTACACGCTTTTTCATCCGGTGGGTGTGTGCGCTCTCATCAGCCCGTGGAACGTGCCTTTCATGACGGCAACGTGGAAGGTCGCGCCCTGCCTGGCCTTCGGCAACACCGCGGTGCTGAAGATGAGCGAGCTCAGCCCCATGAGCGCGGCGCGGCTGGGTGAGCTGGCCATGGAAGCCGGCATCCCGGCGGGCGTGCTCAACATCGTGCACGGCACAGGGCGCGAGGCGGGCGAGCCGCTGTGCCGCCACCCGGTTGTGCGCGCCATCTCCTTCACCGGCTCGACGCTCACCGGCCAGCGCATCGTGCAAAGCGCGGGGCTGAAGAAGTTCAGCATGGAGCTCGGCGGCAAGAGCCCGTTCGTGGTCTTCGACGACGCCGACCTGGCGCGCGCGCTCGACGCCGCCGTGTTCATGATCTTCAGCAACAACGGCGAGCGCTGCACCGCGGGCAGCCGCATCCTGGTGCAGCAAAACATCTACGCCGACTTCTGCGCGAAGTTCGCCGCGCGCGCGCAGCGCATCAAGGTCGGCGACCCGCTGGACGAGGCCACGACCCTAGGCCCGATGATCAGCGCCACGCACCTGGCCAAGGTGCGCAGCTACATCGAGCTCGGGCCGAAGGAGGGCGCGTCGATGTTGTGCGGCGGCGCCGATGCGCCCGATCTGCCGGCGCATCTGCGCGCCGGCAACTTCGTCAAAGCGACCGTCTTCGCCGATGTCGACAATCGCATGCGCATCGCACAGGAAGAGATCTTCGGCCCGGTGGCCTGCCTGATTCCGTTCAGGGACGAAGCCGACGCTGTTCACCTGAGCAACGACATCGCCTACGGTTTGTCGAGCTATGTCTGGACCGAGAACCTCGGCCGCGCGCACCGCGTGGCGGCTGCCGTCGAAGCCGGCATGTGCTTCGTCAACAGCCAGAACGTACGCGACCTGCGCCAGCCTTTCGGCGGCACCAAGGCCAGCGGCACCGGGCGCGAAGGTGGCACCTGGAGCTACGAAGTCTTCCTGGAGCCGAAGAACGTGGCGGTGTCGCTGGGCTCGCACCACATTCCGCATTGGGGCACGTGACCA
>JANLYV010000420.1:0-1683 GCA_031365825.1 Rubrivivax sp. | reverse complement strand
CCAGGCCCGAGATGGTGTCGACGATCAACAGCGCCGGGTGTTTGGCGGCGTCGATGGCACGGCGCACGGCGGCGATGTCGGAGGTGACGCCTGTGCTCGTCTCGTTGTGCACCACGCACACCGCCTTGATGGCGTGCGCGGCATCGGCGCGCAGGCGCTGCTCGATCAGGTCGGCCTGCACGCCTTCGCGCCACGAATGCGGCACGCCGGTGGCTTCATCGATACCCGGCCGCGCGATGACTTCGGTGGCCAGGCCCAGGCGCAGCGCGAGCTTGTTCCACAGCGAGGCGAAGTGGCCGGTCTCGTACATCAACACCTGGTCGCCGGGACTCAGCGTGTTCACCAGCGCCGCTTCCCAGGCACCCGTGCCCGAGGCCGGGTAGATGGCCACCGGGTGCTGCGTCTTGAAGACCTTGGCGATGCCGGCCAGCACCTGCAAACCCAGGCCGCCGAACTCGGGGCCGCGGTGGTCGATGGTGGGCAGACTCATCGCGCGCAGGATGCGGTCGGGCACCGGGCTGGGCCCGGGGATCTGCAAAAAGTGGCGGCCGCTGGGGTGTTGGTCGAGGGCGAGCATGGTTCATCCGAAGGCAGAACGACACGCGATTGTTTTGCATGCAAAGTCGGTTTGTCAAGCCATGCTGCTGCGTCTCTCTCCGTTGACGCGATCCCGTTTTTGCATGCAAAATGTCGCTAACGCCCAACCCGCCCATGGCACAGATCATCTCCATCACTCGCAGCGGTTTGCATGAACAAGTCGTGCAGCGCTTGCGCACGCTGCTCGTCGAAGGCGACATCGCGCCCGGCGCGAAGTTGAACGAGCGCGAGCTGAGCGAGCGGCTGAAGATCTCGCGCACGCCGCTGCGCGAAGCCATCAAACAGCTCGCTGCCGAAGGCCTGGTCGAGCTGCTGCCCAACCGCGGCGCGGTGGCGGTGGCGCTGGATGAAGATGCCATCGTGCACAGTTTCGAGCTCATCGCGGCGCTGGAAGGCCTGTCGGGCGAACTGGCCGCGGCGCGCATCAGCAACGACGAGTTGCGCGCCATCGAAGCCGCGCACTACGAGATGCTGGCGGCCTTCACGCGGCGCGACCTCTCGGCGTACTACCGGCTGAACGCGCAGATCCACGCCGCCATCAACGCCGCGGCACACAACCCGGTGCTGGCGCGCGCCTACGCCATGGCCAACGCGCGGCTGCAGGCGCTGCGCTTTCGCTCCAACCAGGACGAGAAGAAGTGGCAGCGCGCGATGAAAGAGCACACGCGCATGGTGCAGGCGCTGGCCGCGCGCGACGGCGCAGCATTGCGCGAGCTGTTGGTCACGCACCTGAACCACAAGCGTGACGTGGTGCTGGCGCAGCTGCGCGCCGGCACGCTGGCGATGCCGGCATGAAGCGCGACCCGACTCCGACCACGGTTCACACCGATACCAGCGTCAAGCTGGAGAACGAATTGCGCCGCCACACCCGCGGCGAGATGATGTTCGATGCCGCGTCACTCGGGCGTTATGCCACCGACGCTTCGATCTACCAGGTGCTGCCCGTGGGCGTGTTCGTGCCGCGCGACGAAGCCGACATCCAGGCTGCGCTCGACGTCGCGCGCAGCTTGCAGGTGCCGGTGCTGCCGCGTGGCGGTGGCTCCAGCCAGTGCGGTCAGACCGTGGGCGCCTGCCTCGTCATCGACC
>JANLYV010000416.1:0-5523 GCA_031365825.1 Rubrivivax sp. | reverse complement strand
CGGCCTTCTTCACCCACTGGTTCACGGTCCATTGGCCCACACCCTGGCGTTCGGCCACACGCAGCCGGCCGGCGTTGAGGTCGCTGATGACGGCTTCGACCGTGTCGCGCACCTGCGGCGCATTCAGCGCGGAGATGTCGGCACGGCTTTCCCAGGCGAGGTCGATGATGTGTTGACGGTTGCTCATGAACGGCTTTCGAAGTTTTGTTGGGTGTAGGCGACGATGCGCTCAGTGGCTTCGCGGCACTCGTCGGGTGGGGCGACCAGCGCCATGCGGATGCGGCCGGCGCCGGGGTTGATCCCATGTGCGCTTCGCGCGAGCAAGCTACCCGGCAGGACGGCCACATTGTATTGAGCGAGCAGTCCACGAGCGAAAGCGACATCGTCGGCGCCATGGCCCGTATCGGGAACGCCTGCCCAGAGATAAAAGCCCGCATCGGGCAGCTTGACGTCCAGCACGCCAGCCAGGCGCGGTGTCACCTGCGCGAACTTGGCGCGGTATAGCGCGCGGTTGGCCACGACATGGGCCTCGTCGTTCCAGGCGGCGATGCTGGCGCGTTGCACCGTCGTGCTCATGGCGCTGCCGTGGTAGGTGCGGTAGAGCAGAAAAGCCTTGATCAGCGCCGCATCACCGGCGACGAAGCCCGAGCGCATGCCGGGCACGTTGCTGCGCTTGGACAGGCTGGTGAAAGCCATGAGCCGCTTGAAGTCGTGCAGGCCGAGTTGCTGCGCGGCTTGCAGGCTGCCCAGCGGCGCATCGTCGCCGAAGTAGATCTCCGAATAACACTCGTCGCTGGCAATGACGAAGCCGTGGCGCGCGCTCAACTCGAACAGTGCCCGCCACTCGGCCAGCGGCATCACCGCGCCGGCGGGGTTGCCGGGCGAGCAGACGTAGAGCAGCTGTGTGCGGGCCCAACTGGCGTCGTCGATCTGCTGCCAGCTGCTGGCGAAGTTGCGCTGCGGGTCGCTGTTAACGAACACGGTGCGTGCGCCGGCGAGCAGGGCTGCGCCTTCGTAGATTTGATAGAACGGATTCGGGCAGATGACGCTGGCGCCGGCGCGCGTGGGGTCGATCACCGTTTGCGCGAACGCGAACAGCGCTTCGCGCGTGCCGTTCACCGGCAGCACATACCGCGTCGGGTCCAGGCTCACGCCGTAGCGCCGCTGCACCCATGCGGCGCAAGCTTCGCGCAATGCCGGCTCGCCGGCGGTGGCCGGGTAACTGGCCAGGCCCGACAAATGCGCGCACATCGCGTCGGTGATGAGCGCCGGCGTGGCATGTTTGGGTTCACCGATGCCCAGCGTGATGTGGCGAAGGTGCGCTGGCGGGGTGACATCGGCCATCAACGCCCTGAGGCGCTCGAAAGGGTAGGGCTGCAGCGCGCCAAGAAGCGGATTCATGCCCGGGATTATCCCGAAGCACCGCGCACCACACTGAGCGGCGCGACCGATTGACGCTGCGCTCACATGGCACGCATCATGCCGCCATGAACGCGTCGCCATCACTGCAAGCAATGCCCGCCCATGGCTGACGGCGCCGCCGCCGCCATCGCCGAGGAAGAACGGGCTGAGATCGGCGTGCTGCTGGTGCACGGCATCGGCGAACAGGCCGAGGCCGATGCGCTGCTGAGCCAGGGCGAACCGCTGATCGACTGGCTGCGCGAATGGCTTACCGGGGGTGGCCCCGACGGGCTGTCGAAAGGCCAGGTGCACGTCGATGCCGCGCGGCTGCGCGCGGTGCGTACCGAAGCGGTGTCACCGGCGTACGCGCGTATCGACATCAACATGCCGCGACCCGATGGCCGGCACAGTGACACCGAACGCTGGCTCTTTGCCGAAGCCTGGTGGAGCAATAGCGTGCAAGCGCCCGACACGGCGCGCTTGTTGATCTGGATGTTCACGCGCTTGCCACTCATCGTGATGTGGCATTTCTTCGGCGGGCAGCGCCATGCGGCAGACGCCGTCGCGCCCCAGCGCCGCATCTGGGACGTGCCGGTCCCGGGCTTCGTCGCGCTCGCCGCCAAATCGATGCTAACGCCGATATTGATTGTTTTGATGCAGCTCGTCGTGGCCGTGGCGCTGCTGCTGTGGCTGGTGCCCTTTGGCGCGTGGCGCCAGGCGCTGCTCGACGTGGTGCGCGTGCTGACGCTGACCCTGGGCGACAGCTACGTGCTGCTGGAGCAGGACGTGCAGCGCGCGGCGCTGGTCAGCCGTGTGCGGCTTCATCTGCAATGGTTGCAGGCACGGGTGCAGAAGGTGGTGGTGATCGCGCATTCGCAAGGCGGCGCCATTGCCCACAGCGCGCTCGCCGACAGTGTGCCTGTGGCGCTATTCATCACTGTCGGCTCAGGCCTGGAAAAGCTCGAGTTCCTGCGCCTGGTGCGCGACCGCCGCGTCGGCCTTCGCGCCGCCGCCTTCGCCGCACCTTGTCTGGTGGCGGGCGTGGTGCCCTTGCTGGCAGGCTGGCTCGGCTGGGTGCCCACCGGTACTTTGTGGGGCCTGGCCCCGGCGTTGATGCTCGTGCTGGCCTGCGCACTGGCGTGGTGGCTGGTGCATGTGATGGCCGGCTACCGGGCGAGGATGGCCGAGGTGCTGGCCCATTCGCCTGTGGCCAGCGGTGCCAAGGCCACGACCTGGTTCGACGTCTACGCGACGATGGACATGGTGCCCATGGGCCGCGCGTCACAGCTGCCGCGTGATGGTGTGGTGACCGCCGTCGAGTTGCGCAACGAGTGTTCGCTGGTCGTCGACCACGTCAGCTACTTCGAGCAGCGCTGCGGTTTTGCGGCCTGGTGCTGGGGCGCGATGTCGAGCGTCTCGGCCCTGCCGCTGATCAAGTTGTCGCAGCGGGACGCACTGCAAAGCATCGGTGTGTGGCACGCGCGGCGCGCCTTCGCCTTGAGCTTCGGCAGCTGGCTCGCGCCGCTGTCCATCGTGGTTGGCGTCGCCGTATTTCCAAGTGCCATGGCAGACATCGGCCGGGGAATCTATGGCGCGCTCAGCGCCGCCGACATGACCCTGACGTATCGCGCGCTACAGTTGCTGACGCGCGGCCTGGCGCGCATCGTCGGCTGGGTCACCGGCCTTGGCAACGAAGCCGATGAACTGGCCTGGCGCACCCAGGCGCTGACCGCCGCCGTGCTCGCCGGCGTGGCCGTGGCGCTGTGGTGGCTGGCGGTGGTGTCCGCCTGGCGCGCGGACTGTCATGCACGATGGCGCGTGCTGTGCCATGGCCGCTCCATCCTCGTTGGCCCGCAGGCCCTGTGGTTCGGCCTGCCGATGCTGCTGATGTGGTGTCTGGGGGCGATGCTGCCGGTGCTGGTGGTGCTGTGGGCATCGCATTCGCCTGAGGCGCTGACGCTGGAAAGCTTCGGCCGCGCCGCAGCGACCCTGCTTGCCGGTATCTTCCTCGCCTGTGGCCTGATGGGCGGCTGGGTCACGCCGTGGCTGCCGTCGCAAGATCTGGAGAAGGACCAGCTCGGCAGCACGCCGCATCTGATGTGGCCACTGCTATGCGCCTTTGCCATGGCGGTCTGGGGCGCGCTGGGCATCTGGCTGTGGACGCTGGCCAGCGGCGGCGCTCTGGCCCCGGGGCTCGTCGCCGTGGCCGCGATCGGCTGCGTCGTCAGCTGGTTCATCGTGCTCGGCCGCACCGGGCCCGTGCCGGCCTGGGTCTGGGCGCTGCTGGTATTGCTGCCCGCGGCGGCGGTGGCGGCCGCACGGTTGAGCGAGCCGCTGCCCTCGCTCGATGAAATGGCAGGCGGCTATGCGGTGCTGTGCCTGGCGCTGGTGGGCTTGTGGCGCTGGTGGCGCGTGCGTTGAATGCTTAAAGCGCGCCGCGGCAACCCGGCGCGCCACAGCGGCACGGCAGCCGGCCTTCGTGGTGCGTCTCGCCGTAGTCGACCGTGATCTCTTCGCCGCGCTTGATGGCGCGCAAGGCATAAAACTCGACCCGGCCCTGGCGGATGCACAGCCGCGCGTTGGGCTGGCAGCTGTGGTTGGTGAAGCGCATCGGGTCGCTGGAGTGGCTGAAGTCGATGGCTTTGCGGCTGGAGACCTCGACGATCATGATGCGCTCGGCACGCGTGGCGCGGATGCGCGCCTGCTGCACGCTCAAGGCCTCGCCGCGCACTTCGCCGATCTTCAGTCGCGGCGGAATGTCCTCGGCGGCGAAGGCGCCGGTGCCGTCGATGCGGCTCGGCGCGGTGGCGACATCGAACTTCTGGTACGCGGGCCGATTCACAGCGTCGTCGATGTCTGCGCCGAGCCCGGCAAGTGCACAGCGATGGCCGGCTTCCAGCCCTTCTTGCGATGCTCGACCGTGACGTAGGTGCGGATGCCGCCGCGCACGTACCAGTCGGCGTGGATGCGCATGAAGCGTGGCGCGATAGCTTCGACAAGATCGCTGACGATGGTGTTGGTCACCTTTTCGTGGAAGGCACCTTCGTTGCGATAGCTCCAGAAATACTGCTTCAGGCTCTTGGTCTCGACGCAGAACTTGTCGGCCACGATCTCGATCACGAAATGGGCGAAGTCGGGCTGGCCGGTGAGCGGGCACAGGCAGGTGAATTCGGGCACGTCGAAGCGGATGACGTAGTCCCGCTCCGGTGCGGGGTTAGCAAAGGCTTGGAGTGCCTGGCTCGGCGCGCTGGGCGGCACTTGGGGCGCCTGGCGAACGCTGGGCGCGGCGGTGGTTTTGCGGGGCATGGTGTGGCGCAGCGCGATGGCCGCGAAAGGCTCGGATGCAGGGGGTGGCGATGCTATCATCGCGGCCCTTGCGCGCCTCGGTTATTTGCGCATTTATCCATTAAAATCAAGCACTTGCGTGTGTTGTGACGGCGTTTGAGGCCGGCCCTGCCACGCACCCCGGGCACCGCCAATGCGTCTCACCCAGATCAAGCTCTCGGGCTTCAAGTCGTTCCCTGAACCGACCACCTTTCAGCTGCCCGGGCAGCGCATCGGCGTGGTCGGCCCCAACGGCTGCGGCAAGTCCAACATCATCGATGCCGTGCGCTGGGTGCTGGGTGAAAGCAAAGCGAGCGAATTGCGCGGCGAGTCGATGCAGGACGTGATTTTCAACGGCTCAGGCCAGCGCAAGCCGGCCAGCCGCGCTAGCGTCGAATTGATCTTCGACAACAGCCTGGCGCGTGCCGGCGGGCAGTGGAACCAGTACAGCGAGATCGCCGTCAAGCGTGTGCTGACGCGCGACGGCACCTCGAGCTACCACCTCAACAACCAGCCGGTGCGCCGGCGCGACATCCAGGACGTGTTCCTTGGCACGGGCCTGGGTCCACGTGCCTACGCCATCATCGGCCAGGGCACCATCAGCCGCATCATCGAGTCGCGCCCCGAGGAACTGCGCTTGTTCCTCGAGGAAGCCGCCGGCGTGTCGAAATACAAAGAGCGCCGGCGCGAAACCGAAAATCGCCTGAGCGACACGCGCGAAAACCTGACCCGGGTTGAAGACATCCTGCGCGAACTCGGAGCCAACCTGGACAAGCTGGAAAAGCAGGCCGAGGTTGC
>JANLYV010000367.1:0-3735 GCA_031365825.1 Rubrivivax sp. | reverse complement strand
TTGCGCTTGTAGTCGTGCGTCATGGTGGCCGCACGCCCCTTCTTCATCGGCAGCCCCGGCTGCGTTCGGTCCAGTGCCTGCACCTGGCTCTTCTCGTCGCAGCACAGCACCAGTGCGTGCTCGGGCGGCGACAGGTACAGGCCCACGATGTCTTCGAGCTTCTCGACGAACCTGGGATCGCGCGAGACCTTGAAGCCGCGCACCAGATGCGGCTTCAAGCCGTTCTTGCGCCAGTGGCGCGAGACGCTCGCGGCGCTGACACCCAATTCAGCGGCCATGGTGCGTGTGCTCCAGTGCGTGGCCGCCTCGGGCTTGCTCTGGGTGGTCAGCTCGATGAGGCGCGCAGCGTCGACCGTGCTCGGCGGCGCGCCACGCGGCAGATCACGCTCGATGCCCTCCAGTCCAGACTCGAGATAGCGCTCGCGCCAACGCGAGGCCTGGATGCGTCCAACGTCCAGCGCCAGAGCAATCTCCTTGTTCTGCAAGCCCTGCGCGGCCAGCAGCACGATGCGCGCACGCATAGCCAGACGAACGCTCGTCAGCTTGGAGCGAATCAGCTCGTCGAGCACCTCGCGCTCTTCGTCCGACAGTAAAACCTCAGGGGCAACTCGCACTCTCGATCTCCACACCAGTCTGTAGTAGATCATTGGTGTGGCAGGATTCATTTACGTTCCCTCAAGATTGCATCACTACACTAGCGACTGGCAGCTTTCAGGATTTCTCCGAGCGCAGCAACGCCGTACGCGCCGTCGGTATGGGGGCGAGAGCAGGGCGGCCCAACGCCAGAGGCAGCTTTATTGGTGCCGACGCGGGGTCGCGATCCCGGCCATAACCATGCACCGGTGGAAGATCGGTTTGGAGCAATTCATGTGATGAGTCGGGCTAGCCGGCCCACGCAAACGGCGCAAAGTGCGCGTTGCGGGTGCCACTGGAATCATTCCACTTCATGCCGAAGACATTGAACATGCTGCGCGTCGCCTTTGCCAGGTTGAGTCGGCTGTTCACCGGATGCGCGGTGTTGTCCACGCCGACGGCCTGCCCCGGCACGGATGCACTGGGCACGCCTTCGCAGGCCTGATCGACGAGGTCACCGGCGCGCACCGCGCGCTTCATGCCATCCATCTCGAACTGGATCTGCCGACGCTCGACTCCGGCGATCTTCCCCACGAGCGGCGCCAGCGACGCCATCGGTCCGCCGGCCGCGCCGGTGGCGATGGCGCTTATGGCCTCGACCTGAGCATCGGATGCACTTTCGTCGATGACCAGCCCCACCGTCATGTTGCCGGCACCCATCACCCCCGGCGAATGCAGCATGACGATGAACGAGAGGCCATCGAGCTTGACGCCGTCCTTGGCGCCCTTGTCGATGCGCATTGTGATCGCAGCCTGGCAGTCGCCTTCGGTCGGCAGCGCAGCCAGATTCGAGGGTATGCATGGGCACAGGAAAGTGCAATTGCAGGTTTCCATGTACTCGCCACTGATTTGCCAACTGGCCATAGTCGCTCTCCTTAGTGGTGACCGGTGTACCGTGGTACGCGGGCCCGGGCATACGCGCCAGTAACCGCTTCATGATCGCCGTGACCGGCAACGTACCCCCGTTGCGCGCCGAACACAATCCCAGGGGCCTCGCGCCGCATGGACATTGGCTTGCAACCCAGGTGATCCCGGTTGACACCAGGCGCCGCGCGGCCGATGGTGGACCGATGGCTGACGCGACGACGGGCCTTCATCGATGACTACGCAACCGCCAGACATATCTACACAGAGTGCACCGAGACTGCGGTCGTCAACGCCATTCGTATGGTTGCTGGTGCTCAGCCTCGCAGGATGGAGCTTGCTGGCCTGGATCGCTTTCGACATGGGTCAACCGGTGGCACGATTGACGATGCCCATGTCATCGGCTTGGCATTGGGACAACCTGCTGGCCGTGTGGTGCATGTGGGCCGTGATGATGGCGGCAATGATGCTGCCATCGGCACTGCCGATGGTGCTGGCCTTCACCGCACTGTGTCGTCGTAATGGCGAAACTGCGCGCTCGCGCAGTTTCGTTGTCGCCTATTTGCTGATGTGGTTCGCCTTCAGCATGGCGGCAACAGGCCTGCAATGGGTGTTGCAGGCCGCGGGCTGGCTCAACCCGATGATCGTCAGCACCTCGGCCACGCTCACGGGTGTGCTGCTGCTGGTGGCCGGCGTGTACCAGTTTTCGCCACTCAAGCGCGTCTGCCTTGCAAATTGCCGCACGCCGATGGGCTTCCTGATTGGCGAGTGGCGTGGTGGTACATCCGGCGCCTTCATGATGGGGCTGCGCCACGGCCTGTTCTGTCTGGGCTGCTGCTGGGCATTGATGGCGCTGCTGTTTGTCGGCGGAGTCATGAACCTCGCCTGGATCGCTGCGCTGTCGATCGCGGTGGCGATCGAGAAGCTGATGCCGGAGGGGCAGCGCCTGGCAGCGCTGCTGGGCCTGGGGCTGATCGCTGCCGGCGTACTGCGGCTGTACTCGGTGGCAGGCTCCTTGTGATGTCGCGGCTGGAGTTCGTTGCAGAGGCTGGCAGTTCGGGAAGTTCGGGCGCCGATGCCACGGCTGCACCTGATTCGGTTCCACGGCGTGCTGCCCAAACAATGTCAGCTCTGCGGCTGGCACTTCGATGACCCGACCGGCAGCTGTGGGTCGGGACTGCGAGTTCGAGCTGTGGAGAAGCAGCCGCCCGCGCGACGCGGACCGCTCCTCGAGAGTCGTATGACCGCTGTACCTGGTACAGCCGACATTCGAGCCACAGCCGTTCACCAGGCCCCACGACTGGTTCGTGCCATTCAGCGTGAGTACGCCCGCCGGCGGCAAGCGTCAGCACACGCTGCGTTGCGGAAGTTCAAGCAAGCCATCTCGACAGCACCGCTGGGGTCACAAGGTCGATTCCGGGCGCGACCTATACCTGATGCTTGTGTTGCCGCCGGGGCACGTGAACCCTAGACCGAAATCAAATCGACATCAACGCCCGCACGCCGTCGGTTTCCATGCTCTCGCCACGCCCGCGCCGGATGATCTCGCCGCGCTCCATCACCAAGTACTGGTCGGCGAGCTCGGTGGCGAAGTCGTAGAACTGCTCGACCAGCACGATCGCCATCTTCTGGCCGCCGGCCAGCCCGGTGTCGGCGAGCATGCGGATCACGCGGCCGATGTCCTTGATGATGCTGGGCTGGATGCCTTCGGTCGGCTCGTCGAGGATCAGCAGCCTCGGCCCGGCGGCGAGCGCGCGCGCGATCGCGAGCTGCTGCTGCTGGCCGCCCGACAGGTCGCCGCCGCGCCGCTGCAGCATCTGCTCGAGCACCGGGAACAGCGTGAATATTTCGGCCGGGATCTTCGTGCCGCTGGGCTTGTAGGCCAGGCCCATCAGCAGGTTCTCCTGCACCGTCAGGCGGCCGAAGATCTCGCGGCCCTGCGGCACGTAGCCGATGCCGCGGCGCACGCGCTGGTACGGCGTGTCGTGGGTGATGTCTGCGTCGCCGAAGCGGACGGTGCCCGAGCGCACCGGCACGACGCCCATCATGCTTTTCAGAAGCGTCGTCTTGCCGACGCCGTTGCGGCCGAGGATCACGGTGACCTCGCCGAGCTTGGCCTCGAAGGCGACGTTGCGCAGGATGTGCGAGCCACCGTAGTACTGGTTGATGCCTTCGACTTTCAGCATGATGGCTTTGCCGCCTGCGCGCCCCTCAATGCTTCATCGCCCAAGGTACACC
>JANLYV010000359.1:0-2424 GCA_031365825.1 Rubrivivax sp. | reverse complement strand
ACGGCGGTGTAGATGCCGATCCGCAGCAGCTTGCCGAAGACGCCGGTGACCTGGCTCATCACGCCCAGGCCGATGCTGTTCAGCGCGTCGTTCAAGCGGTAGGTGTTGCGGCCGCGGCGCAGGCCGACCCAGAATTCCAGCGCGATCAGCAGCAGGAAAACAGGGGTGGCGAGAACGATGATTTGGGGTCCGGTCATGGCGGTCTCAGGCCTGCACGTCGGCGGTTGATCGAAGCTTCTTCGGCGGCCTTCGCGAGCCGACTTCGCTGCACAGCTTCGCAGGTGCTTCGCTGCGTCGGCTCACTCCACGCACCCTCTTGCATCAATCGCCCACACCGCCTCGAAAACGCCGCGCTCCAACCCGCCACGCAGCGCGATGAAATGCTCGTGCAGGTTCACCGTCGGGTCGCAGTGGCCGGGCACCAGCCAGACAGTGTCGCCGAGCGCGGGCAGGCTGTCGACGGAGCCGGCCCGCGCGCGAAGAATGCCGTGCTCGTCGCCGCCGTTCTCGAACACCACATCGCGCCCCCAGACGCGCGGCAGGCCGGAGTCGATGGCGTGCGACTTGTGGCCTGCGTCGACCACCGCATGCGAATGGCCACGGCTCATGACCTGGCTCTTGACGAACAGCGCGTGCTCGAACACCGGCGCACGCGGCGCGGGCTCGTTGGCCGCGTAGTCGGCGTCCATGAACAGGTAGCTGCCGGCCTGCAGCTCGCCGTACACGCCGCTGGCGGCCTCGATCGCGAAGGTGCCGGTGCCCGCGCCGGTGACCAGCGGACAGGCGATGCCGGCCGCCGTGACCATGGCCTGCGCGCTGCGTGCTGCCGTCACCGCATGGTGGATGGCGGCGTCGCGCTCGGCCGCGCTGCGCAGGTGCTGCGCCTTGCCTTGGTAGGCGTGCAGGCCAGCGAAGCGCAGGCCGTGCGACACCACCTGGTGCGCCAGCCGGCCGGCGGCCGTGGGCGACACGCCGCAGCGCCCGTGGCCGACATCGACCTCGACGAACACGTCGAGCGTGCTGCCGGCCGCTGCCAGCGCCTGCGCCAGCCGCTCGACGCCCAGCGCCGAGTCGACCGCGATGGCCAGCCTGACGCGCCGGGCCAGCGCCGCCACCCGCGCCAGCTTGGCCGGGTCGATGATTTCGTTGCTGATGAAGAGGTTGTCGACACCGCTGTCGGCGTTCACCAGCGCCTCGGCCTCCGACACTTTTTGAACGCACACGCCCACCGCGCCGGCGGCCATTTGCAGCCGCGCAATCGCCGCGCTTTTGTGCATCTTGGCGTGCGGGCGCAGCCGCATGTGGTGAATACGCGCGAAGTCGGCCATCGCGTGCAGGTTGCGCTGCATCGCGTCGAGGTCGATCACCAGCGCCGGCGTCGCGATGGCGTCGACCGCATCGCCCACACGCGCGGCGGGCGGCCTCATCAGGCAACCTCCGTGCTTCGCACTGCGGTGTTCGCCTTGGGAACGGCCCGGCGGCTCACGTGGCGCCTCCGAGTGCGCCCGGCCGGCCGAAACGTTCGGCTGCGGTTTCACCGTCGCCCGACTCGTCGAGCGAGCTGTCTTCGAGGTGGTAGGTGTCGTTCCAGCCCACCAGCGTCAGCCCTGAATCGGTCAGCAGCAGCCGGTTCACGCTGGCGTTGAGCAGTTGCCACGAACGCGGCGCCTGCAGGTCGAGGCGGGCGGCGGCGCGGTACAGGCAGTCCATCACGCCGCCGTGCGCCACCAGCGCAATGGTTTCGCCGGGGTGGGCCGCCGCCAGCCGCGTGGTGGCTTCGATGCTGCGGGCGTAGAAGTCGCGCAGCGATTCGCCGCCCTCGGGCGCGAAGTCGGGGTCGCGCCGGCGCCAGCGCTCGCTGTGTTCGGGCCAGCGCGCTGCAATCTCGTTGAAGGTGAAACCTTCGAACACCCCGAAGCCGCGCTCACGCAAACCGTAGTCGGTGACGATGGGCCGGCCGCAGCCTTTGGCCACCGCCTGCGCGGTCTGAAAGGCGCGCAGCAAGTCGCTGGCATAAACCGCTGTGATGCCTTCATCGAACACCGCCAGCGCCAGCCTGTGCGCCTGCCAGAGGCCGGTCTCGTTGAGCGGAATGTCCAAGTGTCCCTGCATCCGCGCGTCCACGTTCCAGGCCGTTTCGCCATGGCGAATGGCGAGGATGCGCGTGACGCTGTCCGGCACGTTCAGACCCCCCAGACGATGTCGGCGCCTTCCTTGTGGGAACGTTTCATCATTTCAACCAGCGGCCAGGCGCGCTGGCGCAGTGAAATGCGATCCGCCGCTGGCTGCGACTTCGGCTCGGCGGCGGGCGCCTCGCTGCGGGCCGCTTCTTCGGCCGCGATGGCCTGCTCCAGCGCGGCCATCGCAGCGGGCATGGCGGCGGCTTCGATGATGCCGGTGGCGGCGGGCGGCTTGCCGATGATG
>JANLYV010000341.1:0-1587 GCA_031365825.1 Rubrivivax sp. | reverse complement strand
AGAATTGTCACCTTGTGCGAAACTCTGGCCGGCCGGGTGCACAACCTGGACTACAAGAGCGAGCGCTACCCCGGGCATTGCGCGCTGATGAAGATGATGCTCGAAGACTTGCAGCTCAAAAGCGATCCGCCGCTGCTCAAGGACATCCTGCGCAAGAGCGTGCCGGGCACGATGCAGGACGTGGTGCTGGTGTTCGTCACGGTCAGCGGCATGCGCGCCGGGCAGTTGATGCAGGAGGTTTTCGCGCGCAAGATTTTTGCCGACCGCAGCGCGGCCGCGCCGTTGTCGGCCATCCAGATCACCACCGCTGCCGGCATCTGTGCGGCGCTGGACTTGTTCCGCGAAGGCGCGCTGCCACAGCGCGGCTTCATCCGGCAAGAGCAACTGGCCTTGCCGGCGTTTTTGGCCAACCGCTTTGGCAGCGCCTACCAACAGTCGCGGCAGGTGGAGTCGATCGGTTGATGATGCGCCGCGCTACCGCGAACGGCCATCGCTCACGCGATGCCAAGCCATTTGCCAATCGCCTTGATGGGCTCTTCGTCAAACGGCACGAAGCCCGAGACCCGCATCGCGTCCAGCCTGGCGCGACCGTCCTTGGCGGCTTCAAGGCCGGTGAAGTATTCCGTCACGCGCTCCAGCGTGCCGGCGGGCGCCTTGCCGCTGACCAACATGTGCTTGATCGGCACCGGCTTGCTGCTGGCGACGACGCGACCGCCCTTGTCGTTCCAGGCCTTCAGCACCGCGCCCGAGGCGGTGACGCCAGCCGCCGTCAGGCCGTGTTCGACCATGAAGGGCACGGCGTCTTGGTAGCGCACGTAGGTCACGTGCACATCGGGCATCAGTCCGGCGTCGCGCAGCGTTGCACGCAGGATGACCGAAGTGATCGAGTCTTCGTCGGGTGCGCCCAGGCGCTTGCCTTTCAAGTCGGCCAAGGTTCTGATCGGCGAATCCTTGGCCACAAAGATCGAAGCGCGGTATTCGACATAGCCTTTGGTCAGCGCCGCCAGGCGGTAGCCATTGGCCGTCATCGCGCGGATCGCGTGGTGGGCAGGGTGCACATAGGCAATCGCGTATTGTTGGTTCGCCAGGCCCTTGACCAGATCGTCATAGCGCGGCACAGCCACGGCTTTGACGGGTGCTTTGAGCAGCTTGGCCAGGTCGTCACTGATGGCCTGAAAGCGCTCCTGCGTCTCGACCGGATTGACCCGGTAGGTCGTGCCTTCATTGATCGCCAACAGCAGTGGATCCGCCGCCTTGGCGCGCAGGCCCACCAGCGCGACCGCAGCGACGCCAAGTTGACCGACAAAGCGACGGCGAGCCAAGGCAGAACCGGGTTTGTTCGTCGCCTTGATGACCATGGCTGTTGTGCTCAATCTTTGCCTTCCTGGCGCCGGTTTGGCTGCGTCGCTGCGCGGCGCACAAGCTGCCACCGAGGTGGTGGCGGCATCATAGGCCAAGGGTTCGGCCGACGACCCCCGACCTGACCCCCTACTTGAGGACGCGCCATGACCGCAAATGACTTGCTCAGCTCGCTCGGCGTGCCCGCCGCTGCGTTCACTGACGGCGACTTGGTCGCCCGCTCTCCTG
>JANLYV010000312.1:0-2594 GCA_031365825.1 Rubrivivax sp. | reverse complement strand
CCCGAGAGAGACAAGCATGCGTGAAAACACCGCCACCGTCGTCAGGCGCGAAGACTATGCCGCGCCGGCGTTCTGGATACGCAGCGTGGACTTGACCTTCGACCTCGACCCGGTCAGGACCATCGTGGGCAGCAAGATGCGCGTGCAGCGCAATGCGCAGGCAGGCGCGGGGCAGCCGCTGGTGCTGCATGGCGAGGACATCATCGTGTTGCGCGTCTCGGCGGACGGCCAGAGCGTGTCGTTCCGCCAGGAAGGCGGGCACCTGATCATCGACCAGCCACCCACGGCGGACGAGTTCACGATCGAGTTGCGCAACACCTGCGCGCCCGAGAAGAACAGCGAACTCTCGGGTCTGTACACAAGCGGCGGTGGCCTCTTCACGCAGTGCGAGGCTGAGGGCTTTCGCCGCATCACGTACTTCCTCGACCGGCCCGACGTGATGGCCGTCTACACCGTGACGCTGCGTGCCGACAAGGCGCGCTTCCCGGTGCTGTTGAGCAACGGCAACCTGCTCGAGCACGGCGATCTCGAAGGCGGCCGGCACTTTGCCAAGTGGCACGACCCCTTCCCCAAGCCGAGCTACCTGTTTGCGCTGGTGGCGGGCAAGCTGGTAGCGCGCGAACAGCACATCCGCACGCGTGGCGGCAAAGATCATCTGCTGCAGATCTTCGTGCGCCCGGGCGACCTGGAGAAGACCGAACACGCGATGAATTCGCTCGTGGCCTCGGTGGTGTGGGACGAGGCGCGATTCGGCCTGCCGCTGGACCTCGAGCGCTACATGATCGTGGCGGTGGAGGACTACAACTCCGGCGCGATGGAAAACAAAGGCCTGAACATCTTCAACACCGGCTATGTGCTGGCCAACGCCAGCAGCGCCACCGACGACGACTTTGCCGACATCGAAAGCGTCATCGCGCACGAGTACTTCCACAACTGGACAGGCAACCGCATCACTTGCCGCGACTGGTTCCAGCTCTCGCTCAAGGAAGGTCTCACGGTCTTTCGCGACCAGGAGTTTTCGATGGACATGGCCGGCTCGCCAAGTGCGCGTGCCGTGAAGCGCATCAACGACGTGATGCGGCTGCGCCAACTTCAATTCCCCGAAGACGCCGGCCCGATGGCCCATCCGGTGCGGCCCGACCAATACGCGGCCATCGACAACTTCTACACTGCGACGGTGTACGAAAAGGGCGCCGAGGTCGTGCGCATGATGCAGACGCTGGTCGGAAGCAAAGGCTTCGAGCGCGGCATCACGCTGTACTTCCAGCGCCACGATGGTCAGGCCGTGACCTGCGACGACTTCGCGCAGGCCATCGCCGACGCCAACCCGGGCAGTGAGTTGAGTTCCAGGCTGGCGACGTTCAAGCGCTGGTACGCACAGTCGGGCACACCGCGGATCACGGCACATGGCGACTACGACGCCGGGCTGCGGCGCTACACCTTGCGCCTGACGCAGAGCTGCCCGGCGACGCCCGGCCAGGCGCACAAAGCCCCTTTCGTTCTGCCGATTCAGGCGGCCCTGCTCGACCGCCAAGGCCAGCCTCTCGAAGCGCCGCGGCTGCTGGTGATGGACGAGGCCGAGCAGACCTTCGTCTTCGACGACGTGATGGCCGCGCCGGTGCATTCGCTTGCGCGCGACTTTTCGGCGCCCGTGCTGCTCGATGACGGCCAGGGCGATGCCGAGCACCTCGTGCTGCTGGCCCATGACAGCGACGCGTTCAATCGCTGGGAGGCCGGGCAGAAGCTCGCCACGCGCCGCCTGGTCGAGGCCGTGAAAGCACCGACGACACAGACCTTGGATGACGCTTTCATCGACGCCATGCGCCGCGTGCTTCACCATCCCGACCTGGACCCTGCGTTCAAGGACCTGGTGCTGGAACTGCCAAGCGAAAAGTACATCGCCGAGCAGCTCGACGACGTCGACCCGCAGCGCATCCACCTGGTGCGTGAACGCTTTCGCTACCAGCTGGCTTCTGCCCTCGAGGCCGACTGGCTGTGGACGTTCGAGCAGAACCAGGTCACGCAGAGTTATGCCGCCACGCCGGCGCAGGCGGGCCGTCGCGCCCTTGCCAACCGCGCGCTTGCCATGTTGTGTTTGCGCGCAGCCCAGACCGGCGACGTCGCCTGGCCCGGCCGAGCACTACAGCGCTTCAAGGACGCGGGCAACATGACCGACCGGCTCGGCGCACTTGGCGCGTTGGTGAACTCCCATGCCGCGCTGGCGGCGCCAGCTTTGGCGCGCATGTTCGAGCTCTTTGCCGACGATGCGTTGGTCGTCGACAAGTGGTTCGCCGTGCAAGCCGGTGCGGTCGAACCTTTGGGCGAGCGCGCCGGCGCAGTGTTCGCCCGCGTGCTCGGGTTGATGAAGCACCCGGCGTACACGCTGAAGAACCCGAACCGCGCTCGAAGCCTGTTGTCGACACTGTTCAACAGCAACCCGGCGGCGTTCCATCGCAGCGACGGCGCGGGTTACGCGCTGTGGGCCGAGATGGTGATGCTGCTCGACGCC
The DNA here is from genome assembly GCA_031365825.1 of Rubrivivax sp. Classification (GTDB taxonomy): domain Bacteria; phylum Pseudomonadota; class Gammaproteobacteria; order Burkholderiales; family Burkholderiaceae_C; genus Rubrivivax. The sequence continues at coordinate 85 of JANLYV010000312.1, read as the reverse complement.
AGCAACGCGCGCCTGGCCGCACGCATGGCGCGCGCCATGGACCGCTGGCGCAGCCTGGCCGAGCCCTATCGCAGCTTGGCGCGCG
>JANLYV010000311.1:0-4493 GCA_031365825.1 Rubrivivax sp. | reverse complement strand
CGGTCAGCGTGTACTTGGCGGCGCCGACGATGCTGTCGCAGGCGATCACGAGGTCGGCCTGCGCGGTGTCGACCTTGGTCGTGTGGATGGCCTCGGGCCGGGTGGCGATCTGGATGTGGCTCCAGGTGGCGCCGCCCTTTTGCGCCAGGCCACCGGCGTCCTGCGTCACCACACCCTTGCCTTCGAGGTGCGCGGCCATGCCCAACAACTGCCCGATGGTGATGACACCGGTGCCACCCACGCCGGCGACGACGATGCCCCAGGCGTTCTCGGCCAGCGGCAGCGTCGGCTCGGGAATCGGCGGCAGCGCCGACAGGTCGCCACGTTTCTCCATTTTCGGCTTCTTCAGCTGCCCACCCTCGACCGTGACGAAGCTCGGGCAGAAACCCTTGACGCAGGAGTAGTCCTTGTTGCAGCTGTTCTGGTTGATCTGGCGCTTGCGCCCGAACTCGGTTTCCACCGGCTCGACCGAAAGGCAGTTGCTCTGCACCGAGCAGTCGCCGCAGCCTTCGCACACCAGCTCGTTGATGACGACGCGCTTGTCGGGGTCCACCAGCTTGCCGCGCTTCCTGCGCCGGCGCTTTTCGGTGGCGCAGGTCTGGTCGTAGATGATGGCCGTGGTGCCTGGCAGCTCGCGCAGCTCGCGCTGGATGCGATCGAGCTCATCGCGGTGGAAGACGGTGACACCGGCCTCGAGTACCGCGCCGTCGTACTTCTCGGGTTCGTCGGTAACGATCACCAGCTTGGAGACGCCCTCGGCCACCAGGCTCTTCATGATCTGCAGCACCGAGTGGCCTTCCGGTCGCTCGCCCACCGGCTGCCCGCCGGTCATGGCCACGGCGTCGTTGTAAAGCACTTTGTAGGTGATGTTCACGCCGGCCGCGATGCTCTGGCGGATGGCGAGCAGGCCGCTGTGGAAGTAGGTGCCGTCGCCGAGGTTGGCGAAGACATGCGCGTCCTTGGTGAACGGCGCCTGGCCGACCCAGGCCACGCCTTCACCGCCCATCTGCGAAAAGGTGCTGGTGCTGCGGTCCATCCACACGGCCATGAAGTGGCAGCCGATGCCGGCCATGGCGCGCGAGCCTTCGGGCACGCGCGTGCTGGTGTTGTGCGGGCAGCCGCTGCAAAACCAGGGTGCGCGGTCGCCGGTGTCGATCTTCAGTGCCGCGAGTTCACGCTCGCGGCCTTCGATCACGGACAGCCGCTGCGCCATGCGCGCGGCGATGTCGCTGCCGGCCGGTGCCAGGCCCACTTTCGTCAGGCGCTTGGCGATGGCCTTGGCAATGATCGCCGGCGTCAGGTCGGCCTTGGCGCGCAGCAGCCAGTGGTCGCTGGGGTTGGCCATGCTCCACTCGCCGCCGGTGTGGTCGCCCTCGGGTTCGTCGAACTTGCCCAGCACGTTGGGGCGCACGTCGGCGCGCCAGTTGTACAGCTCTTCCTTGATCTGGTACTCGATCACCTGGCGCTTTTCCTCCACCACCAGGATCTCTTGCAGCCCCTGCGCGAACTCGCGTGTGATGGTGGCTTCCAACGGCCAAACGACGTTGACTTTGTGCAGCCGCACGCCGATGCTGCGGCAGGTGTCGTCGTCCAGGCCAAGATCGGCCAGCGCCTGGCGCGTGTCGTTGTAGGCCTTGCCGCTGGCGATGATGCCGAAGCGGTCACTGCTGCTCTCGATCACGTTGTGGTTGAGCCGGTTCGCGCGCACATAGGCCAGCGCGGCGTACCACTTGTAGTCCATCAGCCGCGCTTCCTGCTCCAGCGGCGCGTCGGGCCAGCGTATGTGCAGGCCACCGGGCGGCATGACGAAGTCTTCGGGCATGACGATCTTCACGCGATCCGGGTCGATGCTGACCGAGGCCGACGACTCCACCACTTCCTGGATCGTCTTCATGCCGCTCCACAGCCCCGAGAAGCGGCTCATGGCGAAGGCGTGCAGGCCCATGTCGAGGATGTCCTGCACGTTCGACGGGAAGAACACCGGCAACCCACAAGCCTTGAAGATGTGGTCGCTTTGATGCGGCGCGGTGCTGCTCTTGGACACATGGTCGTCGCCGGCGATGGCGATGACGCCGCCGTGCGGCGCGGTGCCGGCCATGTTGGCGTGCTTGAAGACGTCGGAGCAGCGGTCCACGCCCGGGCCCTTGCCGTACCAGATGCCGAACACGCCGTCGAACTTCTTGCTCTGCGGGTAGAGCTCGAGCTGCTGCGTGCCCCACACGGCGGTGGCGCCAAGCTCTTCGTTGACGCCGGGCTGGAACACGATGTGGTTTGCCGCCAGGTGCTTCTTCGCCGCCCACAGTGCCTGGTCGTAGCCACCGAGCGGGCTGCCGCGGTAGCCGCTGATGAAGCCGGCCGTGTTGAGCTTGGCGCGCGCGTCGCGCTGGCGCTGCAGCATCGGCAAGCGCACCAGCGCCTGCACGCCGCTCATGAAGGCCCGGCCACTTTCAAGGCTGTATTTGTCGTCGAGCGTGGCGCTCTCCAGGGCCTTGCGAATCGAGTCGGGCAGGGGGGCGTTCATCGGTGGGGCTCTCCGGTGGGGGCTGGGCCGAAGTTTAGGCGAGCAGCATTTATATGTCTTTTCTTTTGATGCCATCTAGGCCATGCTTGGCGCAAGCTTTATTCTTCGAATCTACGATTGAGGAAAGAATGGCGCTCAAAAAGCCGATATCAGGGAAAACCATCCAACCCGAGCGCGGGCCCGGGGCCGACCCGGCCGATGCGCCGCACCCGGCCGAACTCGACCGCTACGACATCCACATCCTCGGCCAACTGCAAGCCGACGCGCGCTTGTCCAATGCCGAACTGGCGTCGCGCATTGGGCTTTCGGCGGCACCCACCTGGCGGCGCGTGAAGTGGCTGGAGCAGCAGGGCTACATCACCGGCTACCGCGCCGAGATCGACCGGCGCAAGATCGGCCTGGGTGTGCTGGCCTTCGTGCGCCTGGACGCCGAGCGCAATAACGCCGCAGCGACGCGCACATTGGAAGAGCGCATCCGCCAGCTGCCCGAGGTCGTGGCCTGCCACTACATCAGCGGCGCCGGCACCTTCGAGCTGCAGGTGGTGGCGACCGACCTCGATGCCTTTTCGCGATGGTCGATGCAGGTGCTGTTCCACCTGCCCAACGTCAAAGACATGCACACCAGCTTTTCGCTGGGCGAAGTGAAGGCCGGGGCGGCGCTGCCACTGGCACACCTGCGGTCGGGGCGCTGATTCGGCGGTGGAAGGCGACGCTTCAGCGCAGCCGCCAGCCACGCAAGCGCTGCAGGTCGAGCACACGCACGCCGCCGTATTCGATGCGGATGGCCCGCGCCGCCTGCAAGGTACGCAAGGCTTCGTTGACGCGCTGGCGCGACAGGCCCACGAGGTAGCCGAGTTCGTGCTGCGTGATGCGCAGCACCTCGCCCACACCCGGGTACAGCACCGGGTGGAAGAGTGCGGCGAGGCTGCGCGCCACGCGCGTGTCGGGGTCGTTCAGGCGGTCGATCTCGCGCGCGGCGATGAACTGGCCCAGGCGCTCGTTTAGCTGGTTCATCACATAGCGGTTGAACGGAATGCTGCGTTCGAGCAGCCACTCGAAATCTGCCAATGGCAGACCCGACACCACACTTTTGCGCAGCGGCTCGATGTTGTAGCGGTAGGCCTCGTGCTTGAGCAGGGTGCCCTCGCCGAACCAGCCGCCGGCGGGCACGCCGGTGAAGGTCATCGGCGCGCCCTGGCTGCCGTCGTTGCTCATCTTCAACAGGCCGTCGAGCACGCCGAACCAGAAGTTGGCCTGGCGGCCGAACTTGCAGACAAAGTCGCCCGGCTCGGCCTCGGCCACGTCCAGCGCTGCCACCACACGCTGGCGTTGTTCGGCGTTGAGCAAGGGCAGCCACGGCACCATCGCCAGTTCGTCATCGCGGGGCCGGCGCACGCGCTGACGCAGTGGCGATGGACGCGTGATGGCGATGGCGGACATGGCGTGGGCTGGCTCCAATCTGGCCGTGGTGCTTGGTGAAACTACCCTCGGGAATGACCCGCGGATTGTCGTTGGAATGACAACCTGGCGTCAAAGCGCTGTCTACGATCGCGCGTTCTTACGGAGACAAGCGGTGCACACGACCTTCCCCAAGCGACTGCTGGAGCACGCGGCCGAGCGCCCCGATGCGCCGGCCCTGCGCGAGAAGGAATACGGCATCTGGCAGACGCTGAGCTGGTCGGCGCTGGCGACGTTGGTACGCAGCCTGGCGGGTGGCCTCTCGCAGGCCGGGCTGCAGCGCGGCGACCATATCGTCATCGTCGGTGAAAACCGGCCGCGGCTGTATGCCTCGATGCTCGCGGCGCAAGCACTCGGTGCCGTGCCGGTGCCGCTGTACCAAGACGCCGCCGTCACCGAATACGTCTTTCCGATCAACAACGCCGTGGTGCGTTTTGCCATCGTCGAAGACCAGGAGCAGGTCGACAAGCTGATCGAGTTGCGCGTCTCCTGCCCGCAGCTGGCGCGCATCTGG
>JANLYV010000288.1:0-10783 GCA_031365825.1 Rubrivivax sp. | reverse complement strand
ATCCGGCCATCCTGTACACCCTGGCCGACGGCCAGACGCGGGAGATTCCCGAAGGCATCCTGGACGCCGTCATCACCACGACCATCGCCCTGCACGACCTGCAGGGCCGCGGCGTCGGGCCGGACGGCGGGCCGCTGCGCAACTCGCGAAAGGGGTCGGTCTACATCGTCAAGCCCAAGATGCACGGGCCGGCCGAGGTGGCATTCGCCAGCGAATTGTTCGCACGGGTGGAAAAATTGCTCGGCCTGCCCGACAGCACCGTCAAGCTCGGCATCATGGACGAAGAGCGCCGCACCAGCGTGAACCTCAAGGCCTGCATCGCCGCCGCCTCCAGCCGCGTGGCCTTCATCAACACCGGCTTCCTGGATCGCACCGGCGACGAGATGCACAGCTGCATGTTGGCCGGCCCGGTAATGCGCAAGGGCGACATGAAAAGCAGCGCCTGGATCCAGGCCTACGAGCGTAACAACGTGCTCGTCGGGCTCGAGTGCGGCTTGCGGGGCAAGGCGCAGATCGGCAAGGGCATGTGGGCCATGCCCGACCTGATGGCAGCGATGCTGCAGCAGAAGATCAACCACCCCAGGGCCGGTGCCAACACGGCGTGGGTGCCCAGCCCGACCGCGGCCACGCTGCACGCGCTGCACTACCACCAGGTCGACGTGTTCGCGGTGCAGAAGCAGCTCGAGAAAACCGACTTCGAGGCCGAACGCGAGGCCTTGATCGAAGGGCTGCTGACGATCCCCGTGGTCAAGTCCGCGAAATGGAGCGACGCCGAGAAGCAGCAGGAACTCGACAACAACGCGCAGGGCATCCTGGGCTACGTGGTGCGCTGGGTCGACCAGGGCGTGGGCTGCTCGAAAGTGCCCGACATCCACAACGTCGGCCTGATGGAAGACCGCGCCACGCTGCGCATCTCAAGCCAGCACATGTGCAACTGGCTGCTGCACGGTGTCGTCACCAAGGCGCAAGTACGAAGCACCTTGAAGCGCATGGCCAAAGTCGTCGACCAGCAGAATGCGGGCGATGTGGCCTACCAGAACATGGCCGGCCGCTTCGATCAATCGGCCGCGTTCCAGGCGGCGAGCGACCTGGTGCTGAAGGGGCTGACGCAACCCGCCGGCTACACCGAGCCTTTGCTGCATGCGTGGCGCCTGAAGGTCAAGGCGCGCACCTCGTGACGCCGCATTACACCTCGTAGCAAGCGCCTGCTTCCTTCTGCGCCAGAGTCCGCTCCCGTCAACACGGCAGGAGCGAGGGATGCAGAGCAATCAGGGCGCAGACGCGCCGGAGGGGCTGCGGCCACAGGAAGCTGCCGAGCCCATCGACACGCTGGAATCGAGCGGCGCCAGCCAGCCGGCAAGGCTTGCAGCTGCGGCCGCCGCAGCGACTTCCGCGCTGCTGGCGGCCTGCGGTGGCAGCGGCAGCGAAGTGGGTGCGGCCGCGCAGGCCGTCGCCGCGCCAAGCGACGCCGCGGCACAAGCCATGGCGCAGCTACAGCCGAGCAAGCAGGCGCTGGCGGCATCGAAACCGGGCCCCACGCCAACGCCTCCGCCGGTGGCCAACACCCGGGACGCGGCGCGTTTCCTGACGCAGGCGACGATGGGGCCGAAGTCGCTGGATGAGATCTCGGCAATGGCCACCAAGGGCCACGCGGCCTGGCTCGCCGAGCAGTTCGCGCTGCCGGCCTACAACCACAGCGCGTACATCGAAAGCCAGCGTGGCCGCGACGACCCGCCCGGCGCCACGCGGACCGTGAGCGAAGAGATGAGCTACGAGGCCGTCTGGCAGCAATGGCTCTTTAGCGAAGACCAGTTGCGCTCGCGCGTGACCTGGGCGCTGATGCAGATCTTCGTCATCAGCAACATCGCGCCCGACATCCGCGCGGTGGCCATGAGCAGCTACCTTGACATGCTCAACCGCAACGCCTTCGGCAACTTCCGCCAGTTGCTGCAAGGCGTGGCGCTGCATCCAGCCATGGGCCACTACCTGAACATGCTGGAAAGCGAGAAGGAGAACCCGGCGCGGGGCACGCACCCGAACGAGAACTTCGCGCGTGAGGTGCAGCAGCTCTTCAGCATCGGCCTGGTGAAGCTGAACCTTAACGGCAGCCCCATGCTCGACGGCAACGGCCGCAGCATTCCCACCTATGACGAAGACGTGGTGAAAGGCTTTGCCAAGGCCTTCTCCGGCTGGTCCTTCGGTGGGCTCAACAACGCCAACGCCGGCACCTTCCATGGGCACAACAAGAACGACGAAAACCTGTGGCGCGTGCCGATGATCGCCTGGCAGATGTGGCACTCCACCGGCACCAAACAGTTGCTCGACGGCCGCGTGCTGCCAGCCGGCCAGACGGCCGAGCGTGACCTGTCCGACGCGCTGGACAACCTGTTCATGCACGCCAACGTCGGCCCCTTCATCGGCCGCCAGCTCATCCAGCGCCTGGTGACGAGCAACCCGAGCCCGGCCTACATCGCCCGCGTGGCCGGCGCCTTCAACAACAACGGCGCGGGGGTGCGCGGTGACATGCAGACGGTGATCAAGGCGATCTTGCTCGATACCGAAGCGCGCACCGTGATGAGCGCGAGTTCCCAGGGCTACGGCAAGCAGCGCGAGCCGGTGGTGCGCCTGGCCAACTTCCTGCGCGGGCTGGGCGCCACCAGCGTCAACGGACGCAACAGCATTCACTACCTCGACGACCCCGACGAAGCGCTGGGGCAGAGCCCCTTGCTCGCGCCTTCGGTGTTCAATTTCTACTCGCCCAACTTCCGCCCGGCGGGGCCGGTGGCGGCGGCCGGGTTGGTCGCGCCCGAATTCCAGATCACCAGTGAGATATCGATCGCCGGCTCGCTCAATTATTTCGCCTCGATCTTCGACTCCGGCGGCGTGGGCAACGGCGACTCGCGTCTGCGCCTGAACACCATCATCTTGCGCGGCCTGGCGCAGGACAGCGCGGCCTTGATCGACCACATCGATCGGCTCTTCTTCTGCAACCAGATGGGCTCGTCCACGCGCGAACGCATGCGCAGTGTGGTCGACGCACTGCCGCTGGCCGACCGGGCACGGCGCGTCAGGGCGGCGCTGCTGCTGACGGCCATGGCGCCCGACTTCGTCATCCAGAAATAACCTGCAAGAAGCGTGCACAGGAAAGCGAGATTCGCATGATCAATCGACGCCAACTCATCCAGGCCGGCTCTGCCGGTGGTCTGACCGCCCTCACGCCCTGGCCGGCGATGCAGGCGCTGGCCGCCGTTGACGGCACGGGCTACAAGGCCATGGTCTGCCTCTTCATGTTCGGCGGCAACGATTCGAACAACATGGTCGTGCCGACCGACCTCACGCGCTACCAGCAGTACCAGGGCGTGCGCCCGAACCTGGCGCTGGGGCGCACGCAGGTGCTGCCCATCCCCGGCGTGGGCGACTACGGCCTGCACCCGGCCATGACCGGCATGCAGGCCCTGGTCAATGCAGGCAAGGCGGCCATCGTCGCCAACATGGGGCCGCTGATGGTGCCCACCACCAAGCAGCAGTTCGACCAGCGCACGGTACCGCTGCCGAGCAACCTGTTCTCGCACAGCGACCAGCAAGGCGCGTGGCAAAGCGCCATCGTCGACCAGCCGGCACGCACGGGCTGGGGCGGGAGGCTGCTCGAACGTTCGCTCGCCGATGCGCAAGCCAACCGAGGCTACGGCGCCATCAGCGTGGCCGGCGGCAACGTCTGGGAAGCCGGCGACCGCAGCCTGTCGCCGTACCGCGTGTCGTCGTCGGGCCGCTTCGGCTTCAACTTCTACAACCCCGCGAATTCAGACCCGCTGTCGTCGGCCATCAGTGGCATGCTGGCCGAACGCCGCACCGACCCCTTCGAGCAGACTTGGCTCAACATCATGAGCCGCGCACTCGAAAACCAGCGCGTGCTCAGCGCCGCGCTAGGCAACCGCACGCTGCAGACGGTGTTCCCCAACACCAACCTGGGCCAGCAGCTGCGCATGATCGCGCTGCTGATCGCCGCGCGCGGCAGCCTGACGGTGCCGCGGCAATGTTTCTTCGCCAGCATCGGCGGCTTCGACACCCATGGTGACGACCAGCTGCCGCGGCAGAACCAATTGCTGGGTGAGATCAGCGCCGCGGTGGCGGCATTCCAGGCGGCGATGGAAGAACTCGCCGTGTCGCGCGATGTCACGCTCTTCACCGCCAGCGACTTCGGCCGCAACCTGCCCAGCAACGGCCAGGGCACAGACCACGCCTGGGGCAGCCACCATTTCGTCGTCGGCGGCAGCGTGCGCGGCAACCGTTTGGTCGGCCGCTTTCCGGCCCTGGTGGTGGGCGGGCCCGACGACGCGGGGCAGGGCTCGTGGATTCCCACGATATCGACCGAGCAGGTGGGTGGCGAGCTGGCACGCTGGTTCGGTGCCGACACGGTCACCAGCGACGAAGTCTTTCCGCGGCTGCGCTACTTCAACCGTGATCTGGGTTTGATGGGCTGATCGGCGAAGGGCTCGGCCGCACGCGGTATCAATCGGCCTTGATGCCGTTGTCCTTCACCACCTTGGCCCAGAGGTCGATCTGCGCATCGATGAAGCTGCGCGCTGCGTCCGGCGTGCCGCTGCGTATCTCGATGCCCTGGGCCGCGAGCTTGGCGGCGACATCGGGGCTCTTCAGCGCGAGGTTGATCTCGTCGTTGAGGCGCTTGACGATCTCGGGCGGCGTCTTCGCCGGCGCCAGCACGGCCCACCAGGCCGGCGCGTCGAAGCCGGCAAAACCGCTCTCTGCCACAGTCGGTACATCTGGAAGGTTAGCCGCGCGTTTGCTGGTCGTCACCACCAGCGCGCGCAGGCGTTTGCTGTCGAGGTGCGGCTTGGTCAGGAAGACCGAGCCGATCGACAGCGGTACATGCCCGGCAATGACGTCGTTCATCAACGGGCCGCCACCTTTGTAGGGCACGTGCACCAGGTCGAGTTGCGCGTTGCGCGCCAACAGCGCCATCGCCAGGTGGCCCAGGCTGCCCGAGCTGATGCTGCCGTAAGCGACGTTCTTCTTTGCCTTCGCTGCCGCCACGACATCGGCGAAGGTCTTGTAGGGCGAGTCGGCCTGGGTCGCCAGCACCATCGCGCCGCTGCCGATCAAGGCCACGGGACTCAGGTCTTTGCGTGAGTCGAAGCCGATGCCCGGCTGCAGGCTCGGGTTGACGGCGTAGGTATCGAAGACCACGGCGAAGGTGTAGCCGTCGGGCGCGCTGATGGCCACGGCCGCGGCGCCGATCGAGCCCGAGGCGCCGCCCTTGTTGTCGACGATCACGCTCTGGCCGAGTTGCTGCGCCAATGGCGCCGCGAGGATGCGCGCCACCTGGTCGACCGAGCCGCCGGGCGGGAACACGGCGACGAGGCGGATCGGTTGTTTGCTCGGCCAGGCTTGTGCGGCCGCGGGCTGGGCTGGTAGCAGCAGCGCGGCGCACAGCGCGCCGAGAAGGCATGACGATCGAAACATGGGGGTGGCTCCTGGCCTGGATGTTCAGCGCGCAGTTTCGCCGCATGCGCGCCGCGGCCGGCACCGCGTAAACACCGTCTTGGCGGGGCCGCTGCCTACAATCCCGCCGCCCATGCATGACCCCTCCGCGTCCACCAACTCCACCGCCTTGCCCACACATGCCGAGGTGCTCGTGGTCGGCGCCGGCCCGGCCGGCAGTGCCTGTGCGCAGTGGCTCGCGGCGCAAGGGGTTGACGTGGTGCTGGCTGACCAGCATGCGTTCCCGCGCGACAAGGTCTGCGGCGACGGCCTCATCCCCGATGCGCTGGCGGCGCTGAAGCGACTGGGCCACTTCGACGAGGTGATGAGCCAGGCGCAAGCCGTGCGGCATGTGCGCTGCATAGGCACGCGCGGCGGCTATGTCGATGTGCCCGGCACGATGGCCGTGCTGCCACGCCGGCAGCTCGACCACATCCTCTACCGCGGTGCCTTGCGCGCCGGCGCCAGGCCGCTGGTGCCGGCGCGTTTCGAGGCGCCCATCGTCGACGGCGACCAGGTGGTGGGTGCGCGCTTCAAGTGGGGTGACAAACGCGGGGATGCAGTGCACGAAGTGCATGCGCCATGGGTGGTGATGGCCACCGGCGCGGTGCCGCAGGCCATGCTTGCGGCCGGCCTGTGCGAGCGCCACACGCCCAGCGGCGTGGCGATGCGTGGCTACGTGAAGAACCAGGCCATGGTCGGCCGCATCGACAAGCTCGAAATCGTCTGGCACAAGAAGCTCGCCGGGGGCTACGGCTGGATCTTCCCGGCGCCAGACGGCGCGTTCAACATCGGTGCCGGCCTCACCGGCAGCCATGAGGTCGAGCGTGGTGGCCAGGGCCGCATGCGCAAGGTCAACCTGCGCGAGATGTTCGACGCCTTTTGTGCGCTGCACCTACCCGCGCATGAACTCATGGCCGGCGGCGCGCTGCAGGGCGAGCTCAAAGGCGCACCCTTACGTTGTTCGTTAGGCGGCGCACGCTGGTCGCGGCCTGGCATGCTCGCCACCGGCGAGGCGGTGGGCAGCACCTACGCCTTCACCGGCGAAGGCATAGGCAAGGCGATGGAGACGGGGCTGCTGGCGGCGCAGGCTTTGCTGCAACGCCACCATGCCAGTGATGCGCAGCTGCGCGAGCGCTACGAAGCGTCGCTGGCGGCATTGAAGCCGCGCTTCTCGCTGTACGAAAAAGCCGCGCACGTGAACCACCGGCCGTGGTTGACCGACCTCGTCATCTGGCGCGCGAACCGCAGCCCCGGCATCCGCCGGCGCATGGCCGGCGTGCTGGAAGAAACGCAGAACCCGGGCCGCTTGCTCAGCTGGCGCGGCATCAGCAAGCTGATGTTCGAATAACACCCAAAACGAACGCCATGTGCCAGCTGCTCGGCATGAATGCCAACACCCCCACCGACGTGATGTTCAGCTTCACCGGCCTGGCCTCGCGCGCTGACGAGCACAAGGACGGTTTCGGCATCGCCTTCTTCGAAGACCGCGGCCTGCGCCACTTCATCGACCACCACGGCGCGCGTTCCTCGCCCGTGGCCGAGCTCGTCAAGCGCTACCCGATCAAGAGCGACAACGTCATCGCCCACATCCGCAAGGCGACACAAGGCCACGTGGCGCTGGAGAACACGCACCCCTTCGTGCGCGAGCTGTGGGGCCGCTACTGGGTGTTTGCGCACAACGGCGACCTGAAGGGTTTCCAGCCGCGCCTGCACGGTGCCTTTCGCCCGGTGGGCGGCACACAGCGAGTGGGCCTTCTGCTGGCTGATGCAGGAGCTGGCCAAGGCCCATGCCGGCGTGCCGTCGATCGATGAGCTGACGCACACGCTGCGCGAACTGGTGCCGCAGGCCGCGCGCCATGGCAGCTTCAACATGCTCTTGTCGAACGGCCAGGCGCTGTGGGCCCATGCCTCGACCAACCTGTGCTCGCTGCAGCGGCGCCACCCTTTCGGCGCGGCCAAGCTGGCCGATGAAGACCTGAGCGTGGACTTTGCGCCGCTCACCACGGCCGACGATTGCGTCACCATCGTCGCCACCGAAGCGCTGACACAGGGCGAGGCCTGGAGCCCCTTCCATGCGGGCGAGATGCGGGTCTTCCGCAATGGCGGCAGTTGCAGCCAGCCGTGAGCCGCGCGGCACAATCTGCGGCTGCTTCTGAACAACAACACCACCCCATGCCGCAGGTTCCCGTTCCCCGTTTCGATCAGTTCTACCGCTACCCCGAACTCACCCGCCTGCTGCAGGACTACGCCGCCGCGATGCCCTCGCTGGTGGAGCTGCGCTCGATCGGCAAGAGCCATGAAGGGCGCGACATCTGGCTGCTGGTGGTGACCCACCGCGGCACCGGCCCCGACACCGACAAGCCGGCGTTCTGGGTCGACGGCAACATCCACGCCGCCGAACTCACCGCCAGCACGGCTTGCCTCTACTGGCTGCACACGCTGGTGCAGGGCTACAGCAGTGGCGACGCGCAGATTCGCCACTTGCTCGACACGCGTGTGGCCTACATCTGCCCGCGACTGAACCCCGACGGCGCCGAGCTCGCACTGGCCGACAAGCCGCGCCACATCCGCTCGTCGACACGGCCCTACCCTTACGACGAAGAGCCGGTCGATGGCCTGACGCAGGAAGACGTGGACGGCGACGGCCGCATGCTTTTCATGCGCCTGCCCGACCCGCATGGCGGCTACAAGAAGTGCCCGGCCGACCAGCGCCTGATGGTGCCGCGTGAGCCCGGTGAATTCGGCGGCGAGTACTACCGGCTGATGCCCGAAGGTACGCTGAAAAACTACGACGGGCTGAAGATCAGCGCCAACCCCGACGCCGAAGGCCTGGACCTGAACCGCAACTTCCCGGCCTACTGGCGCCAGGAATTCGAGCAGCTCGGCGCCGGCCCCTACCCGACGAGCGAGCCCGAGGTGCGCGCGATGGTGCACTTCATCACCGCGCACCCGAACATCGGCGCGGCCATCAGTTACCACACGCACAGCGGCGTGATCTTGCGGCCGATGGGTACGCAGAGCGACGACGATATGACGCCTGAGGACCTGTGGCAGTACAAGCGCTTCTCCGACCTCGGCGCCAAGCTCAGCGGCTACCCGGCCATCAGCATCTTTCACGAGTTCAAGTACCACCCCAAGCAGATCATCACCGGCACGCAGGACTGGGTCTACGAGCACCTCGGCGCCTTCTTCTGGACGGTGGAGCTGTGGAGCCCGAACAAGGAAGCCGGCATCACCGACTACAAATGGATCGACTGGTACCGCGAGCACCCGGTCGAAGACGACTTGAAGCTCTTGAAGTGGAGCGACGACGAATGTGATGGCAAGGCGCATGTCGACTGGTACGCCTTTCGCCACCCGCAGCTGGGCATGGTCGAACTCGGCGGCTGGGACAAGATGAACTACTGGCGCAACCCGCCGCCGGCCTTGCGTGAACGCGAGGTGGCGCGCTTCCCGGCGTGGATGACGCAGATCGCGCTGTCGCTGCCCAAGCTCGAAGTGCTAAGAGCCGAAGTACGCGCACTCGGCGGCGACACCTGGCGCGTGCGTTTCGCCGTGGCCAACAGCGGCTGGCTGCCGGCCTACGTGAGCAAACGCGCGCTCGAGCGCAAGACCGCGCGCGGCACGGTGTTTCAGATTCACCTCACGCCGCAGGTGCAACTTGTCAGTGGGCGTGAACGGGTCGAAGGTCCGCACCTGGAGGGCCACGCGCCCAAGACTTCGCTGCAAGGCTTTCTGCCGAACCGCGACGTCACCGCTGACCGCGCCGTGGTCGAGTGGGTCGTGCGCGGCCCGCGCGGCACGGTGCTGGCGATGACGGCCACGGCCGACCGCGCCGGCACAGTGCGCACCGAGGTCACGCTGGACTGATGCCTTGGATACGGCGCCCGCGCTGAGCCTGCCGCCCGAGCTGCTGCTGCGTGCACAGGGGCGCAGTGGCGCGGGCCGCCTGGGCATGCGCGCAGCGATCTTCGATGTCGATGGCGTGCTCACCGACGGTCGCCTCTACATCGGCGGCGAGGGCGAAGTGGTGAAGTGCTTCTCGGTGCTCGACGGCCAAGGACTCAAACTGCTGATGCAGGCCGGCATCACGCCGCTGCTCATCACCGGCCGCGATTCGGCCGCGGTGCGCCGGCGCGTGGCCGATCTGGGCATCACGCATGCCGTGTACGGCGCCGGCGACAAGCTCGCCGCGGCGCAGGTGCTGCTGGGCTCTCTAGGCATCGACTGGGAGGACACCGCCGCCATCGGCGACGACTGGCCCGACCTGCCGCTGCTCACACGCGCAGCGTTTGCGGTGGCGCCGCCTAACGCCCATGTGGAGGTGCGTGCGGTGGTGCACCACATCACCGCAGCGCGCGGTGGCGAAGGCGCGGCGCGCGAGTTCTGCGACATCCTGCTCGCCGCCAGCGGGCGCTATGCCGAGCTGCTGCGCGCGTGCACGGCGTCGCTGGATGTGCGCTGATGTCGGTCGAACTGCACCTGCCTGACCTGCCCGAGGTGCCGATCTCGCTCGGTGCCGCGCCCGGCATCAAAGCGGCGCCGGCGCCTCGTCGCAGTCTGGCGCTGCGCTTGCGCGATGTGCTCTCGTCCTACCTGCCACTGCTCTTGATGGCGCTGCTGGCGTCGGGCTCGTGGTGGCTGGTGAAGAACACGCCGCAGCCGCTGAAGGCGCGAGAAGGCGAGCCCCTGCGTAGCGAGCCCGACTACACCATGTCCAAGTTCGTGCTCGAACGCTTCACGCCGGCGGGCAAGCTCAAGGTGCGGCTCGAAGGCGCGGTGATGCGCCATTACCCGGACACCGACCGCATCGAGATCGACGAACTCGCGCTGCGCGCCATCGCACCCGATGGCCGCGTCACCGTGGCGACATCGCGCCGCGCCTTGAGCAATGGCGACGGCAGCGAGGTGCAACTCAGCGGGGCGGCGCGGGTCGAGAGCATCGACATCAAAGGCCAGCCGCTGACCGTCAGCAGCGAGTTCCTGCACCTCTACACCGTCAGCGAAAGGCTGCGCACGAACCAGCCGGTGCTGGTGCAGCGCGGCGGCGCCGAGATGCGCGCCGGCGGTATGAGCTACGACCACGCGCTCGGCCGCATAGAGATGAGCGGCACACAGCGCGCCAGTTTTCCGCCTCGTGTTCAGGGCCGGCCCGGATGAGCGCGACTGCACCCCTGGTGCTCATCACCGGTGCCTCCAGCGGCATCGGGCAGGCCTTGGCCGCGCGGTTTGCGCAGAGCGGCTGGCGACTGGCGCTGCTGGCACGGCGCACGGCCGAGGT
>JANLYV010000195.1:0-1809 GCA_031365825.1 Rubrivivax sp. | reverse complement strand
GGCCGAAGCTGGCCTGCACCCGGCCCGAGGGCTCGCGCCCGACGGCAAAGACGAAATCGCCCACGACCGGCACTGCACCCGTCGCCGGCTCGGCTGCGGTCGGAGCCGTGGCGCCCTCGAAGCTGATGGCAGCCAGGTCGGTGCTCGTGTCAATGCCGCGAATCGTGCCGGCCACCGGCTCGCCACTGGGCAGCACGACCTCGACACCGCGCGCCCGCCATAGCGCGCTCGCGGCCGTCACCACCACGCCCGGCGCCCAGACCACGCCACTGGCCGCACCGCGGCGCATCGTCAGGCCGACCACGCTGGCGGCCACGCGCTCGACGGCCTGGGGCAGGGCGCTGGTGTCAGCGGCGGGGTGGGTCGAAGGGGTCGGTGTCATGGCGGTCCTGGCTGGGCTGATGCAATGCCGGCATGGTGATCGCGAAGCGCAGGCTGCACATCCGCCGGCCGGGCAGGGCCAGACCTGCCCGATCGGCCACAGGTGGGGTCGCGGGGGCGCGACGCAAGGTGTGCGCCAAGGCGCCGGCTTCTCCTGTGGCTGAGACAATCGCCTACCACCGAACACGCTCTTCAGCCGAGGTCGCCGATGTCAGTCAACGCCAATGGACCCGCCGCCGATGCCGCCGCCGATGCCGCCGCCGATGCCGCCATTCAGGCCCGCAACCTGGTCGAAGAATTCCTGCGCGTGATCATGATCCCCGACCCTGTCGGCGCACGGGCATTCACCGCACCCGACCTGCGTATTCGCTTCACCGGCGGCCGCTTGATGAGCGATCCGACCGAATGCAGCGCGTTCAACGCCGGCCGCTACGCCTGGGTCAAGAAGCGCATAGCCCGCAATGATGTGGTCGTTGGCGCCGGCCCCGACGAGGCCGTGGTCTACAGCGTCGGCACCTTGCACGGCGCCTGGCCAGACGGCACGCCATTTGAAGGCAACCGATACGTGGACCGCTACGTCGTGCGCCAAGGCAAGATCACCGAAATGGAAGTCTGGAACGACAGCGCCGAATGGTTGCTGGTGCGCGCCGGTCTGGCCGACGCGTGGCCGTCGCCGATGGCGCCCGCAGCGTGACTTCGCTGCTTGGCGGGGTTCTGGCATGACCGCGTTGCCACGCATTGCCGACAGCGGCCGCTTCGACTACAGCGCCATCCACGCCCGCCGCGACTACGCCTGGCCCGGCGGTGCCAGGCTGGCGGTGTATATCGGCTTCAACCTTGAACACTTCGCCTTCGGTGAAGGCTATGGCGCCTGCATCGCCCCGGCGTCGCCACAGCCTGACGTGCTGAACTACAGCTGGCGCGAATACGGCAACCGCGTCGGCGCCTGGCGTTTGCTGGATCTGTTCAACGATCTGGCCCTGTCCACCGGCGCCTTGATCAACACCGCGCTCTACGACCATTGCCCCGAGCTGGTGGCCGCCTGCGTCGCCCGTGGCGACGAGCTGATAGGCCACGGCCACACCAACTCACAACGCCAGTCCGAATTGGGCGAAGCCGATGAGCGCGCGCTGCTGCAAGCCTGCCGCGACCGCATCTCCGCCGAAAGCGGCACAGCACCCACCGGCTGGCTGTCCCCCTGGATTTCCGAAAGCCTCGTCACCCCCGACCTGCTGGCCGAGACCGGCTACGACTACGGCCTGAACTGGTGCCACGATGACCAACCGCTGCCGACGCGTACCCGCAGCGGCCGCAGGCTCTGGTCCGTGCCCTATCCGCAGGAGTTGAACGACATCCCCGCCGTGATCGCCCGCCAAATGGACGGCCGCGCCTTCGCCACCATGATCACCGACCAGTTCGACGAGATGC
>JANLYV010000154.1:0-3525 GCA_031365825.1 Rubrivivax sp. | reverse complement strand
CGCGTGATCTGCTGCAGCCGCCCGGCGCGCAGGCGGTAGGCGCGCGAATCGCCGACATGGCCGATGAGCAGGCGCGATGGCCGGAACACCGCCATCACCAGCGTCGTGCCCATGCCGGCGTACTGGGGGTTGGCGTTGGCGGCGTTGAAGATGGCGCGGTTGGCGTTGTCGACGCAGATGTCCATCGCGCGGCGCACGTCGGCGTCGCTGGCCTGCACGCTGGCTTCGACCAGCCAGCGGCCGAGTTCGGCCTGGATGAACGAGGTGAGCATGTGGCTGGCGACTTCGCCGGCGTTGTAGCCGCCCATGCCGTCGGCCAGCACGGCGAGCGCCGCGTCGGTCTCGATGGCGACCGAGTCCTCGTTGTTGCTGCGGGCGCGCCCGGGGTCGACGGCAGCGTGGAACTCGATCGGCATGGGCAATGGGTGCGCGCAACTCGGGGTGCGCGATTCTGCATCGGAAGTACGAGGCAGGGCCTTGGGCTAAACCTCAAGGACGTGACATCAGGCCGCGCTGTTGCCCCGTGCGTTGGCCAACGCTGCGGCCAATGCCATGGCCACTTGCGCGGCGCTGTCGGGCCGCTCGTGCGCCGACTTGCGCAGCAAGCTCGCCACCAAGGCCAGCAGCGGCTCGGGCAGGTCGGGGCGAAAGTCAAACAATGGCGGCGCCGACCTGGTGGCCACCGCTCGCAGCAGCTCGCCCATCGAGTCGGACTCGAAAGGCAGGTGCCCACTCAACAACTGAAACAGCGTGACGCCCAGCGCGTAGAGATCCGTGCGCGGCTCGGCCGCGGCACCGGCCAATTGTTCCGGTGCCAGGAAGACGGGTGTGCCGAGCACGACGCCGGTGCGCGTGGCCTGCATGTCGGCGCTGCGTGCGATGCCGAAGTCGGCAAGCTTGATGGTGTCGTCTGGCCAGTGCACGAGCACATTGGCCGGCTTGACATCGCGATGCACGAAGCCCGCGGCATGCGCGTACGCCAGTGCCGTGGCGACACGCTGGCCGATGCGCAACACCAGCGCCTCGGGCAAGAGGCGCGCGGGCCGGGTGTAGCGCGTGAGGTCGGTGCCGGGCACGAGTTCAAGCGCCAGCCACATCGTCTGGCCTGACGCGCCGGCGTCGAGCACGGCGACGATGTCGGGGTGGCGCAGCTGCTGCACCGCCGCCGCTTCACGCAGGAACTGCGACTGCACCTGCGCCAGCTCGTCGTCGTCGATGCCGAACGGCGCCAGGACCTTCAGCGCCACCCAGCTTTGGTCGCGCAGGTCTTGTGCGAGGTGCACCGTGGCGCTGCTGCCGCGGCCGATGAGCCGCGACAGGGCGTAGGGGCCGATCACCTGGCCGTGGCCTGCTGCGGGCAAGGCAGCCTCAACCCGGGCTCAACGCACCATCACTTCACCACCAGCACCGGCGTGGTGGAGCGTTCGATCGTGCTCTGCGTCACCGAACCCAGCAACGCCGCAGCGTTGCTGCCCAGGCCGCGTGCACCCATGACGATGAGCTCGCAGCCCTGCGCGCGTGCACTATCGGCGATGCTCGAGGCGGCGTCGCCGGTCTGGCGATGCTCGGTGAAAGTCACACCCGCGGCGGCGAGGATGGCTCGGGCGGGTGCCAGCGCAGCCTCGGCGCGCTCGTGGTGATAACCCTCCACGGTCTGCCCGGCGACGAAGCGCGTGACATCGCCCGACAGCGGGCGCTGCACATTGAGCATGTGTACGGCCAGCGTGCGGCCGTCGCGCAAGTCGTCGCGCAGGGTCACGAGATGACGCGTCGCCACCAGCGAGTCTTCCGACCCGTCCACGGCCAGCAGCACATGTTTTTGCGGGCCACCCGCCGCCACGGGGGCCGCGAGCACATCGCCGCTACTGGTGGCTCGCGCATGGCTGGCGGCACGCTTTCGCGCCGCCAGCCATTTGCCCAGCACCACCACGCCGATGGCGCAGACCAAGGGTGCGCCCCAGTGCAGGAACGCGGCATTCAGGTCGACCCAGGGTTTGTCGACAGGGTCGGTCACCGCCATGTCGCCCGCAACCCAGCCGAGCAAGGCCGCGCCAATCGTGATGATGATCGGGAAGCGCTCCATCAGCACCAGCAGCAGCCGGCTGGCGAAGATCACCAGCGGGATCGAGATCGCCAGGCCGATGATCAACAAGGTGAGATTGCCCTTGGCCGCAGCGGCCACGCCGATGACGTTGTCCAGGCTCATCACCAGGTCGGCCAGCAGGATGGTCTTGATGGCCGCGGCCATGCCACTGACGGCGTTGTTGCCCTCGTCCTCGTCGTCTTCGGGCAGCATCAGCTGCACTGCGATCCACAACAGCAAGCCGGCGCCGATGAGCTTGAGGTAGGGCAGCCGCAGCAATTCCACCGCCACCGCAGTGAGGATGATGCGCATGACCACCGCCGCGCCGCTGCCCCAGGCGATGGCCCGCTTTTGCTGGTCGGGCGGCAAGCCGCGCGCGGCGAGTGCGATGACGACGGCGTTGTCGCCCGACAGCACGATGTTCACACCGATGATTTGAATCAGGGCAATCCAGAATTCGGGATCAGTGAATTGCATGTCTGGCTTTCATGGCGCGGCATCGGCGCGAAGGGCCGCCGCGGCGGTAACCGCGGCATGGTGCATGCGTCGGACTCTACTCAGCGCCGGGCCGCAGGCCGTTCGTAATTCCCCGCATCGCGCGCCGCACGACGGGCCAGGCGGCGCGCCTGCCTCAGAGCATGGCCTTGAGCAGCCGCGCCATCTCGGACGGGTTGCGTGTGACCTTGAAGCCGCACTCTTCCATGATGGCCAGCTTGGCGTCTGCGGTGTCGGCGCCGCCCGAGATCAGCGCGCCGGCGTGGCCCATGCGCTTGCCCGCCGGCGCGGTGACGCCGGCGATGAAGCCGACGATGGGCTTCTTCATGTGCGCCTTGCACCAGCGCGCGGCATCGGCTTCATCCGGGCCGCCGATTTCGCCGATCATGATCACGGCGTCGGTCTCCGGGTCGTCGTTGAAGGCCTTCATCACGTCGATGTGCTTCAGGCCGTTGATGGGGTCGCCGCCTATGCCCACGGCACTGCTCTGCCCGAGACCGATCTCGGTGAGTTGCGCCACGGCTTCATAGGTCAAGGTGCCGCTGCGGCTGACGACACCGATGCGGCCCTTGCGGTGGATGTGGCCGGGCATGATGCCGATCTTGATTTCGTCGGGCGTGATCAGGCCCGGGCAGTTGGGGCCGAGCAGCAGCGTCTTCTTGCCGCCCTGCGCTTCCTTCAGGATCATCTTGTTGCGCACCATCAGCATGTCCTTCACGGGGATGCCTTCGGTGATGCAGATGACCAGGTCGAGGTCGGCCTGCACCGCCTCCCAGATGGCGTCGGCAGCGCCGGCCGGCGGCACGTAGATGACGCTGACGGTGGCACCCGTGGCGGCTTTGGCCGCTGACTCGCTGGCGTGTTTATAAATGCCTTCGAAACTTTCGCCGGCCTTCTTGGGGTTCACGCCGGCGACGAAGCAGGCCTTGCCGTTGGCATAGGCCTGG
>JANLYV010000217.1:0-5927 GCA_031365825.1 Rubrivivax sp. | reverse complement strand
GACCGTAGATGACCTCGGCGATGTTTTTGCGGTCGATGAGCAGGCTCATCGCGTCGCGCACTGCCTTGTCGTTGAACGCCGGGTGCTTGCTCTTGACGCTGCCGCGCTCGCCGTCCACCTCATTCCACGGATCGGTTGGGTTGAGGATTACGAACTCGATGTCGCTGCCGACGTAGAAGTTCATCTTGCCTTTGCCGGCGCCTTCGAGCTGTTTGAGGATCACGTCCTCCACGGCCAGGTTCCAGCCCACGTCGTACTCGGCGGTCTGCAGCACGGCGCGCGCGGCGCTCGTGGCATCGCCCCCGCCCTTGATCTCCAGCGTGTCGAAGAAGGGCTGGTTGGCAACGTGGTAGTTGGCATTCGCCTCGCCACGCAGCGTGTCGCCCGGTTTGAAGTCGACGACCTTGTAGGGACCTGTGCCGACCGCCTTGAGGTTGGCCGGGTTGTCGCGCGACTTGGCCCCCATGTAGGCTTCGAACACATGCTTGGGCAGGATCACGCCGACGCTGCCTACCAGCGGCTCGGCCCAGAACGGCGTGGCCTTGCCGAAATCGACACGCACGGTGTGCGAGTCGACTTTGACGACCTTGATATCCCTGTAGGTGCTGACGGTGGTCATCGCTGCGGCCGGGTCGGCGGCGTACTGCGCCGTGAAGACGACATCGTCGGCGCTGAAGTCGCGGCCGTCGTGCCACTTCACACCACGCTTGAGCTTCCAGGTCACGGACTTGCCGTCGGCCGAGAGCCCGCCGTTGGCGCGCGTGGGCACTTCAGCGGCCAGGATAGGCACGAGGTTGCCTTCGCTGTCCCAACTCGCCAGTGGCTCGTAGAAAACGCGGCTGGCGTCCTGGTCTTTGGTGCCGCCCGCGTAGTGCGGGTTCAGGTGCACGGCGGCCTGCCAGTAGATCAGCTTGAGCGAACCGCCGCCACCGCGCTTGGTCGGCTTGTACGCGGGTATGGTTTGCGCGTTGGCGATGCCGGCATGCATCAGCATCATCGACGCCATCGGCGCCGTCAGGCCCAGGCCGACCATCTGCTGAATGAAGCTGCGCCGGGGCAACTTGCCTTCGCGGACGTCTTCGATCAGGGCGCGCAGTTCACGTTCTTGCATGATGAATCTCCATGGGAATAAGTTCGGGCCAGGCGCCGCGCCTGCATGCTAGCGACTGAACGGCGCCTTGATATCCGGGTCGGCCCGGGTGGGTGATACTGGTGGCGGAGCGCCCATGTCAGAGCCACTTTTCATCGTTCACGGACCCGCCCGCGCGTTGTTTCCGCTGGTGCTGGATTCACCCCATTCGGGCTATGCCATGCCGGCCGATTTCGGCGCAGCCCTGAGCGCCCACGACCTGCGCGAAGGCGAAGACTGCTTCATCGATCTGCTCTACCTGCCAGCCACAGCAAGAGGCATACCACTGCTGGCTGCGATGTTTCCACGCACCTACCTCGACGTGAACCGCCACGGCGCCGACATCGACCCCGAACTGCTGGACGAGCCCTGGCCCGAGCCCGTGGTGGCCAGCGGCAAGGCGGGCATCGGCAAGGCCTTGATCTGGCGCACGCTCGATGACGGCCGCGCGATCTACGCCCGCAAACTCAGCCTGGCCGAAGTGCGCGGGCGCATCGCGCGCTGCCACCAGCCCTACCACGATGCGCTGCGCCAATTGCTGGCCGCCGCGCACGAAGACTTCGGCGTGGTCTTCCACCTCAACTGCCATTCGATGAACGCCGTCAGCGGCGTGATGGCCGAAGGCGGGGCCGGCCAGCACCGCGCCGACTTTGTGCTGGGCGACCGCCACGGCACCAGTTGCGCGCCGGCGTTCACCGCTTTTGTGCGCGAACGGCTGGTGGGCTTGGGCTACGACGTGAAAATCAATCACCCGTTCGCCGGCGTCGAACTCGTGCGAGCATTTGCCAACCCCGCCAGCGGACGCCACAGCCTGCAGCTAGAGATCAACAAGCGCCTGTACATGAACGAGACACGGCGCGAAATCATCGACCACTTCCACGTGCTGCAGCAGCAACTGATGCAGCTGCTCGACGCCATCTGCCACGAATTTCATCCGCGCCATGCCTGAAGCCACCGCCGTCCCGACTGCCGTCCCCATCCCCATCGAGCTGCTAGCCCCCGACATCACACGCTGGCGGCGCAGCGACACGGGTGTCGACTATGTGCACGTGCTCGACTCGGGCCAGCCGGGGCCGAACGTGATGGTGCAGGCGCTGACCCATGGCAACGAGATTTGCGGCGCCATCGCGCTGGTGCAACTACTACGCGCGCCGATCCCGCTGCGCCAGGGCAAGCTGACGCTGTGCTTCGCCAACGTCGAAGCCTTCGCGCGTTTCGACACCGCCGCGCCGCACCTGTCGCGCTATGTCGACGAAGACCTGAACCGCGTGTGGGCCGACGCCACGCTGCAAGGGCCGCGCGACTCGGCCGAGCTGCGCCGCGCGCGCCAGCTCGTGCCTTTCGCCGACGCTGCCGACTTCCTGCTCGACATCCACTCGATGCACGAACCATGCCGGCCGCTGATGGTGTGCGGCACCGCTGACAAGAACGCGGCCTATGCGCGCGCGCTCGGCACGCCGGCCGATCTGTTGATCGATACCGGCCACCCTGCCGGCTTGCGCCTCATCGACCGCGGCGGCTTTGCCGACGCCGCCAGCGCGAAACGTGCGCTGCTGATCGAATGCGGCCAGCATTGGGAGCGCGCCGCGGCCGATGTCGCGCTCGACGCGTTGATGCGCTTTCTGGCGCTCACCGGCGCAGTGGCGCGTGAATGGGCGCTGGCGCAGGCGCCGCTGCCGCTGCCGGCGACACAGCGCCTGGTGCGCGTCACCGAAGCGGTGGTGGCGAAGTCGAATGACTTCCACTTCCTCGTGCCGGTGGTGGGCTTGTCGGTGGTGCGGCACAAAGGCACGCCGATCGCGCAGGACGGCGCGCAGATCTGGCGTGCGCCTTACGACAACACCGTGCTCGTGATTCCGGGCCTGACACACTTGCGCGCAGGCAATACGCAGGTGCGGCTGGGGCGCTATGAAGAGCTGGTGTGAAGGCGATCAGGCCGCGCTGGCGCCGGGGTCGATGCCCAGGCGGGCGCACATGCGCCGGGCCACGGTCTGCAGCGACTTGTCGCTGGACGCCAGCGCCAGCATCAGGCAGTGCCGTGCGTAGGCCGGGTCGCCCTGCAATTGCTCGACGTGCACGCGGTGCCCGTCGTGCGCCATCAACCACTTCAGGTCGATGATCTCGAGCAAGTCAAGCACGGGCGGCGCGGGCAGGGACATGGTGTTCATGGCAACAAGGGCAGTGACGCAGGTCCTGATAACGGCAGCTGCGGCACCCAGGCTGACAGAACTTCTTTGCCCAAGCATGAAATAGTGGCGCTTGCCTGAAATTCGCGATGTCGCCATCACCCCCGCTCACCGCATTGCCAGATCTGGGCAGCCAGCTTGTTGGCGCCGGCTATGCGGTGCTAGATACCGACGCCGTGCTGCGATTCAGCGGCAACAGCGCCGAACAGGTGCGAACGTGGTTGCCCCATTGGAACGACCTGCCGCCCGACCGCTACCTGAAAGACGGCGGTCGCTACCGGCGGCGCCGGCACGGCAGCTTCGTCATCGATGGTGAGCAGGTGCAGCAGGCGCCGCACCGCGCACATTGGCAACCCGTGTCCTATAACGCCCTGCACGGCGGCATCGAACGCTGGTTCGAGCCGCTGCCCGCCGCGCTGGTGGGCGACCCTGCCTGGGCGCGCCTGCTGCGTGCCATGGCGCGCACCGCCAGCACGCTGCGCGGCGCCAGCACCTGGTACGCCGAGGCGCACAGTTTTCGTATCGACACGACGGACGGCATCGGCCGCCCCACGCCCGAAGGCGCGCACCGCGACGGCGTCGACCTGGTGGCGGTGATGCTGATGGCGCGCGTCGGCATCAAAGGCGCCGAGACCCGCGTCTTCGACGCCCGCGGCCCCCAAGGCGTGCGCTTCACGCTGACGCAACCGTTCAGCACGCTGCTGCTCGACGACGAACGTGTGGTACACGAAAGCACGCCGATCCAGCCGCTGGATGCCGCGCAAGCCGCGCATCGCGATACGCTGGTGCTGACGCTGCGGCGCGGTGGGTTTCAGGATCCTTGACGGCCACACATAGTCACCTCGCATAAAACGTTAGCATGGCCCGGCACGGGCCGCCCACTCCGGAGACCCCATGACCGAAGACCCCAAGACCAAACCCGTCACCCCGCCGCCCGAAACCGAGGCCGACCGGCGCGCGCGCGAGCGCATGGAAAAGCTGCTGGCCCTGGCCGCCGTCACGGCCAAAGGCTCGGCCGAGTTCGGCGGCCAGCGTGTCGACTACAGCACCGACATCGTGTTCCTGCCGGTGGTGGACGAGGGCTTGTCATCCAGCGGCGAGCCGCAGGCGGCGGTGATGACCACGGCGTATCTGAAGACCGGTGTCGCCAGCGCCGAGCGAGCGGTGTGTTTCGCCTTCAACGGCGGCCCGGGCTCGGCCTCGATCTGGCTGCACCTGGGCGCGCTCGGCCCGAAGCGTGTGGTGGTGCCCGACGACGGCAGCATGCCGCGCGCACCCTATGGCGTGAGCGACAACCCGCACAGCTGGTTCGAACACTTCGACCTGGTCTTCATCGACCCGCCGCACACCGGCTGGTCACTCACCGCGAGCGAAGCCGCGCGCAAGAAGATGCTCGGCGTGGATGGTGACGTGAACGCGCTGGCCGAAGTCATGCGCGGCTGGTTGACGCGCCACAAACGCTGGGGCTCGCCGCTGTACCTGGCCGGCGAAAGTTACGGCACCACGCGCGGCGCGGCACTGGCCAACAAGCTGGCCGAGATGGGCGCGCCGCTCACCGGGCTGATCCTCGTCAGCTGTGCGATGGACCTGCAAAGCATCGTCTTCGCCCCGGCCAACGACCTGCCTTATGCGCTCTTCATGCCGGCCTTCGCCAACGTCGCGCAGTACCACGGGCTGTTGAAGGGCGCCATCGCCGTTTCACCCGCTGCAGCGCGCGCCGCGGCCGAAGACTTTGTCGGTGACTACATCGCCGCGCTGCATGCCGGCGCGCGTTTGTCGACGAAGGAGAGGGGCCGAATCGCCAAGCGCCTGGCCGAACTCACCGGCCTGCCGCAGGCACTGGTGGAAGAGAAGAACCTGCGCATCAGCGACCAGACCTTTTTCTTCGAAGCCATGCGCAGCCAGGGCCGCATCGTTGGCCGCCTGGATGCAAGAGCCACCGGCCCGATGGCCGCCAGCCGCACACGCGAGTGGGAGTTCGACCCCGGCATCGAAGGCATTGCTGGCCCTTACACGATGGCGGCGATGGACTACTTCGGCAGCACCCTCGGTGTCACCATGCAGCAGCGCTACGAAGTGCTGGCCATGGAAGTCAACACCGGCTGGAACTGGATGCGGGGTGGTGACCGTGCCGACCGCATGGGCTACACCAGCACCAGCCCCGACCTGGCGCGTGCCCTGCGCCGCAACACCCACCTGCGTGTGTTCGTGGCCAGCGGCCGCTACGACCTGGGCACGCCGTACAGCGCCAGTGACTGGTCGCTGGCGCAACTCGACGTACCGCCCGAGGTGCTGGCGCGCGTGGAACACCACTACTACGACGCCGGGCACATGATGTACACGCGCCAGGCTGATCTGGCGAAGCTGAAGAGCGACCTGAAGGCCTGGCTGGGCTAACGGCCAAGTCAGCGTACAACGTCGGTCGCGTTGAGCAGCACCGAAGACGGCACGGTCAGCCCCAAAGCGCGCGCTGTCTTCAGGTTCACGACCAGCTCGAAGGTCGTCGGCTGCTCCACCGGCAGATCGGCCGGCCGCGCGCCGCGCAGGATCTTGTCGACGTAGCTCGCGGCGCGGCCGATGAAGTCGCTCATGTTCACGCCATAGGCCATCAG
>JANLYV010000088.1:0-2777 GCA_031365825.1 Rubrivivax sp. | reverse complement strand
GCAGGCGACACCGTTGAACTGACTGCGCGGCGCAGCACGCTTGCGCGAAGCGCACTCAACCAACACTTTGAGAGATGCCAACAGGTCCGGCGCTTGCCTT
This sequence comes from Rubrivivax sp., assembly GCA_031365825.1. Classification (GTDB taxonomy): domain Bacteria; phylum Pseudomonadota; class Gammaproteobacteria; order Burkholderiales; family Burkholderiaceae_C; genus Rubrivivax. The sequence continues at coordinate 2,677 of JANLYV010000088.1, read as the reverse complement.
GAAGTACCACAAGACCCCTAATGAGCAGCACTGCACTTGCCGGCGAAGCCGAGGACAAAACCGCCATGCGCGACCGGCGCGTGCAAAACGGAGCGCCACTGCTGCATGAGCAAACCCGGTTGCTGAACTTGCGCGCGATGAGCGCGCTGACGGTGAGCCTGGGCAGAGCGAGCATTTCAGCGGCCTAACGTGATATCGACCGAATCCAACCTTTCCACCACTACCCATCACTGTCCATACATGCCAACTGATGTCGATGCGGCATGTCTGTCTATCGTCTTGGGCCAGCAAACTCAGCGAGGATACCGATGGCCCGGGCGACGCGAATGGACATTTTCCATGCCTTGTCTTTGGCCACCCATTTTGCGCCCAGCGCCAGCGCGCGTTTGTGCAATTCGGGACGCAGCAGTCGCACGTTGATCATCTTGCGTTCGTGGCTCCTGCGTTGCACCGGCGCTTCGTCGACCACGATCTCGACCGTGGTGTAGCGCATCTTGCCGCTGCTGTCGTGCCGGTAACGCACGCACACCAAGGCATTGCCGTATCGACGCAGGAGTTTGATCGTCCCAGGTTGCAGGGGCCACATGGTCTTGATGACCGGCAGATGCTCGTGCGCAGGTTTCATGTGCAGTCACCGGGTTGCGTGGCCATGGGTTTGTTGTCGCAGTAGGGGCTGGCATGCGCTGAAGGTCTTGCCGTCTGGCTTGCAGAATGATACTGTACAAATAAACAGTTATTCCTGGAGCCGCCCATGCACATGCCCGTCGATGCCCCCGCCCCGCGCCTGCTCGATGCCCTGCGCCAGCAGATCCGCTACCTGCACTACAGCCTGCGCACCGAAGAGGCTTATGTGCATTGGGTGCGCGCCTTCATTCGTTTTCATGATCTGCGCCACCCGGCCGATCTGTCTCGTGCCGAGGTCGAGGCCTTCTTGACCTGGCTGGCGGCCGAGCGCCAGGTGGCGCCGGCCACGCACAAGCAGGCTTTGTCGGCGTTGCTGTTTCTCTATCAGAAGGTCTTGCACCAAAGGCTGCCGTGGATGGATGACATCGGCCGCCCGCGCAGCGAGAAACGCTTGCCCGTGGTGCTGACGCACGACGAGGTGGCGCGCGTGCTGGTGCAGATGGACGGCATGCAGGGGCCCGGCGGCGCGCCTTATGGTCTGTTGTCGCGCCTCTTGTACGGCACCGGCATGCGCTTGCTCGAAGGCCTGCGCTTGCGTGTCAAGGACATCGAATTCGAGCGCCGCGCCATCATCGTGCGCGAAGGCAAGGGTGCGCGGGATCGTGTCGTGATGCTGCCGGCCGCGCTCGAGACGCCGCTGCGCCGGCAGCTGGCGCTGGCGCACGCGTTGTGGGCGGGTGACCGTGCGCAGGGGCTGGAAGGTGTGCAGGTACCTCACGCGTTAGCACGCAAGTACCCGCGTGCGCCTTTGTCCTGGCCCTGGTTCTGGGTCTTCCCGCAAGCCGAACCCTCGGTCGACCCGCGCAGCGCGGTGCGCCGCCGCCATCATCTGTTTGAAGGCACGTTCCAGGCAGCCTTCAAGCGTGCGGTGGCGGCCAGCGCGGTGCACAAGCCAGCCACGCCACACACGCTGCGCCATTCGTTTGCCACGCATCTGCTGCAGTCCGGCTACGACATCCGCACGGTGCAGGAATTGCTCGGCCATGCCGATGTCAGCACGACCATGATCTACACCCATGTCCTGCGCGTGGCCGGTGGCGCCGTGCGCAGCCCGCTGGATCAGCTCGCGCCATTGGCAGGGGGCGTGCCGGGGTCGGTGGATATTGATGGCCGCTTGTCGCCGCATGGGCCCGCTGCCGTGCCTTCCATGCAGCCGGGCTTCGTGCGCGGTTATGACGAAGCGCTGGGCGCCGCGCGCGGGCTTGGGATAGCGGCCGCTGCGCCGCAAGGCCAGAGCGGCGGCCGCTATCCCAGGCCGGTGCCAGGCGCGCCACCCCATCGTGTTCGCGAGCCCTCCCCGTGTTATCGATTCCTCTCCCCGCCTACGCCGAACTTCTGTGCCGTAGCAACTTCAGCTTTCTGACGGGCGCCTCGCACCCCGAAGAGCTGGTCGCGCGCGCGCAGGCGTTGCGTTATGCGGCGCTGGCCATCACCGACGAGTGTTCGCTTGCCGGGGTGGTGCGCGCGCACACCGAGGCGCGGCGCTTGCGTATGCCTTTGATCATCGGGGCGACGATGCGCTTGATGATCGCAGCTCCAGGTCTTTCGTCAGGCTCTTCATCCAACCCTGCGTCCAGCGCCGCGGCTACCGGCCCGCGCCTGGCGCTGCTGGCGCAGTCGCGCCGCGGCTACGGCAACCTGGCGCAGTGGATCACCGTGGCGCGTCGCCGCGCTGCCAAGGGGCAGTACCTGGCCTTGATGTCGGACATAGAAGGCAAGGTGCCCACCGCGCCCATGCTCACCGGTCTGCCCGATTGTTTTGCGCTGCTGGTGGCGTCGGTCATGCCGTTCGAGACCTTCTTCGCGCAGGCGATGTGGCTCAAGACCTGGTTCGGGCACGAGCGCGCGGCCATCGCCTTGCCGCTGCTGCACCACGCGCATGACGCACTGCTGGCCGACCTGGTGCAGCGCGTCGCCGCGCTCACCGGCCTGCGCATCGTCGCCGTGGGCGACGTGTTGATGCATGCGCGTTCGCGCAAGCCCTTGCAGGACA
>JANLYV010000068.1:0-1546 GCA_031365825.1 Rubrivivax sp. | reverse complement strand
TTTTCGTGCCGCTCGGGCTCAAGGCGTGGTTCAAGGATCAGGGCATCGACAACGTAACCGAGCTGGACTGGTGGGAGAGCGCCGAACACAAGGGGCTCAAGCTGACGTTCGCACCGGTGCAGCACTGGAGTTCGCGCACGCCGTGGGATCGCGACAGGACTCTGTGGGGCGCGTGGGTCGTGGAACATCCGCGCCTGCGCTTTTTCTTCGGCGGCGACTTCGGCTATTCGCCCGATCTGGCCGATGTCGGAAGGCGTTTCGGCAGCTTCGACCTGGCGATGCTGCCGATCGGTGCATATGAGCCGCGCTGGTTCATGAGCGTGATGCACGCCAATCCTGAGGAGGCCGTGCGCGCCCAACAGGATCTTCATGCGCGCTACGCCGTGGCGATGCACTGGGGCACATTCCGGCTGACCGACGAGTTGCTCGACGAACCGCCTCGCAAGCTCGCCGCAGCGCTGGCACAAGCCGGCGTCGCCCCGGAGCGCTTTTTCGTGATGAAGCATGGCGAGACGAGAAAGCTCGATTTCCTGGAGTCCGGTTCCAATTGAGGCCGCCCGGCCACACTGCAGCGCCCGGCCTGCCGGCTGCCGGTGCGCTGCTGGATAAAATTCGCGAATGGGCTGCCGAACTGGGTTTTCAGCAGGTGGGCATCGCGGACTGCGATCTCGCAGAGGCCGAGGCACACCTGCAGGAATGGCTGGCGCTTGGCTGGCAGGGCGACATGGATTACATGTCCGCGCACGGCACGCGGCGCACGCGGCCGGCGGAGCTGGTGCCGGGCACGCTGCGCGTGATCAGCCTGAGGATGAATTATTTTCCTGCGCAGTCTGCCGGGAGCTGGGATGTGCTGGGCGACGGCGACCGCGCCTATGTGGCCCGCTACGCAGTCGGCCGCGACTACCACAAGGTGTTGCGCTCACGCCTGCAGAAGCTGTGCGAGCGCATCGACGCCGTAACGCCGTTCCGCTATCGGGTATTCACCGACAGCGCGCCGGTCATGGAAGTCGCGCTTGCTGCGAAATCCGGCCTGGGCTGGCGCGGCAAGCACACGCTGTTGCTCAATCGGGAGGCGGGGTCCTGGTTCTTCCTGGGCGAAATCTACACGGACCTGCCGCTGCCGGTGGACGCACCTCAAGCGGAACATTGCGGCACCTGTACCCGCTGCATCGAGGTCTGCCCGACGCGGGCGATCGTCGCACCTTACAAGCTCGACGCGCGGCGCTGCATTTCCTATCTCACCATCGAGCACAAGGGAGACATTCCGGAAGAACTGCGCCCGCTGATGGGCAACCGCATCTACGGTTGCGACGATTGCCAGCTGGTCTGTCCGTGGAACAAGTTCGCCAAGCGCTCGACCCTGCCGGACTTCGATGCGCGGCCGCTTGCGCATGACACGCTGATGGGCGTGTTTGCATGGAGCGAGGACGAGTTTCTGGCGCATACCGAAGGCACGGCGATCCGGCGCATCGGGCACGAGCGCTGGTTGCGCAACGTGGCCGTGGCACTCGGCAATGCACTGGCGTCGGACGATGCGGCTATCGGC
>JANLYV010000062.1:0-3350 GCA_031365825.1 Rubrivivax sp. | reverse complement strand
GGAACCCGAAGACCGGCCGCGACATCATCGTCAAGGATTCGATAGCCGACGCCTTCCTGCAGCAGATCCTGCTGCGTCCAGCCGAATATTCGGTGGTCGCCACGCTCAACCTCAACGGCGACTACGTGTCGGACGCGCTGGCCGCGCAGGTGGGCGGCATCGGCATCGCGCCAGGCGCGAACTTGAGCGACTCGGTGGCAATGTTCGAAGCCACGCATGGCACGGCACCCAAGTACGCCGGCAAGGACTATGTCAACCCGGGTTCGGAGATCCTGTCGGCAGAAATGATGCTGCGCCACATGGGCTGGACGGCAGCGGCCGACTTGATCATCAGCTCGATGGAGAAGTCGATCCTCAGCAAGAAGGTGACCTACGATTTCGCGCGCCTGATGGAAGGCGCCACGCAGGTGTCGTGTTCAGGCTTCGGGCAAGTGATGATCGACCACATGTAACACGATTCCGGGACGCCTCCGGACCAGGCTCTTAAGGGGCCTGCTGTGGCTCGAAGTCACGCCGCGCGCTCAGCCCAATTGCGGCGCCGGTTTGATGTTCGCGTTCAAGTGAAACACGTTCGCGGGGTCGTATTCGGCCTTGACCCGCGCAAGGCGTTGGTATTTGGCCTCGCCGTACGAGGCTCGCACGCGGTCATCATCGGCTTCGACCATGAAGTTCACGTAGCCTCCAGAACCCGTCGCGTGCGGCCGCATCGCGTCCCAGAAGTTGCGCACCCAAGTCCGATCGGCTTCATACACGTCTCGATCAGCGGTGGCGGCTTCGATGTTGAACACGTAGCCCGCGGAGCGGCTTCCGCCGAAGGCCGTATCGGCGTCGCCGGACGTGCGGTACGCGCCGGCCAGGGTGAAGGTCGGACAGAACGACAACGGCGAGCTCTTCTTCGGTACGTGCTCACCGATGACCGCGATGGCGGCATCCGACAACTCATCGAGGTAGAGGGCTTTCTCGTAACCGAGGCTGCCCCACACGGCACTCTCGTTGAACATCTGCTGCAGCGCCACGTACGGCATCGGCGTCACCAGTTCGAAGAGGGGAGTCACCGCTTTGCGGATCGGCGCCACGATGCGTTCGTGCTCCTCGGGCGATCCAAAACCCGCGATCAGCAGGGCGTGCCCGGGCCTGAATCGATACTGCTCGGGCACGAACGGCGCGGGTGGGGCGCTCAGGCCGATCGCCAGAAAGGCGATGGCCTCCGGGGGAAGCGTCTTGATGAATTCGCGCGCGAAGCGCAGCGCCTGCGGCCCGTTTTCGAGCCCGAAGAAGAACAACCCCAAGTTGACCAGCGGGCCCACCGGGTGGAGCGCAAACTCGAACGACGTGACAACACCGAAGTTGCCACCGCCACCGCGCAGCGCCCAGAAGAGCTCGGCGTTGTCGTCCTTCGATACACGCAAGATGCGCGAGTCCGCGGTCACCAACTCGGCAGCGACGAGGTTGTCGCAAGAGAGCCCGGCCTTCTTGGTGAGCCAGCCGATACCTCCGCCGAGCGTGAGCCCCGCGATGCCCGTGTGGCTGATGAAGCCGCCGGGGGTTGCCAGCGCGTGCTGCTGTGTTGCCGCGTCGACATCGGCCCAGGTTGCCCCGCCGCCGCACACCGCACGCCGCGCCGCGGGATCGACGGCGACGCCGTTCATCGAGCCGAGATGGATCATCACTCCGCCATCGCAGACCGAATTGCCGGCGTAGCTGTGACCGCCGCCGCGGATCGCGATTTCGAGCCCGCTACTGCGCGCGAAGCGGATCGCCTGTGCAACTTGCTCGGCCGTGGTGCAGCACACGATCACCGCCGGCTTGCGATCGATGGCCCCGTTCCAGATCGCGCGCGATCGGTCGAAGTCTGCGTCGTCAGGCGTCAATGCCCGGCCGCTAAAGGCCGCTCTGAAGGCCTCAATTCCGGGATCCGCGCGGTGAGCCATGTTCACACTCCTGCATCTCAACCCCTGCTGGTCTCTGGTAGCAAGTCCGCCGACGTGCGTCAGACGATCGCCGCGATTCGGCACCCCATGGTCGAGGATACAACCTCGGAAGATCAAGCGCGATCACGACGAAGCGACGCGCGCAGGTTCTCTCGCTCCCTGCTGAAGGTCGAGCGATCCTTAGGAGATCAGCAGGCTGTGCAGTTCCTGGACCGAGCGTTTCGGGTGAATGCCGGGCAGCAGATTCGGGGCGACGTTGTTCGCGAGGAAGCGGTTGGCGGCGTCCTTCGCCTGATCTCGCAGATCCGCATGTCCATTGCCTTGTCGCCCGTTTGGGAAGTGATGATCGACCATGTGTAGGCCGAATCGCCGCCACCGGGCCCCCGGTACTTCACACGAAGCCCAAAGGTTTTTTCTGGTGACGGGAAACGTGCTGAACCCGCTGCTTTTCGTACCTTGAAGTTTCGCGCGATGCGGCAATATGCAGCTGCACGGGCCGCTGTGGGATAGCCCTAGTGCGCCGTGAGCAGAGTCGCTGTCGATAGAATGCCGCATGCCTGACGAAACGCCCGCGGTGCCACCTGCACCGCCCGTCATCCGACCCGATCGCGAGGGCGGCGGGACGGTGGTCGTCGAGCGAAAAAAGGCGCGTACAAAGCCCCCATCGCTGTACCAGGTCGTGCTTTTGAACGACGATTACACGCCGATGGAGTTTGTCGTGATGGTGCTGCAGCAATACTTCCAGCGTGATCTGGAAACTGCCACGCACATCATGTTGAAGATTCACCACGAAGGTCGTGGCGTCTGCGGGGTCTACCCCAAGGACATCGCCTCGACCAAAGTCGAACTTGTCCTCGCTGCAGCGCGCCGTGATGGCCACCCCCTGCAGTGCATCATGGAGGCCGCATGATCGCCCAGGAACTGGAAGTCAGCTTGCACATGGCGTTTGTCGAGGCGCGCCAGCAGCGCCATGAATTCATCACGGTGGAACACCTGTTGATGGCGCTACTGGACAACCCTTCGGCGGCCGAAGTGCTGCGCGCCTGTGCGGCCAACATCGATGACCTGCGCAAGAGCCTGGCGACCTTCATCAAAGAGAACACGCCCACGGTGTCGGGCAGCGAAGAGGTCGACACGCAGCCCACGCTCGGGTTCCAGCGCGTGATCCAGCGCGCCATCATGCATGTGCAGTCCACCGGCAGCGGCAAGAAGGAAGTCACCGGCGCCAACGTGCTGGTGGCGATCTTCGGCGAGAAGGATTCGCACGCCGTGTACTACCTGCACCAGCAAGGCGTGACGCGGCTGGACGTGGTGAACTTCATCGCCCATGGCATCAAGAAAAGCGAGCCGCCCGAGCCCAGCAAGGGTGCCAACGAGCCCGGCAGCAATGACGCCGAGAAGGAAGAAGTGGCTGATTCG
>JANLYV010000038.1:0-13568 GCA_031365825.1 Rubrivivax sp. | reverse complement strand
CCAGTCGTGGGCGCCGCGGGTGATCCTGCGCCCCCCGCCGGCCTCGATGCGCGCCCACCACCGGGAGCCGGCGAGCTTGATATACCAGCACCAAAAGCCCGAGGTCGGCGCGGCGCTGGCCAGGCTGGCCAGCTGCGGCGGCAGCGTCGCCGGCATGGCCGCCTTCACCGCGCCAGCGGGGCCGGTCGCGCTCACGGGCGGTGCCTTCAGCGGCTTGGCGATCACGCTGTCGGGCAGCGCGCTGACCACGTCGTACACGCTGTGCGGCCGGGCGTGCCGGTCGCGCTTCTTGAACAGCAACCACGGGTCCTGCTTGTCGCCGGGCTTGGCGATGCGCACCAGCTCCCACAGCCCGAGCAGTTTGTGGCCGTGCAGCGTGAACACCAGCTTGCCGTCCTTCAGCCCCTGGTGCGGGTCGATCGCCGGTTCCCAGGTGCCGTTGTCCCAGACGATGACCGTGCCGGCGCCGTACTGCTTCGGCGGGATCGTGCCTTCGAAGCTGTTGTACGAGAGTGGATGGTCCTCGACGTGCACCGCCATGCGCATGTCCTTGGGGTCGTAGCTCGGCCCCCGGGGCACGGCCCACGACAGCATCACGCCGTCGAGTTCGAGCCGGAAGTCGTAATGCAGCCGGCTGGCGTGGTGCTTCTGGACCACGAAGGCCAGCTCGGGGCCCGACGTGGCCACGCCGCCGCGCGGCTCACTCGTGACGGCAAAGTTGCGCTTGGCCCAGTAGCGCGCCAGCGGATCCGGTTCGAGCAGAAGCTGCGGATCCGGCTTAGCCGGTCCGCTCGCGTCGCCCCCCTGGGGGGGAGGCGGCCGCAGGCCGCTTCGGGGGGGGTTCACATCAACCGCCGATAGGCGCTGAAGTGGCGCAGCGCACCGCGCTTGTCACCGAGCTGTTCACGCAGCCGGCCGAGGTTGTAGTGCGCGTCGGCCAGTGTCGGGTCGAGCAGCAGGCTGCACTCATAGCTGGCGATGGCCTCGGGCGGCCGTTCCAGGTGGTCGAGCGCGACGCCGCGGTTGAAGTGGATCAGCGGCGATGCCGGGCAATACTCGACCGCGGCGTCGGACAGCTCGGCCAGTTCGCCGAAGCGACCCGCGTCGCTGAACATCGCGCCCAGGTTCAGATACGCCGCCTCGAGGTCAGGCGCCAACACCAGCGCCTGTCGGTACGCCGCTTCGGCCGCTGCCGGGTCGGTGGCCTCCAATGCCAGCCCACGTTCGAACCACGCCGGCGCGCCGGGTGGCGCGGATGACGCGGAAGGCGCGGTGGCGCGCGCCAGGAAGGCCACGCTGCCGGCCAGCGGCGCGACATCGAAGTCCATCAGCAACTGGCCGCTGTCGGCCTGCCACTGGCCGCTGCGGTCTCGCACGGCGACGTCGGCGCCGATGGCCGTGATGCGCAGGCCCGTGAGCGGCAATTCCTGCGGCAGCGTGGCCTTCAGCCGTGCCAGCGAACGCAGGATCTTGCGCGGCGGGATCTGCGAGGCCTGCAGTGCATGCGCGGTGCGCAGCAGCATCAGGTCCTGGAACGTGAAGCGCCACTCGTTGCGCGGCCCGCGTGTCGGCGCGACGAAACCTTCGGCGATGAGCCCGGCGACGATGGTGCGCGACAAGCCCAGCATCGCCTGCACGCGGCGCAGGGTGTATGTCGAAGGGGTGCCGTCGTCGGCGCGCGTCACTTCCTGGCGCGCGCCTGCTTGGGCACAGACGCCGGGGCCGGCGCCGCGGCGGTCTGCTCGACCTTCGGTGCCGCGGCGCGCTTGGCGCCCTTGCGCTCCTTGACTTCGGCGGCGGGCGTGGCGGCCGGTTCGACGACAACCGGCTTGGCCGCTGTCGTCTTCTTGCCCAGGCTGGCACGCAGCGCTTCCATCAGGTCGATGACCTGGGCCGTGCTCGGCGCTTCGTCGTGTGCGGAAGCGACGACTTCCTTGCCGGCGATCTTCTCGTCGATCGCGGTAAGAATGCGCTTGCGCTCTTCATCGACATACTGTGTCGGGTCGTAGGCGTCTTGCGAGATCTGGTCGATAAGCTGCAGCGCGAGCTGCAGTTCGCCGGCGCTCACCGTCACCGGCTCGATGGACAGGTCTTTCAGCGAGCGCACCTCGTCGGCGTACAGCAGTTGCTGCAGCACCAGGCCGTCGTCCACCGGCCGCACCTGCACCACGTACTGTTTGGACTTCCAGGCCCACTTGGCCAGCGCGCAGCGGCCGCTCTGGCGCATGGCTTCGGCCAGCAGCGCGTAGGGCTTGCCGCCGCGCTTGTCAGGGGCGATCAGGTAGGCCTTGTCGTAGAACAGCGGGTCGACTGACTTCTCCGGGATGAAGGCCATGATTTCGATCGCCGGGCTGCTGGCTTCTTCCAGCGCCTTCAACTCGTCGGGCGAGAAGAGCACGAAGCGGTCCTTCTCGAACTCATAGCCCTTCACCATGTCGGCACGAGCCACCACGGTCTGGTCTTTCTCCGACACGTACTGTTGCTTCAGGCGCGAGCCGTCCTTGGCCAGCATGTTGAACTTGACCGAGCTCGACGATTCGGTCGCGGAGTAGAGCTTCACGGGAATCGACACCAGGCCGAAGCTCAGGGTCAAGGAAGCGATTGAACGTGCTGCCATGGCAACCTCACTGTGAGGAGCGCAAGCCGGCCCGCAGTGGGCGGCCGCGCCGTAGCGGGGACGACCATAGTAGCGCCGCGACGACTCGAAGGCGGCGCGACGGCGCGGCCGACGTCGCGCAACGCGTTGGCGAAGCGTGGATTTGTGGGATTCACGCGACGCTGGCATGCTCCGAGCCAAGCCATGGAACACCCCTCGACCCAACGGCTGCGCATCACCATCGGCGCCGAGTCATCGGTTTCAGCGTTGCTGCGCGCGCCCGAGAAGGCCTGGGCGGGCTATGTCTTCGGGCACGGCGCCGGGGCTGGCATGGACCACGCGTTCATGGCGAGTTTTGCCAACGGCCTGGCCGAACGCGGCATCGCGACCTTGCGCTACCAGTTCCCCTACATGGAGCAAGGGTCGAAGCGGCCCGACGTACCGCAGGTGGCCCACGCCGCCGTGCGCGCCGCGGTGGCCGAAGCCACGCGGCGGCTGCCCGGGCTGGCGCTGTTCGCCGGCGGCAAGTCGTTCGGCGGCCGCATGACGTCGCAAGCGCAGGCGCTGGCGCCGCTTTCGGGTGTGCGCGGCCTGGTGTTCGCGGGCTTTCCTTTGCACCCGGCCGGCAAGCCTTCGGATGAGCGCGCCAAGCACCTGTTGGCGGTTGAGTGCCCCATGTTGTTCTTGCAAGGCACGCGCGACGAACTGGCGGCGCTGGCGTGGCTGCAGCCGATGCTGCTGAGCCTGGGTGAGCGCGCAACGCTGGCACTGTTCGAAGACGCCGACCATGCCTTCCACGTGCGGGCCCGCGGCGGCCGCACCGATGCCCAGACGCTGGACGCGATGCTCGATACCGTGGCGGGCTGGGCCCGGAGTCGCACCGGGTAGACGGGTGAAACAGGCCCTCGAGGCGCATGTTTCCCAGGTAGTGGCGGAGAGGGTGGGATTCGAACCCACGGTACGTTGAAAACGTACACGGGATTTCGAGTCCCGCGCATTCGACCACTCTGCCACCTCTCCGAAATTCGCTCGCTCCGTGAGGGTCTGGCCACAGGCGAAGGCGCGCATTCTAGTGCACCGGTTTCAGCGCACGAGCTGCAGCGACAAGGGTGTGAGCCGAGGCTCGGAAAGCACGGTGTGCCAGTGCTCGCCGGCCGCCATCGGCCAGGCGTCGGTGATGGTGCCGGTGGTGACCAACTCACCCGCTTGCACCTGCCACGACGGTGATTGTTCGGCCATCGCATCGACCCAGATGCGCAGCGCCTGCAACGGCCCGTCGAGCACGTTGCTGCCCTGGCCTTCGTCCTTGCGCACACCGTCGCAATGCAGTTGCACGCGCAGCGCAGCCAGGTCTTCGGCCAGTGTGTGCCAGCCTTGCACCGGCACGCGTGGGCCGACGCGCAAACGCCCATGCAGCGCGAAGTCGGCCAGGCAGTCGGCGGCGCCAAACTTCCAGCCGGCAAAGTGCGTGTGCACGACTTCGAAGCCATGCGCCACCCATTCCAGGCAAGCCTGCAATTCGGCCAGGCTCATGCCGGCGCGCGGCGCCCGCGCGAAACCGAACACGATTTCGGGCTCGAGCCGCGGCTGGCTCAAGCCCGTCAATGACAACTCGGCGTGACCGCTGTCGAGCAGCAGCGTGGTGCTGTCCCAAACCGGCCCCCAGATCGGCCCGTACACACCATAGCGCGGCCAGATGCGGCGGTTGGTGAAGCCGATCTTCCAACCCAGCGCGCGCTCGCCGCGCTGCACGCGCAAGCGACGCAGTTCGGCGCCGACGGCAAAGGCCTCGGGCATCGACAAGCCTGCGGCCGCGGACGACGGCAGCGCGATGCACCGCACGCTGTCCAGCGCCGCGAGCAGCTCAAGCGCCAGGCGCTGGACGCGACTGCTAACGATCAAACTCATGGCACCAGCCGCTCGGCGCCGCCGAGGTAGGGCCGCAGTGCCACCGGCACGCGGATGCTGCCGTCGGCTTGCTGGTGGTTTTCGAGCACGGCCACCAGCGTGCGGCCCACCGCCAGGCCCGAGCCGTTGAGCGTGTGCACGAGCTCGGTCTTGCCCTGGGCGTTTCGAAAGCGCGCCTGCATGCGTCTGGCCTGGAAGGCTTCGCAGTTGCTGCACGAGCTGATCTCGCGGTAGGTGTCCTGCGCCGGCAGCCAGACTTCGAGGTCGTAGGTTTTCGCCGCGCCGAAGCCCATGTCGCCGGTGCACAGGGTGATGACGCGGTAAGGCAGCTCGAGCCGCTGCAGGATGGCCTCGGCATGGCCCACCATGGCTTCGAGCGCGGCGTCGCTGTGCTCGGGGTGCGTGATCTGCACCATCTCGACCTTGTCGAACTGGTGCTGGCGGATCATGCCGCGCGTGTCGCGCCCGGCGCTGCCGGCTTCCGAGCGAAAGCAGGGGCTGTGTGCCGTCAACTTGATGGGTAGCACGGCGGCGTCGAGGATCTGCCCGCGCACGGTGTTGGTCAGCGAAATCTCGCTGGTAGAGATGAGGTATTGCTCGGCCTGCGCTTCGTCGCCGCCACCCGCGGCGGCATCGCCGACGCTTCCCCGGTATACCCAGAACATGTCCTCCTTGAACTTGGGCAGCTGGCCCGTGCCTTCGAGGATTTCGCGGTTGACGATGTAGGGTGTCCAGCACTCGGTGTAGCCATGCTGTTCGGTCTGCGTGTCCAGCATGAACTGCGCCAGCGCGCGGTGCAGCCTGGCGGCCTTGCCGCGCAGGAAGGTGAAACGCGAGCCCGACAGCAGCGTGCCGGTGTCGAAGTCCAGCCCCAGCGGCGCGCCGAGGTCGACGTGGTCCTTGGGTTGGAATGCCAGTGTGGCCGGCTGACCCCAGCGGCGCACTTCGACGTTGCCATGTTCATCCGCACCCACGGGCACGCCTGGCTGCGGCAGGTTGGGCAGCGACATCAGCATCTGCTGCAGCTCGGTCTGCAAGGCCTCCAGCTGCTCGGCGCCGCTCTTCAGCGCGTCGGCGATGCCGGCCACCTCGGCCATCTGCGCACTGCTGTCCTCGCCTTTGCCCTTGGCCTGGCCGATCTGCTTGCTTAGGCCATTGCGCCTGGCCTGCAGCTCTTCGGTCTGCGTCTGGAAACGTTTGCGCTCGGCCTCGAGCGCGCTGAAACGTTCGACGTCGAGGAAGGGCTGCGGCGACTTGCGCGTCTCCAGCCGCTGGATGACCGCGGGCAGGTCGCGGCGCAGAAGTTGAATGTCGAGCATGGGGTGTCCCTTGATGCAGGTTTTCGAGAACGCGTTCGAAAGAGCGTTGGAAAGAGCGTTCAATGCGCGGCAGCGCGCGACGCGCCGCCAACGCAAAACGCCGGCAGCGTGCCGCGGTCAAGATCGCGACGCGGCCGTCTCGCTCATGCTGCGGTTGCCCAGGCCGCGCGGCAGCGGGAAGTGCACCGCTTCCTTCACGCCTTCGAGTTTGCGGATCGACGTGGCACCGAGTTCGCGCAATCGCGCGATGACCTGCTGCACCAGCACCTCGGGCGCCGAGGCGCCGGCGGTCAGGCCCACACGCTGGCGGCCGGCGAACCACGCTTCACGCAAGTCGGCGGCCGAGTCGACCATGTATGACACGGTGCCCAGGCGCTGCGCCACTTCGCGCAGGCGGTTGCTGTTGCTGCTGCTGGGGCTACCGACGACGATGACGATGTCCACCGCCGGCGCCAGCACCTTCACCGCGTCCTGGCGGTTTTGCGTGGCGTAGCAGATGTCCTGCTGTTTGGGTTCGCGCACATGCGGGAAGCGGCGTTTCACCGCGGCGATGATGCCCGCCGCGTCGTCGACGCTGAGCGTCGTCTGCGTCACCACCGCCAGGCGTTCGCCGCGCGGCTGCACATGCGCCACGTCACCTTCATCTTCAACGAGGTAGATGCCCTCGCGCAGCTGGCCCATGGTGCCTTCCACCTCGGGGTGGCCCTTGTGGCCGACCATGATGAATTCATAACCTTCACGCGCCAGCTTGGCGACTTCGACGTGCACCTTGGTCACCAGCGGGCAGGTCGCGTCGAACACCTGGAAGCCGCGCGCGGCGGCTTCTTCGCGCACCGCCTTGCTCACACCATGCGCGCTGAAGACCAACGTCGCGCCGGGCGGCACGTCGGCCAGCTCTTCGATGAAGATCGCACCCTTGGCCTTCAGGTCGCTAACGACGAAAGTGTTGTGCACGATCTCGTGGCGCACATAGATCGGCGCACCGAAACGCGCCAGCGCGCGTTCGACGATGTCGATGGCGCGGTCCACACCGGCACAAAAGCCGCGCGGTTCGGCAAGCACGATTTCATCCAGCGCCTGCAGCCTCATAGCACCCCCAGTACGCGCACTTCAAAGTGCACTGGCTGGCCCGCCAATGGGTGGTTGAAGTCGAACAGCAGCCACTCCGGCTGCGTCTCGCGCACCACGCCGGCGTAGCTGCCGCGGCCATCGGGCGTGGGGAACTGCACCACGTCACCCACGGTGTAGCTGGCATCAGGGTCGCCGAGCTCGTGCAGCAGGCTGCGCTTCACGCGCTGCAGCAGCTGCGGGTTGCGCTGGCCGTAGGCCTGGCCGGCGGGCAGGTCGAAACTCTGGTGGGCACCTTCGGCCAGCCCCAGCAGCTGCGCTTCGATGGCCGGCGCGAGCTGGCCCTGGCCCAGCGACAGCGTGGCCGGCTTGTCTGCAAAGGTGTTGATGAGGTCGGCTCCGTCTGGCCCGGCAAGGCGGTAATGCAGGGTCAGGAAGGAGTCCGGCTGGATGCAATTCACGGCAGTCGGGGCGCCTGGGCGCAGGAGTCGCGGGACAGTCGTCGAAGCAGGTCGAATAGACTGCATCGCATTGTATGCGGCGGCCCTCTCGGGCCACGCTTGCACCCCTTGCCCAGACCGGTGCTGCCCGCCATGTCGCTCAAAGACCTTCCCGCCGATCTGCGGCCCCGCGAGAAGCTGCTGGCGCGCGGCCCTGCGGCACTGGCCGATGTCGAACTGCTGGCGCTGCTCTTGCGCACGGGCTACAAAGGCCACGGTGTGTTTGCCTTGTCGCAGGACGTGCTGCGCGAGTTCGACGGCTTTTCCGGCCTGTTGCGCGCCGAGCCCGATGCGCTAAAGCGCATCAAGGGCCTGGGCCCGGCCAAGCGTGCCGAGCTCGTCGCGGTGATGGAAATGGCGCGGCGCGCGCTGGCGCAGCAGATGCAGGAAGCCCCCATCTTCGACGCGCCGCAGAAGGTCAAGGACTACCTGCAGTTGCACCTGGGCGCCCTGCCCCAGGAAGTCTTCGCCGCGCTCTTTCTCGACAGCCAGTACCGGCTGCTCGAGTACGCCGAACTCTTTCGCGGCACGCTGACGCAGACCAGTGTCTACCCGCGCGACGTGGTGCGCCACGCGCTCATGCGCAACGCCGCGGCGGTGGTGCTGGCGCACAACCACCCCAGCGGCGTGGCCGAGCCTTCGCGCGCCGATGAATTCCTGACGCAGACGCTGAAGGCCGCGCTGGCGCTGATCGACGTCAAGGTGCTCGACCACCTCGTCGTCGGCCAGGGCGCCGTGACCTCCATGGCCGAGCGTGGACTGCTATGAAAGCGCGCGACCTGAGCCCGCTGCAGCAGCTGCAGCGACTGCGAGATGAGCTCGCGCAACGCGCCGCCGTGGCCGAGCTCACGCGCGAGAGGGAGCTGGCGGCGCGCAAGGAAGCGCTGCGTCTGCAGCGTCTCTTTGCCGACGCAGTGGGGCCCGTCAACCATCTGCCGGCGCGCTCGATCGCCACGTCGACACGGACCCGCCCGATGCCCGAGCCGCGGCAGACCCGGCTCGACGAACAGGCGGCGCTGCGCGAGGCGATGTCGGACGAAGTCAACGTTGAATCGCTGTTGCTCACCGACGATGGCCTGAGCTTTCGCCGGCCCGGCGTGGACGCCAGCGTGGTGGCGCGGTTGCGCCGTGGCCACTGGGCGATCCAGGCCGAGCTCGACCTGCACGGCCTGCGCCGCGAGCAGGCGCGCGACGAGCTGGCGCAGTTCGTGCGCCTCGCTGCGCGCCGCGGCGCTCGCTGCCTGCGCGTGGTGCACGGCAAGGGCCACGGCTCGCCGGGCAAGCAGCCGGTGCTCAAGGCCAAGGTGCACAAGTGGCTGGCGCAATGCGCCGAGGTCATCGCCTTCGCGCAGGCCAGTGGGCCCGAGGGTGGCGCCGGTGCCCTGCTCGTGCTGCTGGCCGGCAGCACCAAGGCTTGAATCAGCCGCCCTTGTTGCGCAATGGCGATGCGCTCATCACGCGGTCAGCTCACGCCAACAAGCGCGCCGCGAGCTCGTTGATGGCGGCCGTGGCCGGCGCCCCCGGCGCGACTATCGAAATCAACTGGCGGCGGTGCACCGCCTCGCGCACCGCCGGGTCGGCCGGCAGGCTGCCCAGCAGTTCGATCTGCATTGCGCTGTCGATCGCGGGGTTGACGTAGCGGTCGACCACCTGCTGCAGCTGGTTGCGCACGTTGCGCCCGTCCAGCGGCTGCACCGCCTGGTTCACCACCAATTGCACACGGCGACGGCCCTGTGTGGTGGCCAGCACCTTGATGGTGGCGTAGGCGTCGGTCATCGAGGCCGGCTCGGGCGTGGCCACGATCAGCGCGTCCTGCGCCAGCGACACGGTGTAGAGCACGACGTCGGAGATGCCCGCGCCGGTGTCGAGCAGCACGCGGTCGAAACGCGGCGCCACCTCTTCGATCACCGCCTGCAGCTGTTCACGTACATGCGGCGTTAGCCGCGAATATTCGACCATGCCCGAGCCGGCAAGCAGCACCGAAAAACCGCCCGGCGCGGGCAGCACCGCGTCGGCCAGCGCGTGCTTGCCGGTGAAGACATCATGCAGCGTGATCTTCGGGTGCAGGTTGAGCACCACGTCGAGGTTGGCCAGGCCCAGGTCGGCGTCCAGCACCAGCACCCGCTGGCCCATGCGCGCCAGGGCCGCGGCCAGGTTGGCGGCGATGAAGGTCTTGCCCACGCCGCCCTTGCCGCTGGTGATGGCGGTGATGCGGCTGCGGCTGGACAGCCCCGGCAAGGCATCGGCGGGCGCGGCAATTTCGGTCATTCGTGTTCCTGCGTCTGGAAATGGTCGAACAGCATGCGGCGCTCTTCACTGCTCACCACCGAAGTCGCCGATGGCTCCAGCCGTACCAGGTTGCGACCGTGCGCCTTGGCGCGGTAGAGCTGCTGGTCGGCACGCTCGGTCCATAACAGCGGCGTTGAACGCACCCATTGCGGCGCAAAGGCGCCGCCGATGCTGACGGTGACCTGCAATACCTGGCCGTGCGTCAGCGGCACCACGGTCGACTCGGCACGGCGGCGGATGCGCTCTGCCACGGCTTCGCCGAAGGGGCTGGGGCAGTTGGGCAGGATGATGGAAAACTCTTCGCCGCCGACACGCGCCACCAGGTCCATCGGCCGCACGCAGTCGAGCAGCGCCCCGGCCACGGCCTTGATCACCAGGTCGCCAGCAGCGTGGCCGTGGCTGTCGTTGACGCGCTTGAAGTGGTCGATGTCCAGCGCCAGCAGCAACGCCGGCTCGCCACTGCGCGCCACGCGGTCGAGTTCACGCGCCAGGGCCAGGCTGAAGGTGCGGCGGTTGGCAAGACCGGTGAGCGGGTCCTTGCTGGAGATGTTCACCAGCCCGTCGATCACCGCCTGCAACCAGGCCGGGCTGCCCGGCTCGCCATCCGGCGTAGCGAGTCCTGATTGCTGCAACAACTGCAATGCCGTCTCGAACTGCAATGCCACCGGCACGCCACTATGGGGCGCGGCAATGGTGGCACTGGCAATGGTGGCAGGGTCGTTGCGGGGTTCCACAGGCTCGGGGCTTGGCTGACTGCGGCACACCCGTCACGGCGTGCGGTGTGGCCTTCTCCAGTCAAGGCCGAGGCAGTCTAGCAGCGGGCTCTCGTCGCTACGGCGCGAATTGACGGCCGTAACTCGGCCTTCTTCGCGGCCCGCAGGCACGGCCGCACGCCGACACTGCGTTCGCACCCATCGCCGCCGCAAGCCACGCTACACGCCGCGCCCCAACATGTCCCTTGTCACCCTGCCCGCCCCGCTGCAGCTGGACGCCGAATTCGCGCTGCGCCCGGCCGAGTTCGAGCGCATTCGCCAGCTCATCTACCAGCGCGCGGGCATCAGCCTGCACCCGGGCAAGCAGGCCATGGTCTACAGCCGCCTGTCACGCCGCTTGCGCGAGACCGGCCATGGCAATTTCGCCAGCTACCTGCAGTGGCTCGAAGGCGCCGATGGCGAAGACGAATGGCAGGAGTTCGTCAACAGCCTGACGACCAACCTGACCTCGTTCTTCCGCGAGCCACACCACTTCGTCGCATTGGTGGAAGACCTGCGCGCGCGTGCCGCGATGTCGGCTGCGCCGCTGCGGCTGTGGTGCAACGCGGCGTCGACAGGCGAAGAGCCGTACTCGATCGCCATGGCAGTGGTGGAAGCGCTGGGCGTCTCGGCCAACGCCATGCTGGTGGCGAGCGACATCGACACCAAGGTGCTGAACACGGCGCGCCGTGGTGTGTACGACGCACAGAGCCGCGGCTTGTCGGCCGAGCGGCTGCGGCGCCACTTCCTGCGCGGCACCGGCAGCAACGGCGGGCAGATCCGCGTGCGGCCCGAGTTGTCGCGCCTGCTCACCTTCCAGCCCTTCAATCTGACGAGCCACGACTGGTCGGGCTTCGGTGAGCCTTTCGACATCGTGTTCTGCCGCAACGTCATGATTTACTTCGACGCCGACACGCAGCGCCGGGTGCTCGAACGCCTGCACCGCGTGATGCGGCGGGGCGGGCTCCTGTATGCCGGCCACTCGGAAAACTTCAGCGACGCACGCACGCTCTTTCGCCTGCGCGGCAAGACGATTTACGAGCGCATGTGACGCGCGCGCCGCCTCAAGAAACCAGCCCCCGGCCCGATATCCAGAAGATGCCCGCCGTCACCGCTCCTGCCGCGCCACCCGCGGCTGCCGCCGCGTCGCGCCTGGCCTTGCTGAAGTCGCGCCCGCAGCGCCCGGGCGAAGCCTCGTTCTTCTACTTCGACGCACACTTTCGCAGCGATGCGGTGAAGGTGCTGCCGGGCGAGTACTTCGTGCATGACGAAGACGTGCTCATCACCACCACGCTGGGCTCGTGCATCGCTGCATGCGTGTGGGATCGCCAGCAGCGCATCGGCGGCATGAACCACTTCATGCTGGCCGACCACGGCAGCTCGGGCAGCGGTGCCAACGGCCGCTACGGCGCCTTCGCGATGGAGCTCTTGATCGGCGAGCTCATCAAGCGCGGCGCCACGCGCTCGACGATGGAAGCCAAGGTCTTCGGCGGCGGCGCCGTCATCAGCGGCATGCAAAGCCTCAACGTCGGCGTGCGCAACACCGAATTCGTGCTCGACTACCTGCGCACCGAGCGCATCACGGTGGTGTCGAAAGACGTGCTCGACGTCTATGCGCGCAAGGTCTGTTTCCTGCCGGCCAGCGGCAAGGCGATGGTCAAGCGCCTGGCCTCCACCAACACCGAGGCCCTGGCTGCGCAAGAGCGCGTGGCCGCGGCCCTGGCCGATCCCGCCGGCAGCGGCGGGTCGGTCGACCTTTTTTGATGGCTGAGGAAGAGAACATGAAGACACGGGTGGTGGTGGTCGACGATTCAGCCCTGGTGCGCGGCCTGCTCGGTGAGATCATCAACCGCCAGGCCGACATGTGCTGCGTCGGCACGGCCAGCGACCCGCTGATCGCGCGCGAGATGATCCGCACGTTGAACCCCGACGTCATCACGCTCGACATCGAAATGCCGCGCATGGACGGCATCGACTTCCTCGGCAAGCTGATGCGTTTGCGCCCGATGCCCGTGGTCATGGTCTCGACCCTCACCGACCGCGGCGCCGAAGTCACGCTGCGCGCGCTGGAGCTCGGCGCGGTCGACTTCGTGGCCAAGCCCAAGATCGGCATTGCCGACGGCTTGCGTCAGCTTGGCGACGACATCACCGAGAAGATCCGAGTCGCGGCCAGGGCGCGCGTGCACCGGCTGCCCGCAGCGCCGGCAAGCTCGGGCAGCATCGTGCCCGCCGCCGCTGCGAACCTGCCTGCCATTGGCCGTCTTTCGACCGAAAAGCTGATCGCCATCGGCGCCTCCACCGGTGGCACTGAAGCCACGCGCGAAGTGCTGATGCAACTGCCTGCCGACGCGCCGGCGGTGCTCATCACGCAGCACATGCCAGCGGGCTTCACGCGCAGCTATGCGGCACGGCTGGACGGGCTGTGCCGCATCCACGTGGCCGAAGCGCGCGATGGCGACCGGGTGCTGCCCGGCCACGCCTACATCGCCCCGGGCGGCCTGCACATGAGCCTGGAACGTTCGGGCGCCAACTACCTGGTGCGCGTGAAAGACGGCGAGGCGGTGAACCGCCACAAGCCTTCGGTCGAGGTACTGTTCCGCTCGGTGGCGCGTGTCGCCGGCCCCAACGCGTTGGGCGTGATGCTCACCGGCATGGGCGGCGACGGCGCCGCGGCCATGCGCGAGATGCGCGACGCCGGCAGCTGGAACGTGGCGCAGGACGAAGCCAGTTGCATCGTCTACGGCATGCCGCGCGAAGCCGTGGCGCACGGCGCCATCCACGAAGTCCTGCCGCTGTCGCGCATTGCGCCACGGCTGGTGGAGCACCTGCGCGCGCACCACGGCATGACGTCGCGGGTGTAGGGCCGCCACGCCTAGAAACGCAACCAGAGGGCTTCGCGCTCGCGCAGCGATTGCACCCGCGCGCGCAATGACGGGGGCAGACCAATGTCGTCCTGCATCGCATCGCTCAAGCCGGCCAGCGGCAGCAGATCGCGGTCGCGCAGCTGCTCGGGCGGCGTCGGCACCAAGCCCGTGGTGGCGGACGTGGGGACTGCGGCCACGAAGTGAAGCCGCGTCGAATTCAACAGGTCGGCCAGGCGTTGCCACCAGGGGCGGCGCGTGGCGACGATGGTGGG
>JANLYV010000037.1:0-1741 GCA_031365825.1 Rubrivivax sp. | reverse complement strand
ACGAGACCTACAGCATCTAGCGGCGATCTCGGCGTCAGCGTCACTCGTGTGTTAGTCGACATCACCTGGCCCGGCACTGGCTTGCTCGCCTTTTCGGCGCTGGCGTTCCTGCTCGGTGGCCTGGTCAAGGGCACGCTGGGCATTGGCCTGCCGCTGGTGGCAGTGCCACTGTTGACCTTGGGCTGGCCGGCAGCGCAGGCGATTGCGCTGATGGCTGTGCCGGTGATCCTGAGCAACGTCTGGCAGGCCTGGGACAGCGGCATCTCCTGGCCGGGCGTGCGCCGCTTCCTGCCCTTGATCGTGACGCTGCTGCTGAGCACGCTGCTCACCGTGCCGATGACGCTGGCCATGTCCGAGCAGACGCTGCGCACCGTGCTCGCGCTGGTGGTGCTGCTGGCGGTGACGCTGAACGCACTGCCGCTGCGGCTGGACGTGCCGCCGGCACGCGAGCGTTGGTGGAGCGCGGGCATCGGTGCGATCTCGGGCGTGATGGGCGGCGTCTCGGCACTCACCGGCCCGGTGATCATCAGCTACCTCGTGAGCCTGCGGCTGCCGCGCGATGTCTTCGTCGGCACCATCAGCGTCATCTACCTTGCAGGCGCGGTCCCGCTCTACGGCTCGATGGCCTTGCTGGGCCGCTTCACGCTGCGCGAGGTGCTGCTGTCCGGCCTGGCCTTGCTGCCCATGGCCTTGGGCCTGGCCATGGGCAAGCGTCTGCGCGGGCGCTTGAGCGAGGCCGTGTTCCGCCGCGTGCTGCTGGGCTTCCTGGTGTTCGTGGCCCTGATGTTGATCTTCAAGTGAAGCTACCGGCACCCGCCTTGCAGGGGCCGGCCCGGTTGACAGCACGGGCACTGGCCCGGCCTAATCCCATGTCCCTTGATGCGGACCTTCGTTCCACATAGAGAAACACCATCCACCTAACCAACAAAGTAAGCGCATGGCCCTGAACCAGACCCGCCAGGCCGACGCCCACGCGCCGGCCGTCACCGAACAACTCGCACGCTTCGTGGTCGAGCACCCCAGCCGCGGCTGGAACGACGCGGTCGACGCCGAAGCGCACCGCACCTTCGCTAACTGGGCGGGCTGCGCCATCGGGCCTTCGGGCCATGAGACGGTTCAGGCCGCACTGCAGGCGGTGCAGACGCTGCAGCCCGCGCCGCAAGCGGCCTTGCTGGGCCGGCGCGAACGTGTCGACATCGCCAGCGCTGCGCTTCTGAACGGCATCAGCTCGCACACCTGGGACTTCGACGACACGCATCTAAAAACGATCATCCACCCCGCCGGGCCGGTGGCACCTGCGGCGCTGGCACTGTGCGAACACCTGGGCCTGTCGGGCCGCGCGCTGATCGACGCGCTGGTACTGGGCATCGAAGTCAGCTGCCGTGTCGGCAACGCCGTCTACCCCGACCACTACGACCGCGGCTGGCACATCACCGGCACCACCGGCATGCTCGGCAGCGCTGCGGCCTGTTCGCGCCTGCTCGGCCTGGACGCGGCGCGCACGCAGATGGCGCTGGGCTTCGCCGCGTCGCAGCCCACCGGCCTGCGCGAACAGTTCGGCACCATGACCAAACCTTTCCACCCCGGCGGCGCCGCGCGTGTGGGACTGATGTCGGCGTTGATGGCCAAGCACGGCTACACCGCGAGCAAGCGCGCGCTCGAAGCACCACGCGGCCTGCTGCAGGTGTTCAGCGACAAGACCGACTGGCGCGAGATCAGCGAAGGCCTGGGCACACGCTGG
>JANLYV010000594.1:0-4859 GCA_031365825.1 Rubrivivax sp. | reverse complement strand
AGCGCGCCGGCCCACAGCGCCGCAGCCCAGGCCGTGCGTTGCGCCGCCGCCAGCGTGGCCAGTGCGGTGGCGCGCGGGGTGAGGCGCACCACCACCCAGTCGGACATCGGAATGCCGGCCAGGGTCACCAGGTGGTCTGGCGAGAGTTCGGCGCTGGCCATCGTGTCGATCGGGCTGCCGGCGCCGTGCCAGCGTTCGAAAATCTCGCGCAGACCGGGCTCGTCCTGCGCGCGCCCGAGCAGGCGCCCTGCTTCGGTATGCGAAAGCAGCCGGCCGTTGCGGTCCATCACCAGGTCACGCACGTCATCGCGGCGCGCCGAAGCCGTGTGGGTGAAGAGGCTGCTGGACTGCAGGCGCAGCGCGCCGGCGACGATGCCCAGGTGCTCACCCGAAGGCGCGAGCACAGGCACGGCGATGATGATCAGCGGTGCATTGGCCACCTTGCCGATCAAGGCGTCGGACACCACCGGCTGGTCGCCGCGCATGGCCTGCTGAAAGTAGGCTCGGTCGGCAATGTTCGGCAGCGCTTTCGTCGCCTGGCCACGGTCGATGCGCGCCAGCATCGCGCCGTCGGGCCGGGCCGCGAGCCGGCCATCGAAAAGCGCGTCGAGCGCGGGCTGGGCCAGCAAGAAGCGCTCCATGGCGGCGGGCGTGCGCCACAACTCGGGCGGTACCTGGCGCGCCACCGCCACCAGACTTTGCTTCAGCGTCTCGAGCTTGCTCGCCAGCAGCGCGGCATGCTGCTCGCGGTCTTCGCGTGCGTCGGCCAGCAGCATCTTTTGCACTTCGTGCTGCGTCACGTCCAGCACCATCGTGGCGGTGCCGATGGCCGCAGCCACGGCCGCGAGCACGGCCACGGCAACGATCCTGAACTTCAGCGTCTGGAAGGCGCGGGCGAGAGGCATGTGGGCGCCGGCACTTGCGAGGCGCCCGCAATGAACATGGAGCCCTCGTCATCGGCAGCCCGACGCCGGGTTGAAGGGCCTGGCTCCTATGCCGTGCCGCCGCCGTCCGCCACGCACGTGAAGGACGTCACGTCCTGCCGCCTGCGTTCCTAGACCAGGAACATCACGGCGGCCACCGCCGTCGGCGGCAGTGCGCCGAGCAAGAGGCCACCGGCACCGATGGATTCATCCTCGAAGCCGCGCTTGAGCAAGGCCACACCGGCCGGGTTCGGCGCATTGGCAATCACTGTCAGGCCGCCCCCGGCCACGGCGCCGGCTACCAGCATGTACTTGGCCGGCTCGCTGATGCCTTCGATGAGCGAGCCGAGGTAGGTGAGGGCGGCGTTGTCGGTGATGGCGGTGAGCGCCATCGCGCTGAAGTACAGGGCCAGCGGCGGCAGCGTCGACACGATGGGTTGCAGCCACCATTGCTGCAAGCCCCCGAGCACCACGAGGCCGGCGAGGAAGAAGCCCACCAGCAGCGCCTCTTTCACGATCAGCGGCGATTGATGGCGCTCGTAAGCCTGCGCGAAACCCAGGAACAAAAGGAACAGGCCGAGGAAGATCACCGGGTGGTGGGCGAAGGTGATGACGGCGCCGAGAAAGGCGAAGTGGATGGCGACGACCCACGCGGGCACGGCCGCAGCGGTCGTCGTCGCCGCGGGCGGCGCCGCCAGGTGCGGCCGCAGCAGCCAGCAGATGCCGCTGGCATTCACCAGCACGGCGATGGCCGCCTTCCAGCCGAACTGCGTGGCCATGAAAGCGCTGTCCCATTGCCAGGCGCTTGCCACCATCAGCACCGGCGGCGCGGCGAACGAGCTCAAGGTGCCACCGATGGAGATGTTGACGAACAGCACGCCGAGCGCGCCGTACTTCAGCCGCTCGGGCACACCCGGCCGGAACACCAGCGGCGCCAGCATCAGCGCGGCCAGCGTCATCGCCGCGGGCTCGGTGATGAGCGAGCCGAGCAGCGGCACCAGGGCCAGGCACAGCCACGCCTGGGCCAGCGTTTGCGGCACGGGCAGGCGCTGCGCGATGGCGGCGACGGCGGCCTTGATGGCTTCGAGCACCGGCCTGGAACCGGCCACGACCATGATGACGAAGACGAACAAGGGCTCGGTGTACGGGCGCGATTCGGCATAGGCCAGCGCCTTGTCGCCACCCTCCCACGCGGCGATCAACACGATCAGGATCGCGGCCCAGAAACCGAACACCACCTCGACTTCGCCGAGCAGGTGAAACAGCCCCGCGTGGCGTGGATGCCGGTGCGCCAGGTGCTCGAAGTACTTGGTGGCGAAGGTGTGGACCAGCGCGATGGCGAAGACGATGGCGGCGACGACCTCGATGCTCATGGGGCGCCGGACATCAAAGGTAAGTCATGTGCGCATCCAGCGGATACATCGGCCGGCGCACGTGCTTGAACGCAAGCAAGTCATAGTCCGAACTGCACACCCCCGTGCCCGCGCATTCCACCACCGCATGCGCCAGCGCACGCAGCCCGGCGCGCCAATGCACGCGGCTCTTGAGCATGAGGAAGCGCTGCGTCTCGGGTGCCAGGCCGAGTGCACTGAAGGCCGCCAGGTCGTGCGGCTCGACATGGTTGGAGATGACGGCGATCTGGATGCCGGCGACTTCGAACACCGCGCTCGGCCCCATGTGGTTCACCTCGCCGCGGGCCATGGGGCCGCGGTTGCGAAAGCGCCCGTCGCTGATGAGGCGCACCTGGCCCGTCAGCGTGCGCGGCTCGCCTTTGAGGCCGATGGCCGGCATGTCGAGCTTGCCGCCGAGCGCAAGCGTGAGCGTGGCGCCGACACCGGCCTGCACCATCAACTGCACCGCGGCGGGGTCGAAGATGGCGAAGGCCGCGGCATCGCGCAGCCCGGCGTCGAGCATCGCGCCCAGCACCGTCATCGTGTCCATCGTGCCGCCCGAGGCGCAGTTGTCGCTGTGGTCCAGCAGCACGACGGGGCCGCTGCCTTCGGGCTTGTCGCGCGCCAGCGCGATGGCGCGCGCCATCGCCGCGGCCAGCGGCTCGATGCGATAAACGAAGGCCTCGCGCTGCGCCCAGGCCAGCGCCAGCAGCTCGTCGCGATAACGCTCAGCCAGAGCGGGGTCGTTGTCGGTGACGACCACGGCCGAGAGGCCGGCAAACGGGATGTCGGCGTTGGGGAAACCGACGAACACACTCGCGGCCAGCGCGCCTTGCGCCTCCATCTGCTTGCAGCGTGCCTGCAACTCGCGGTTGGGGGAGTCGTCGCTGCCCTGGCGCATCACATGCGGCAGCATAGCCGCGCGGCCGAAGGCCATCGTCGGCCGTGCCTTGCCGGCGAGCAGCGCGAGGATGGCGCGGCCGGCACGCTGGCCGGTCTGGTACATGTCGACATGCGGGTAGGTCTGGTAGCCGGCAATGACGGTGGCGTGCTCGCCCATGGCGTCATACAGGTTGGTGTGCATGTCCAGCGCCACACCAATGGGCACATCCGGCGCGATGGCGCGGATGCGCCGCAGCAGCTCGCCTTCGCCGTCGTCGAAACTCTGCGTCACCATCGCGCCGTGCAGGTCCAGCAGCACCGCGTCGCAGCCCAACGCCACGGCAGCGCAGATGCTTGTGGCGATGTGCTCGAAGGCGGCGTCGTGCACCGGGCCGCTGGGCCAGGCCGCGGCGGCGATGGGGATCACGAACTCGGCGCCTTCGGCTTCGGCCAGGTCGATGAAAGCGGCGATGGCCGCACCCGTGCCCTTGTAGGCCTCGTAGGCCAACGAGCCCTCGGGTGGCGGTGCGCTGCCGTTGCCGAAGCGCGTCAAGGGTGTGGGCACGGGCGAATAGGTATTCGTCTCGTGTTTCATCTGTGCGATGACGAGTTTCATGCGGCGGTACTCCAGGCGGTGGTGGTCATCATGCCGCATCGACCCACGGGCATTCCCCGTGGTTGCAGCCAGCAGTGGTGCTTGAAGATGCCACGATGAACATGGCTCGCTCACACCGTCTGCTTCGCTGCGGCATCGCCCTCGCTTTGTGCGTGCTCGGCAGCACCGCCCACGCGCAGGGCAGCTGGCCCGACAAACCCATCCGTGTCGTGCTGCCGTTCCCGCCCGGTGGCCCCAGCGACATCGTCATGCGCCTCGCCTCCGAAAGGATGCAGGCCACGCTGAAGCAGCCCATCGTCATCGACAACCGGCCCGGTGCCGGCGGCAACCTCGGCGCGGCCGAAGTCGCCCGCGCCGCGCCTGATGGCTACACGTGGCTGTGGGGCACCGACACGCTGGTGACGGTGAACCCGCATGTTTACAAGACCATGCCCTTCAAGCCGGCCGAGCTGTGGCCTGTGACGATGGGCACGCAGTTCAGCCAAACGCTGGTGTGCCACCCGGCCGTAGGCGTGAAGAGCGTGGCCGAGCTAACGGCCAAAGCACGCGCCAGCGCGATGAGCTACGCCTCGGGCGGGGCCGGCGTGCCGGGGCATCTGTCTATGGAACTGTTGCAGTCCATGGCCGGCTTTCAGATGCAGCACATCCCCTACAAGGGCCCGGCACCGGCGGCGCAGGACGTCATCGGCGGCCAGGTGCCTTGTGGGCTGCTGGCCGGGCCGACGGTGCTGCCGCATGTGCGCAGCGGCCGCCTGGTCGCACTCGCCGTCTCCGGCAGCACGCGCTCGCCCACGCTGCCCGAAGTGCCGACCATGGCCGAGGCCGGCGTCGCCGGTTACGAGGCCAACTTCGGCCTGGTGCTGTACGCGCCGCGTGCCACGCCCGAAGCCATCGTCACGCGCTTTCGCCAGGCTTTCGTCGACGCGATTTCCAGCCCCGACGTGGTCGACAAACTCAAGGCCGGCGACCAGCTGGTGGTGGCCAGCACACCGGCGCAGGCGGCTGCATACGGCGGCAGGCCCTGGGCCAGCATGGCGGCAATGACGA
>JANLYV010000593.1:0-1955 GCA_031365825.1 Rubrivivax sp. | reverse complement strand
AATGGGTGGCGCCGCCACCAACGGCGCCGTTGGCCGCGCGATTTCAGCCCACGCGTGCCGGCGCGAACATGTCTTCCATCGCACGCCGCGTGCGGTAGGCGTCGGTGCGGGTGTCGATGGCCACGTCGTCCCAGCTCACGCACTGCCCTTGACGCACCGCGCGCAGCAACTTCACGTCGTGCGCCAGCCCCAGCGGCAAGCCGCCCTGGGCCAACGACGTGGCGGCGGGCAGCAGCTTGCCCCACACCGTGTAGCCGCCTTCGCCGTCCAGCATTTCGCCGGCATGCAGGTCGCGCTTGGCGGTGGCCACGACATCGGCGTGCCAGCCCGTGGCCACGCCCGTGGGCTCCTTGCGCAAGGCGACGCTGGCGACCGAGACACCGACTTCCAGGCCGATCAAATGCCACCGTTTGTAGAGCGTGAAATAACGCCCCGTGTCATCGGTGTGGGCGTTGTATTCCTCGAAGCAGTGGCGGATGTAGTCGGTCTCGCCTTCGACCGTGACCCACACGCCCATGCGGATGTCGTAGGGAATGATGCGGCCATCGGTTTCCAGGCTGGAGATGACCTCGACCATGCCCTTGCTTTCGAGCACGCCGCCCTCGCTCTTCGGCCGCGTCACGCGCGGGATGTCGGCCACGCTGGCCGGCGGGTAGAGCAGGCCGTTGCTCGGCACGGTCAAGCCGGTGGCGTTGCTGACCGCCGCGCACTCGATCGACGGCTTGCTGCCATCGAGAAAGCTGTTGAACATCTTCGGGTTCAGCCCGCCGCGCTCGGCCTGCTCCGGGCTGAGGCCGTAGTTGCCCCACACCGTGTCCGGCGTGCTCTGCGAAAAGTGCGGCAACCACTTGTGGCCACGCCCCGCCGCCACCACCGGGAAGCCGCAGGTGCGGGCCCAGTCCACCAGGTCGCAGATCAGCGCCGGCTGGTCGCCGAAGGCCAGCGAGTAGACGACACCGGCTTCGGCCGCGCGCCGCGCCAGCAGTGGCCCGCAGAACGCGTCGGCCTCGACCGTGACGTTGACCACGGCCTTGCCCTGGCGGAAGGCTTCGAGGCAATGCGCCACCGCCGCGATGGGGTGGCCGGTGCATTCGACGACGACGTCGATGGCCGGGTGCGCCACCAGAGCGCGCCAATCCTCGCCGATGTGCGTGCTGCCCTGGGCCACGGCTTCGTCGAGCGAACGTGCGGCGCAGCGCTCGGCGGCCCAGCCCACGCGCGCCAGGTTGCGCCGTGCCGCGTCGGGCGAAAGATCGGCAATGCCGACCATCTGCACGCCCGGCGTGCGCGGAATCTGCGCCAGGTACATCGAGCCGAACTTGCCGGCCCCGATCAAACCAATGCGTACGGGTTGGCCGTTAGCGGCCCGTTCCAGGAGTTTGGCGTGCAGGTTCATGAGTTCACGTCCAGTGATGTTTCGAGCGCGCTGCGCGGCATGCCGGCGGCCCAGGGCAGCTGCACCTCGGCCTTGGCGACGAGACAGTCGTCCTGGAGGCACTCGATGGCCGTGAAATCGCGGTGCGCGATGTATTCGGGCCGCTTGAAGCGGCGGATGTGGTTGCTGACGGCACAAAGGCTCAGGTAGACGCTGACGCGGTTCCACGGCGAGAGGTTGCTCGCCGAGGCATGCACCAGACAGGAGTCGAAGACGATCATCGAACCGGCCGGGCCTTGCGGCGAGACGATGCCGCCGTGCTTGCCGCCGGCGCGCTGCACCAGCTGCGCGATCAAGTCATGGCTCACCGTCCACAGCGGGTAGCTGGTGGTGGTGAGGTCGTGACTGGCGTCGACCACACCGCGCCGGTGGCTGCCGGGGATGAACATCAGCGGCCCGTTGAACTCATTCACGTCGTCGAGGAAGATGGCCACGTTCATGGCCCGCTCGGTCGGCATCAGGTCGTCGTTGAGCCAGGTGCCATAGTCTTGGTGCCACTGCCAGACGTCGCCCTCGAAGG
>JANLYV010000591.1:0-5726 GCA_031365825.1 Rubrivivax sp. | reverse complement strand
GTCCCACACCTGGGCTTCGCAGGCCAGTTGCGCCGCGGCCAGCAGCTCGCGGTCGTTCATGCCGCGCAGCGTCCAGTTCCATTCGCGCACGCCTTCGTTGCGCAGACCCAGCGCGATGAGCAACTAGGCGCGGGTGAAGCCGGGCAGCTGGCGCGGTGTTTGCTTCTCGGCCTCAGTCAAGGGCGCCGGCGTGGGCGGCGGGATGATGCGGTTGCCCAGGTCTTCGGCCGCCAGCTTGGCGTAGAAGCCCTGGTGCCCGGCCAGGCCCTCGAGCGCACCGCGCGCGGCCGTGCGCTCGGCTTCGCCGCTTTCGCCGGCCGGCGCGCGCGCCATCGTCGCGCGGGCTTTCCAGTAGATCCATGTGCTGTCGTTTTGTTCGTTAGCACTCATGGCGGCGATGGCGCGCTGCACCAGCGCCCAGCGGTTGCGCTCGGCCGCCGGTGCACGCAGGGCCGCGCGCACGGCCCAGGCCAGGGTCTCGTCGGGCCAGGCCGGCGCCTTGGTGCCGAGCAGGTTGAAGGCGCGGGCGTAATGTTCCAGCGCTTCGGGTGCATGTTTGAGCGCGGCGTACTTGCCGGTGGTGGCCCAGGCATAGGCCGCGCGTTCCGGCCCGAGCTGTTGGGCCAGGCCGGCAGTCAGCTGTGCCGCGGCGAACTCGGGGTCGTTGGCAGCAGCGCGCATCACGGCGAGCAAGGCCAGCTCGGCGCGGCTGCCGCTGAGCGGCTCCTTCTCGAAGCGCTTGAGTACGCGCGCGGGGCTGTCGAAGATCTCCGTCACCGTCGATGCGGCAGCTTCGCTCACCAAGCCTGCGGCCAGGCGCGCGGCGCGTGGGCGATTGGCTTCGAGTGACAAGCGCGCTTCGGTCCAGGCGTCGTCGGCCTTGAGCTTGCCGGCCTGGTACAGCGTGGTGGCGAGCAGCGTGCAGCCGTCTTCGGCGTCGCGCTGCGCGAACCAGGCGGCGCGGGCGGCGTCGCGCACATCCTGGCCGGCCTGGTGCTGGATCAGCATCTGGTAGCAGCTGACCTCGCGGTCGTCGTGCATGCGGTAGGCGATGAGGTCGCGGCTGAAGTTGGCCCAGTCGCGGCGCTTGCCCAGTTCCAGCAACCAGTCGTTGCGCAAACGGTCTTCGACGTAGCTGCCGCTCCAGCGGGTGTAGAAAACATCGAGCTCGGCCTGCTGCGCTTCGCCCAGGCGGTTGGCGAGCTCCCAGTACTCGACCCACATCGCCAGCGGGTGGCCGCTCGTGGCCTGGCGCAAGGCCACCAGCCGCGGCTGGTCGCGCCGGCGCAGGGCGTCGCGGGCTTCGACGACTGCGTCGACAGCGGCAGTTTTGGCCTGCGCGCGCGCGGCCACGGGTGCCCACAGGCACAGCGTTAGCAGGCAGGTTAACGCAGCGGCGGGGGATGAGCGGGAGGGCGAGAACATGAGGCGGAATTTAGCCTGTCCGTGTGCCGCGCGGGGCGTGGCCTTCAGCCACCCTGTGCATTCGGCATCACCACCGCCGCGCGCGTCTTGGCCGCTTCGCCGAGCACCCAGGCTTCGAAGGCCGCGAGCTCGGGCCGTTCGCGCCGGTCCGGCCAGCGCAGCAAAAAGTAGGCGTAAGGTGAAGCCACGCGTCGCGCGGCGCCGAAAGGTTCGACCAGTTCGCCGCGCGCCAGCGACTCGTGCACCAGCGACAAACGCGCCAGCGCCACGCCTTGCCCGGCCATCGCCGCCTGCACCTGCTGGTAGGTGAAGTTGAGGTAGATCCAGCCCTGCGGCTCGAGCCCGGGTGAGGCATGCAGCTGCAGCCAATGGCGCCAGCTCAGGAACTCGGCACTGGCGCGGTGGTCGTCTTCTTCCAGCAGGGTGTGGCGCGCCAGCTCGTCCGGCTGGCGCAGACGGCGGTAGCCCGGGCTCACCACCGGCGTCAGCACTTCGCCGAAGAGCAGCGGCGAGCCTTTGGGCGCCTGGTCGGCGTGGCAGTAGCGCAGTGCCAGGTCGAGCTCGGGGTCGTCGAACTCGGCCAGCGTGTCGTTGGCCGAGATGCGGATGTCGGTCTGCGGGTGCGCCTGCTGAAAGGCCTGCAGGCGCGGCAACAGCCACAGCGAGGCGAACGAGGCGAAGGTCGTCAAGCTCACCTGCTCGCGCCCCTGACCCAGGCGCAGCTGGCGCACGCTGGCGTCGAGCCGGTCGAGCATCGGCGCCACCGCGCGCAGCCGTGTGGCGCCGGCGCCGGTGATCTCCACATGCCTTGTGCCGCGGCTGAAGAGCCGCATGCCGAGCTCGTCTTCGAGCGCGCGGATCTGGCGGCTGATGGCCGGCTGCGTCAGATGCAGCTCGTCGGCCGCGCCGACAAAACTCAAGCGCCGCGCGACAGCTTCGAAGGCGCGCAGCGGGCCTACGGCTAGCGGCCGCCGGCGTGGGCTATTCATGCGCTTTGATCATCAACGACTGCCGCAAAACTCATTGGACCTTCACCGAACCCGGTAGCAATATTAGGCCCGTAGTTTAGTAGCCTCGAAAGGGACAGTGATGATGAATTCACATCAAACCACAGCACCTGGCGAATGGACCCTGGAAGCCGGCCAGGCGACGCGCCTGCAGGCTTCGAGCATGACGCGCTGGCTCGTGCTGAAGTCGGGCCGCGCCTGGCTCACACGCACCGGCGCCGGCCTTGAAGGCGAGGACCTGTGGTTGTGCGAAGGTGAGCGCGCGCCGCTGCCTGCGGGTACCGAGTGGGTCATCGAAGGCGACCCGCACGCGCAGCTGATGGTGCTGGAAGCACCCCAGGTGACCGCGCCGCGCTTCAGCCCCGCGGCTTGGTGGCGCGTGCGGCGCGACGCTTTGCGGCAGGCGTGGCGGCCGGTGCTGCTGTACGCGTTCTAGCGGACCTGGGCGGTGCCGCGGCGCGGGCTTGCAGCGCCGCCTGCAGCGCCATGCGCGCCCACGGGCGCATCAGCTCGGGTGAGTCCAGCGCCTCCGCCGGCGCCGTCCAGTAGCTCATGGTCACCGCCTTGCCTTTGCCGTCGTAGACGAAAGGCTGGCAGCCGGCGGCGGCGAACTGCGGCTGCGTCTGCTCATTCACCTTGAGGTAGAGCTTGTCGAACGCGATGAGCGCGATGAAGACCTCGTCGACATACAGCCCGTGGCCGCCGAACATCGCGCGTGCACGCACCGCGCCCAGCGGCGATAGCAGCTCGATGCAGTGCGCGACCAGTCCGGACATGGGCATGCGCCGCAGTCTACGGCGCCACCGCACAATGCGAGCCCGCGCCGCAGGACCCACGCCATGACCGAGCCCTTCAACTTCAACGCCGAGCCCGTGCAGGACAAGAAGTTGCTGCGCCGCCAGCTGCAGGCTGAACGCCAGGCCATGCACGACCGGCACCAGCGTTCGGTGCACCTGCAGGAAGTGCTGCGCGTGTGGCTGGTGAGCCGGCAGGAAAGCAGCATCGGCGCCTACTGGCCGATCAAGGGCGAGTTCGACGCGTTGCCCGCACTCTTCCGTTGGAGCGAGGCCGAAGCGGGCCGCCGTATCGGGCTGCCGGTGATCAACCGCGACACCAGGCAGCTGCGCTTTCACACCTGGTACCCCGGCTGCCCGATGGAAGAAGACGCCTACGGCATCCCCAAGCCCAAGGACACCGAGGCTTTCGAGCCGCAGCTGCTCCTGGTGCCCTGCGTCGGCTACGGCCCGAATGGCATGCGCCTGGGCTACGGCGGCGGCTTTTATGACCGCACACTTGCGGCGTTAGCCAATAGTTCCGTGGGTTCGGTGAGCCCGGTGACGGTGGGTGTGGGCTACGCGCACGGCTTCGTGCCCTGGCTCAAAGGCGAAGCGCACGATGTGGCGCTGGACGTGATGCTCACCGAAGACGGTGTGCACTGGCA
Organism: Rubrivivax sp.; assembly: GCA_031365825.1. Taxonomy (GTDB): domain Bacteria; phylum Pseudomonadota; class Gammaproteobacteria; order Burkholderiales; family Burkholderiaceae_C; genus Rubrivivax. Next base: position 1,853 of record JANLYV010000591.1, on the reverse strand, counting down.
GCGGCCGTATGTGTAGTCACCGATGTTTGCTGAGAGGCGATTGACGGCGCCACCGGCCGCGCCCGGCCGCCTCTTCCGACCGCGCCTGAACCTGCAAACGCTGACGCGCGGCGACGGCCTGCTGGGTATGCGCGCGCTGCCCGGCTTCGGCCCGCGCAGCGCGCAGCTGACGGTCGCGCGCGTGCACTGGACCTACGTCACGGCCAGCGGCCTGCGCTGGGAAACGGCGGCACCGACGAGCGTCCTCAAGATCCGCGCCAAGACCAGCGAAGTGCTGCGCGGCGCCTGGGACCAGCGCGAGGTGCTGGAGCGCGACCACACGGCCGAAAACCAGGCCAGCGACATGCTCTGGGCGAGCGGCCTGCGCCCGCTGCCATCGCAGGCGCTGCAGTGGCGCACACGCAGCGCCGGCGAAGGTTTCGATCAGCTCTGGACGTTGCCCGAAGAAGCCCACTTCGGCGACTTCTGGGCCGAGCAGGTGCCCAAGCTTCAAGCCCAGGGCTGGCAGGTGCTGGTGCAGCCGGGCTTCGCGCACCAGTGCGTGACGGTCGAGCGCTGGCGCTTGCTGATCGAGCCGGAGTCGGGCCAGGAACTCGGCCGTGAACTGGCCGAGCCGCTGGGCCCACGCCTGCAGCCGCTGGCGGCCCTGCGCGGCTCGCACCGCGAAGGCAGCTTCATGCTCAGCCTGGGCGTGGACGTCGACGGCGAGACGCTGGACCTGGCGCCGCTGCTGGCCGACCTGCTCAAGCGCGACCCGCGCTGGCTGAAGGCGGCCGAAATTGCACTCATCCACGACGACATGATCATCACGCTGCGTGCCCCCGATGGCCAGCGCATCGAGGCGCCGGCGGCTCCGCTCAAGACGGTGGTTAGCGCGATGCTGGACCTGCTCACCGACCCGCGCCGCAAAGAGGGCCCGCTGCGCCTGTCGAGCTGGGAAGCGCACCGCATCGAGACGCTACGCGCCGGGCTGATGGAGACGCAGGCGGCGCGTGCCGGCACGCACGGCCAGTGGCAGCTGCAAGGCAGCAGTGGCCTGGCCGACCTGGCCGAGCGGCTGCGCGCGGCCGGCACACCGCCGCCGGTGGCCATGCCGGCGGGCCTGAAGCTCAAGCTGCGCGACTACCAGCGCACCGGCGTGGCCTGGCTGCAGTACCTGCGCCAGCACCACCTCGCCGGCATCCTGGCCGACGACATGGGCCTGGGCAAGACGGCGCAGGTGCTGGCCCATCTGCTCATCGAAAAAGACAGCGGCCGCCTCGACCGCCCGGCGCTGGTGGTGCTGCCGACCTCGCTCATCGCCAACTGGCAAAACGAGGCGGCAAACTACGCCCCCGGCTTGCGTGTGCTGACGCTGCAAGGCAGCGAGCGCAAGCGCGATTTCGCTCGTGTGGCGGAGCACGACATGGTGCTCACCACCTACCCGCTGGTGTGGCGCGACCTCGACGCGCTGAAAGCCCAGGCCTGGCACCTCTTGATCCTGGACGAAGCGCAGATGGTGAAGAACGCCGGCAGCCGTGCCGCCAGCGCCTTGCGCCGGCTGAACACGCGCCACCGCCTGTGTGTCACCGGTACGCCGCTGGAAAACCACCTGGGCGAGCTGTGGGCGCACTTCGACTGGCTCATGCCGGGTTTTCTGGGCGACACGCGCAGCTTCACGCGCGTCTGGCGCAAGCCGATCGAAGTCGGCGGCGAGACGCTGCGCGCCGAGCTGCTGGCGGCGCGTGTGCGGCCCTTCATCCTGCGCCGGCGCAAGCAGGACGTGGCCACCGAGCTGCCGCCCAAGACCGAGGTGATCCGGCGTGTGCAACTGCAGGGCGAACAACGCGCCCTCTACGTAAGCGTGCGCCTGG
>JANLYV010000530.1:0-6117 GCA_031365825.1 Rubrivivax sp. | reverse complement strand
CCTGTGAGCGCATCTCGGCATCGAGCCGGGCGCCCAGCGCCGCCTCCAGCTCGAGCAGTGCGGTGCGGGTCTGGGTGGCGTCGGCGGCGAGCTCCAGGCGCAGCCGCCCGCGCCGGGCCGGGGCGACGCCGGCCGCCTTGGGTAGGCCCGGCGGCAGCGTGATGGCGTCGAACTGCGCGAGGTGCTGGCGCGACTGCATCAGCAGCTTGGCCTTGGCCGTCGCGTCATCGCTGTCACGCGCGCGGCCGGCGTGCAGTTCGGCCAGCGCGAAGAGTGCAAGTGCCCGAGCCCATGGCGGCACCAGGGCGGCGGCCCCCGGCTCGGCTTCGGCCAGGTCACGTGCCAGCAGCAGCGAAGCCAGCGCCTCCACCACCTCGTCGTCGAACGCGTACTGCGTCAGCCGCCGTTGCCAGGCCGTGGCCGCGGCGGCGCCACGCAGCTGGAAGTCGTGGTAGCTCAGCTCGGCCAGATGCTCGGCCAGATGCCCGGCGTCGCTGCGACCTGTTTCGCCGCGGCGCGCGAAGGCCATCGCCGCGCGGTGGATCTGCTCGACCACCGGCCGGTCGCGGTGCAGCAGCGCGCGGCGCATCGGCTGGCTCACCACCGGCTGGATGACCACGGCGTCGGTCACCGTCGGGTCGACGCTGACCCACGACGAGGCGCTGGCGTAGTCACGCAGCTGGCGCCACAGTGCAGCGGGGTCGATGGCGGCCGCGCGCGCCTTGCCCTGGCCGGCGCTGCCCCACAACGCGCCCCAGTCCTTGTGTGCCACGCCGTCGTCGGCCGGGTTGTCGGCGAGTCGGTCGCCGCGCAGCGCGCGCCGCAGCGCACGCAGCAGCACGTTCTCGACGAACGAGCGCGACAGCCGCCGCGCCAGCACGCCGTAGCGCAGCAGCCAGCGCAGGCGCGCATCGGCAATGCGCTTGAGCACACGCTCGATGAGGTACAGCATGTCGACGTCGACACCCTGGCCGAGCTCGCGTATGTCGAGCTGCGGCGTCGTCAGCAGGATGTCGGCGTAGAGCGAGAGCTTGAACGGGCTGCCGTGCGCGCGCTCGACCACGGCTTCGATGAGCCTGGCCGAGGGCATGCTCGTGATGCCGGTGAGGCGGCGCTGCAGGTAGGCGCGCGACTCGTCCTCATCGAAGCGCGACACCGCGCACGTCAGCACCTGGTTTTCGAACTTCTGCAGCACCAGCGGGTACTGCTCGGCCAGCGAGTAGCGGCCGGCGAGGATGAGCACCAGCCGCGGCGCGGTACTGGCTCCGGCACCAGCGAGCTCGAGCATGCGCCGGCGCACGGCGGCGATGGCCTCGATGACGTCGAGCACATTGACCTGGTGCTTGAGCGTGGCTTCCTCGAGCGTGTCGAACACCAGCACCACGGGTCGCCCGGGGCAGCGCTCGACCAGCGTGCGCGCCAGGCGTTCGCGTACTTCCTGCGCCAGTGCCGCCAGGTCCGGCGGCGCGCTGTCGCCGTCCTGGCCTGCCGTGAGTGCACGCCCGAGGCCGCGCCGCCGCTCTTCGGCCACATCACGCAGCAGCTCGAAGAAGGGCGCGCCGGGCAGTTGCGGGTCCAGCCGCTCGGCCATCTTGCCCAGCAGGAACACGGGTGCCAGTGCGCGCTCGGAATCGTCGAGAAAGTCGAAGTCGACGCGGGCGATGGGTATGCCGCGTGGCAGGCACCAGCGCGCCGCCAGCCAGCACAGGAACATGGTCTTGCCGCTGCCGCCCGGGGCGTGCAGTTGCAGGATGAAGCGTTCGGGGTCGGCCAGCACCGCCTCGAAGGCGGCCAGCACCTGGCGCCGCTCGAGGTAGCGGCTGGTGCGGAAGTAGTCGTCGGCGAAGGCGGCGCGGGCGCCCAGCAACCCGCGCTCGCGCGTCATGAGGCTGGCAAGTTCCGGGCTCACATACCTTGCACGCTGAGCCAAGACGTCGAGCAAGGACTCGCACCGCGCCAAATCGAAGCGCTCGGCTGCGGCGGCGAAAAGCGAGCGCCAGCGTTCTTCGGCGGCGTTGTGCAGCGACAGCGCGTGGTACAGCTGCTCGAGTTCACCGTCTGGCCCCAGTCGCGCGAACGCATCGGCCAGGCGCTGGTGCAGCGCCTTCCAGGCAATGCCGCCACTGTCGAGATCGTCGCCCGCCTCGTTCGTGCCGGCGGCGTGGTCGAGCCACTGCGTGCGGCGCTTGTCGTCCACGGCGTACCAGCCGCTGCGCCCGGCGCTGGGCTGCACCATGCCCAGGCCGAGCAGGCGGTCCAGCGCCGCGGGCTCGGTGCCGGCGGCGGGCGCGAGCACCTGGTCGAAGATGGCGCGGTCGAAACGGCGCGGCATGGCTGCGGCACGCAGCGCGCGCTGGTCGCTCGGCGACAGCAGCGCCGCCAGCACGTCACCGCCCGACGCCAACGCGCGCTGGATCGCCGCCATCGCGGCGGCGATCGCAGGGGCGGCGTGGTCCAGCGTCATGGGTCAGGGCCTGTTAACGCTATGGGAGGGCACGCGCCGGGATCGGGCGTCAACCGCCCTTGGGCTGGAAGCGCGACAGCACGGCACCAATGCCCTCAAGCACATCAGCACCCCAGCCTTGTGGCGAACCCAGGCTCTTCAGCAGGCTCACCAGCATCGGCGGGACCCAGGGCTCTTCGTAAAGCGTGTCCGAGAACTGATAGCAGAGCTGCCGCGCCACGCGGTCGAAATCCGCACGCCGGAACAGCGGCACCGGCACCACCGGCGCGCGCATTGCGTCGAGCGCGCCACGGCAGTCGCCGTACTGTTTGTCGTCCATCACCAGCATCAGGCGCACGCCGGGCACACGGCCGTCGGCGATGGACTTGAACAGGCCCGACATCAGCACCGCCTGCAGCGCCGTGCTCTCCAGGCCTTCAAGCTGGTCGAGCACCAGCACCAGGCCCGCCGGCGGCGCGGCCGCGGCCAGCGCGTCGCAGAATGCCGCCAGCGTGGCCTGCGCAAAACTCTCGGGCAGCTCCGGGCATTCGCTCAGGCCCAGGCCGGCGTCCCGCACCGGCCCTGCGGGCACGGGCTCGAAGGTGGTCAGGCCCTGCTGGCGCCGGTTCAGGCCCCAGTTGAAATCGCGAAAGGCTTCGGCGGCTAACGGCCAGGCGACGGGCACTGGCGGCGCGGCAGCGCCACCGGTCAGGCGCCGGCCGTCGTCACGGATCCAGCGCAAGGCATCGAGCCAGTCGACCTTCTCCTGGCCCGCGAACTTGCGCAGCAGGACCGTCATGCCGGCGCGCTTGCAGGCCTGCGCCGCCCAGTGGGCCAGGTGCGACTTGCCGCTGCGCTTGTCGCCCTGGATCACCACCATGTGCTGCGACCACTCAGGCTGGACCTTGGCGCAGCAGCGGATGGCGGCATGGGCCTGGCGCCGCTGGGACAGGCGCGCGACGAAACGTTCGGCCAGCGCCGATTCGCGCTGCTTGGGCGAGCGTGGCAGCACCTCGTGCGGCAGCACACGCAGCGTGAGCACGGGGAAGGCCCAGTCGGCGTCGTCCATCACGCTGGCGTCGGCACGGCTGCGCGCCATGGTCAGGCGCGCCTGGGCCACGGCGGCGTCGATGTCGATCCCAGCGCCGCCGCCGCCCCCTCCACCGAGGAGCGCGCGGTAGAACGCCTCGGCGAAGACTTTCGCCAGGTCGCCGGCGATGTCGCCCTGCATGCCCACGGTGGCCACCGCACCGGCGCGCAGGAAGGCCTGGCTGACGTTGGCCACCGTCGCCGGCTCGGTGGCGCCGGCACTGCTGCGGCAGGCGTTGAGGAAGGCCAGCCGCGGCGCGCGATCACGCAGCTGCACGCGGATGTCGGCCAGTTTCCAGTCGACGTAACTGGCTTCGCGGTTCTCCGCAGCGGAGCCGGGTTGCCACAGGCTCAGCGCGTGGCGCTCGGGCGGGCCCTGCCCTTGCCCGTGGCCGATGAAGTGCAGCACATGCGGCCGTACCTCGCCACAGGCGTCGACGATCTGTGCCGGCGTCGGGTGTTCGAGCACGTCGTACTCGACGTCATAGCGCAGCTCGCTCGACGAGAACAGGCGCTCGAGCGCGCGCAGTTCGGCATCGGCCGCGATCTGCATGGCGCCGTTGCCGGCGCCTTGGCCAACGTCAGGTTCGGCGCAATTGGCAATCAACACGCGCACCGGCCAGTCCTGCGCCGGCGGCGCGCTGGTGGCTTCGTGCCAGCGCAGCAGCGGCAAGCCGGCCTGCAGCGCGAGGAAGTCGTCGTGGTCGTCCTGCATGCGCTCCCACGGCAGGCGATGCAGCAACGCCAGCGCCTTGTCGCCGGCGATGGCTATCACCGTGCGCGCATCACCTTGCTGGCGCAAGGCCTGCCATTTGCTGCGCAGCGTGCCGCGCGCGAGCAAGGCGTAGACGTAGCGGCCCACCTCCGGCGGCACCTCTTTCCTGCCCATCAGCTCCAGCACACGCTCGGCCGTCAGCGGCTGGCCGGCGCGTTCGGGGTCGGCTATGGGTGTGGCCAGGCTCAGGTCGGCCGAAATGGTGGCCGCCGCGCCTTTGACCGCCGTGAACGTCCCGACCATTCCCGCCGCCACATCGTCGGCCACCGCCAACGCCACATCGAAGCCCTGCCCGGCCTTCTTTGCCGCGCTGAGGCTGATGCGGATGCTGCGCATGCCGTTCGTTTTGCGCGGCCGGCGTTGCTCAGTCCAGCACCGTCAACACCACCGCGGGCTGCGCCACGAAGGGCTTGCGCGTTTCCACCAGGCCGCTGCGCATCACCTCTTCGGGGTAGAAGACCCAGTGGCCTCTTTCCTTCACCAACTGGCCGGCCTTGTAGGCGAAGGCCGCGGTCGCACCGGCGTCACCCTTGAACGACACCGTGGTCTTGCTCGCCAGCGAGACCGAGCCCTTGCCACCCAGGTCGATGAAGCTGCCGACCTTGCCGGTGATGTCGGCGTGGAAGGCCTGCTTGTCGCCGCGGCTCATCAAGAGCTCGGTGGCGTAGGCGTATTCGTAGGCGATGTGCAGCCGGCCGTCTTCGATGTACTCCTTGGGCATGCCCTGCGTGTTGAGCTGGTCGACCAGCGGGTACAGCAGCGAAGGGTCGATGCTGCGGTAGTGCACGCCGGTGAAGGCGAAGGCGAAGTCGCGCGAGCCGGCGAAGCCGAGGTCGATCTTCGGCGCGGCGGCTATGCCGATGCACTTCAGCGCCGTCTCCAGGAACGACACCGCCGCGTCGAGTTTCTTTTCCGAGGTGTACTGGGTGTTGATGTCGCCGAGCGTGCCCTCGCTCGCCACCAGCGCCGCCGCCGCGGGCAGTGAGCCGGCCATGCTGCCGATGCGCACCAGGCGGCGCTGGTCGCGCAGGTAGTGGTAGAGCTCGGGCGGTTTCACGCCGCTGCGCGGCAAAAAGATGGGCTGGTAGCCCAGGCCGTTGAGCGTGCGAACAAGGGCGTCTGCCATGGTGTTGCTTCCGCTGCGCCCGCCATGCTTGCGGACAACTTTCATGATGCAGCAGGCCAGCGCGCGTGGCAATGCGTCTTCTAGGGAGCACCCGGCTACATGCGCCCCTTCCACGGCACCGTGCTGCGCTCGACCCAGCGCATCAGCAGGTCGAAGAGGTAGGCCACGACGCCGATGACGACGATGCCCATGATGACGATGTCGGTGCGCAGGAAGTTCGACGCATTCAGCACCATCTGCCCCAGGCCGACGTTGGCCGCCACCATCTCGGCCGCCACCAGCGTGGTCCAGCCGAAGCCGATGGCGATGCGCATGCCGACCAGGATCTCGGGCAGCGCCGACGGCAAAATAACGTGCCGGATGACCTGACCGTAGCTCGCCCCCATCGAGTACGCGGCGTTGATCTGCTCCTGCGACGCGCTCTTCATGCCCGAGCGCGCGGCCAGCGCCAGCGGCGCGAAGCAGCTGAGGTAGATCAAGAGCACCTTGGGCAGCTCGTCGATGCCGAACCAGATGATGATCAGCGGCAGGTACGACAGCGGCGGCAGCGGCCGGTAGAACTCGATCGGCGGGTCGAAGATGCCACGCGCCACGCGGCTCATGCCCATCGCGATGCCCACCGGCACGGCCGTCAGCACCGCCAGCGCAAAAGCCGAGAAGACGCGGAACATGCTGGCCACGAAG
>JANLYV010000524.1:0-11608 GCA_031365825.1 Rubrivivax sp. | reverse complement strand
GGATTCATGCCGCGCGCCAGTTGCCGGGTATGCTCCACCGTCCTGAGGAGCGTTTCCTCGATGCACTGGGCGTCTGCCGCCAGCGTCTGGTGGGTGTCTGCCAGATCCTTCCGCAGCACATGCGCGAACAAGTGCCGCTGCATCGGCTGGGCCGGCCCGAGGAAATCGCCAACGTCTATGCCTTCCTCGCCAGTGACGAGGCGAGCTACATCAACGGTGCGGTGATCGAGGTCAGCGGCGGCATGACGGTGTAGAACCTCTGCAGCCTGCGGCGACAATGCCCGCCATGTATGCACTGTTCGACGACGCCGGCCGCTTCCACGCCGGGCGTGTGATGGCTGAGGCCGAGGCCTCGCTGCAGGTGGAGCTCGATTCCGGAAAGCGCGTCAAGGTCAAGGCGGCCAACGTGATGCTGAAGTTCGACAAGCCGACGCCGGCCGAGCTGATGCGTGCTGCGGCCGCGTTGGCGCAGCAGATCGACCTCGACCTGGCCTGGGAATTTGCGCCCGAGGCCGAGTTCAGCTTTGCCGATCTGGCGCGCGACTACTTCGATGCCAAGGCCGGCCCCGAAAAGCAGGCTGCGGCATTGCTGCGCCTGTTTGACGCACCGCATTACTTTCGCCGCCTCGGCAAAGGCATGTTCAAGAAGGCGCCCGAAGAAACAGTGAAAGCGGCCTTGCTCGGTATCGAACGCAAGAAGCAGGTGGCCGCGCAGATCGAAGCCTGGGCGGGTGAGCTGGTGCAAGGCCGCTGCCCCGACGCCGTGCGCGACCAGCTCTTTCGCATCCTCTTCAAGCCCGACAAGAACGGCGCGGAATACAAGGCTGTGGTCGAAGCCGCGAAGCGTGCGCAACGCGCGCCGCTGGACCTGCTCAAGGCCGCGGGTGCCATCACCAGCCCCTACCAGTTCCACTGGAAGCGCTTCCTGTTCGAGCAGTTTGCGCAGGGCATCAGCTTCCCGGCTTTGACGGCGCCGCCGGTGAAGGAGGACTTGCCTCGTGCCGACGTGTCGGCCTTTTCCATCGACGACTCGGCCACCACCGAAATCGACGACGCCGTGTCGGTGCAAGGCCTGGGCACGGGCACCGTCATCTTCGGCGTGCACATCGCCGCGCCAGCGCTGGCCTTCGAGCCCGACTCACCGCTGGACCGCGTCGCGCGCGATCGGCTGTCCACCGTCTACATGCCGGGCTGGAAGATCACCATGCTGCCCGATGCGGTGGTGCAGAGCTACACGCTCACTGCCGGACGCGACTGCCCGGCGGTGAGCCTGTACGTCACGCTGGACGAGCTAACGCTCGAAGTACGCGCCAGCGAAACCCGCATCGAGCGCGTGCCGATTGCGGCCAACCTGCGCCACGACCAGCTCGACGCGGTGGTCACCGAAGCCAGCCTCAGTGGCACGGCGCCGGCTGACTATGCCTTCGCGCCCGAGCTGGCGTTCGCCTTCCGGCTGGCGCAGGCGCTGAAAGCCCGGCGTGAAGTGATGCGCGGCAAGCCCGAGACCTTCAACCGGCCCGACTACAACTTCCGCCTGGAGCGCGATGGCGCCGCCGCTGACGCAGCGCCCACGGGCGACGAGCAGGTGAGCATCAGCACGCGCCGCCGCGGTGCGCCGCTGGACCTGATCGTGGCAGAAGCCATGATCCTGGCCAACAGCACCTGGGGCGGCTGGATCGCCGAGCGTTCGGTGCCAGGCATCTACCGCAGCCAGGCAAGCATGGCGCCGGGCATCAAGGTGCGCATGGGCACGCGGCCGGCGCCCCATGCCGGCATGGGGGTGGCGCAGTACACCTGGGCGACGTCGCCGCTGCGGCGCTACATCGACCTGGTGAACCAGTGGCAGATCATTGCCTGCGTGCGCCATGGCAAGACGGCCGCGCTGGCCGCGCCGTTCCGCGCCAAAGATACGGCGCTGATGACCATCATCTCCAGCTTCGACACCGCCTACAGCGCATACAACGACTTCCAGCAGGGCATCGAGCGTTACTGGACCCTGCGCTGGCTGGAGCAGAACCAGGTGAGCGAGCTGGAAGCGGCGGTGATGAAAGAAGGGCTGGTGCGCGCCGAGACGCTGCCGCTGGTGTTTCGCGTGCCAGGCACCGACAAGCTCGCGCGCGGCAGCCGTGTGCGCGTGCGCGTTCAAGGCCTGGACCTGCTGACACTCGAAGTACATGCGCAACTGTTGGCCCAGGTCGCCGCCGAGCCCGACCAGGCCACCGCCGGCGACGCCGAAGCTGATGACGACACGGTGGCCACGGGCGGTCTGAACCTGGCGATTGCGCTTGACGAGCCCGATGCTGCCGAAGCTCTGGCGCAAGTCGCGTCTGCCTGATCTGGGCAGGACGGCCCGCACGATGGGGTGGCGACGCCTTTCGGTGCTGCAGTGGTCGCTTTTGATTTCGGCCGGCGTGCACGCCGGGCTGCTCGGTTTTCGCATCATCAACCCGGAAGGCTTCAACCGCGCCTTCCAGGACACGCCACTGGAAGTCATCCTCGTCAATGCGCGTTCGGACGAGGTGCCGACGCAGGCCCAGGCCATCGCCCAAGCCAGCCTGGCCGGTGGTGGTGATGCCGCCAAAGGCCGCGCCACCTCGCCGCTGCCGGCGGCGCAGACGATGGAGCTGGGCGAGGCGCCCGACCAGGCCCGGCGCCGCATCGATGAACTGCAAGAGCAGCAGCAGCAACTGCTGGCGCAGATCCGGCGCGAGTTGGCATTGCTGCCGCCGCCCGACCCGCGGCGCGAGGGCGGCACGCCCAAGGAGCTGGAGCAAGACGAGCGTCGGCGCCAGCTGTTACGGCTCCTGGCCGAGATTGAAAAACGCGTCAATGAAGAGAACGCGCGGCCGAAGAAGCGCTACATCAGCCCGGCCACGCGCGAAGAGGTCTACGCGCTGTACTACGACGCCTTGCGCCGCCGCATTGAAGAGCGCGGCACGCGCAACTTCCCCGAGCATCACGGCCGCAAACTCTATGGCGAGCTGACGATGAATGTGACCGTCGACGCCTTGGGCTACGTCGTTGAAACCGAGATCGTGCGGCCCTCGCGTTCGCGTGTGCTCGATCTGCAGGCGCTGGCCATCGTGCAGGCCAGCGCGCCGTTCGGGCCTTTCAATGATGCGATGCGGCGCCAGGCTGACCAGATCGTCGTGACCTCGCGTTTTCGCTTCACGCGCGAAGACGGGCTGGAAACGTCGCTCAGCAGTTCATCGCGTTGACGGTCATGCGACACCATGCACTTCGTGCGCTGGCACTCTTGGCTCTGTGCCTGGTGGCCTTGCAGATCGCCTTTGCACTGCGCGTGGCCCTGATGCTGGTGCTCGACCCACAGTCGACCACATTCCAGCGCAGCGAGATCTGGCGCTTGCTGAGCCAGCACGGCCAGGTCGCTTGGGCCCAGGCCTGGGTCGACGATGCCGCCATCTCGGCCAATCTCAAGCGCGCGGTCATCGCCAGCGAAGACGCTGGGTTCGTCGACCATGGCGGCGTGGAGTGGGACGCCATCGAGCAGGCCTGGGAGAAGAACCAGCGCGCCCAGAGTCGCGCCGATCGCCAGTCGCAGAGCCAAGCGCAGGCGCAGGTGCAGGCGCAGTCGCGAAACGCCAAAATGGCGCCGAAGAAGCCGGTGGCGCCGAAGTTGGTGGGCGCCTCCACCATCACGCAGCAGTTGGCCAAGAACCTGTTGCTGTCGGGTGAACGAACCACGCTGCGCAAAGCTCAGGAGTTGCTGCTGACGCTGATGCTGGAAGCAGTCCTGAGCAAAGAGCGGCTGTTGACGATCTACCTCAACAACGTCGAATGGGGCGAAGGCATTTTCGGCGCACAAGCGGCCGCGCGTTATTACTTCCGCGTCGACGCGGCGCGCCTGGGAGCAGAGCCCGCTGCGCGGCTGGCGGTGATGCTGCCTGCGCCCAAACGCTTCGAGCGCCAGATCGGCGGCGCTTATGTCAGCTCGCGTGCCGCGACGATCACGGCGCGCATGCCGGCGGTGGAGCTGCCATGACCTCTGCCGGCGACATCACCGCCATGGCGGCGCGCCTGGTGGTCGAAGACGGCCTTGAATACGGTGCCGCCAAGCGACGCGCCGTGCGCGACCTGGGCCGCCGTGGCGCTACGTTGCCGAGCAACGAAGCACTGGAAACCGAGGTGCGCGAATACATCGCGCTGTTCTGCGCCGACACCCAGCCAGCCGAACTGCGCGCCATTCGCGAGGTGGCGCTGATGTGGATGCAGAGGCTCGAATCCTTTCGGCCGCACCTTGCCGGCGCGGTCTGGCGCGGCACCGCCACTCGACTGAGTGCGGTGCATCTGGAGCTCTATTGCGACGACCCCAAAAGCGCCGAATTCGCTTTGCTCGACCAGCGCGTGGACTACGACGTCGGTGCGCTTGAGCAGCGTGGCGCCGAACCGGTGACCGTGTTGACCGTGGCCAGCCGCTGCGAGGCGCTGGCCGACGCCGTCACGGTGCACATCTCGGTGCTGGACCACGACGACCTGCGCGGCGCGCTCAAGCCAGACGCGGGCGGCCGCACCTGGCGTGGCGACCTGCCAGCGCTGCGCGCCTTGCTTTCTGCCACGCCATGAATCGACGTCGACTGGCTTTCGGGGCCGCGGCCGGCGTGGCCGCTGCCGCAGGCGTGGCCGGCGCGCTGTGGCATGAACGCCAGCGTGAACAGGCGCTGGCCGCCGGCCTGGAGCTGTGGGCGATGCGCCTGCCCCAGCCCGACGGCGGCGAGCTGGTCATGGCCGAGCTGAAGGCCGCCCGGGTCGTGATCAACTTCTGGGCGCCGTGGTGTGTGCCCTGCGTGCGCGAGATGCCGACCCTCGATCGCTTCCATCGAGCCCAAGCGGCTCGCGGCTGGCCGGTGGTGGGCCTGGCGCTGGACACGCCGCAGCCGGTACTGCAGTTCCTCAAGCGCGTGCCGGTAAGCTTTCCGATCGCCTTGATCGGCGCGCCCGGCCTGAGCTTGAGCCAGCGTCTGGGCAACAGTGCTGGCGGTCTGCCGTTCACAGCTGTCGTGGCTCGCAGTGGTGAAGTGCTGCAGCGCCGGGTCGGGGAAACGAGCCTGGATGAGCTGCTGCGCTGGAGCGACGCGGCATAGGCGTTGGCGTACAGGCAAACCCTCGCTTCGTCTGCGATTCCGCTGGAAGCAGCTGATATTTGCCGGGATAACCGGCGTAAAGTCTGGGCCTCCGCATTTCAGCCGGCCGCGCAGCGGCGCATCCGGTGCAGCTAGATGAGCATCCTGGTCTTACATGGTCCGAACCTGAACTTGCTGGGCACGCGCGAGCCGGCGATTTACGGCGGCACGACTTTGGAGCAGATCAACACTAATCTGGTGGCGATCGCAGCAAAAGCCGGCGCCAAACTGGAAAGCTTCCAGAGCAACCACGAAGGCGCACTGATCGACCGGGTGCAGGCCGCGCGACTCGACGGCACCGAGTTCATCATCATCAACCCTGGCGCCCTGACGCATACCAGCGTGGCCCTGCGCGACGCCTTTGCCGGGGTGGCCATCCCGTTCATCGAAGTGCACCTGTCCAACGTGCACAAGCGCGAGGCCTTTCGCCACCACTCGTACTTTTCCGACATCGCCGTCGGCGTCATCGTCGGCCTGGGCCACGATGGTTATCGCTTTGCGCTGGATGTTGCCTTGCGGCGCCGTACCAGCGGCAGTGCCTGACGCTCGGCCGGAACCGGCCCACGGCCCTACCGCCGTGGTCGCCCCACATTGACGAAAGCAACGCATGGACCTGCGAAAACTCAAGACCTTGATCGACCTCGTGTCGGAGTCGAACATCCACGAGCTTGAGATCACTGAAGCCGAAGGCAAGGTGCGCATCGTCAAGGGCGGTGTGGCGATGCCGGCCGTGGCCACCTCGCCGACCTTCGTGGCCAATGTCGCCACCGCTCCTGTGGCCGCGCCGGCCGCAGCCGAGGCACCCGAAGAGCCCGCGGGCCGAGTCGTCAAGTCGCCGATGGTGGGCACCTTCTACCGCTCGGCCAGCCCTGGCGCGAAAGCCTTCGTCGAAGTCGGCTCGAGCATCAAGGAAGGCGAGCCGGTGTGCATCATCGAAGCCATGAAGATCATGAACGAGATCGAAGCCGATACCAGCGGCAAGATCACGCGCATCCTTTGCGAAAACGGCCAGGCGGTCGAGTTCGGGCAGCCGCTGTTCATCGTCGAATAGGGCGCGCGGTGTTCAAGAAAATTCTGATTGCGAACCGCGGAGAGATCGCCCTGCGCATCCAGCGCGCCTGTCGCGAGATGGGCATCAAGGCGGTGGTGGTGTATTCCGAGGCCGACCGCGAAGCCAAGTACGTCAAGCTCGCTGACGAGGCGGTGTGCATCGGCCCGGCGGCCTCGGCACAGAGCTACCTCAACATGCCGGCCATCATCTCCACCGCCGAGGTGACCGATGCCGAGGCCATCCACCCCGGCTACGGCTTCCTGTCCGAGAACGCCGACTTCGCCGAGCGCGTGGAAAAGAGCGGATTCGTCTTCATTGGACCCACGCCCGAGTCGATCCGCACCATGGGCGACAAGGTCTCGGCCAAGCAGGCCATGATCAAAGCGGGGGTACCTTGTGTGCCGGGCTCGGAAGACGCGCTTCCTGATGACCCGAAAGAGATCATCCGCCAGGCCCGCGCCTTGGGCTACCCGGTGATCATCAAGGCCTCGGGCGGCGGCGGCGGGCGCGGCATGCGCGTGGTGCACACCGAAGCCGCACTGATCAACGCCGTACAGACGACACGTGCCGAAGCCGGTGCCGCCTTCGGCAACCCGGCCGTGTACATGGAGAAATTTCTCGAGAATCCGCGCCACATCGAGATTCAGGTGCTGGCCGACGGCTTCAAAAACGCCGTGTGGCTGGGCGAGCGCGACTGCTCGATGCAGCGCCGCCACCAGAAGGTCATCGAAGAAGCGCCGGCCCCGGGCATCCCGCGGCGCGTGATCGAAAAGATCGGCGACCGCTGCGCAGCAGCGTGCAAGAAGATCGGCTACCGCGGCGCCGGCACATTCGAGTTCCTGTTCGAGGAAGGCGAGTTCTTCTTCATCGAGATGAACACGCGCGTGCAGGTCGAACACCCGGTGACCGAGCTCGTCACGGGCATCGACATCGTGCAGATGCAGATCCGCGTGGCAGCCGGCGAGAAGCTGCCCTTCACGCAACGCAACATCCAGATGCGCGGCCACGCCATCGAGTGCCGCATCAACGCCGAGGACCCGTACAAGTTCGTGCCCTCGCCCGGCCGCATCACGATGTGGCACGCGCCGGGCGGCCCGGGTGTGCGCGTCGATTCGCACATCTACACCAACTACGTCGTGCCGCCGAATTACGACTCGATGATCGGCAAGATCATCGTGCACGGCGACAGCCGCGAGCAGGCGTTGGCGCGCATGCGCACGGCGCTGTCCGAGACCGTGGTCGAAGGCATTCAGACCAACGTGCCGCTGCACCGTGAGTTGATGGTGGACGCCAAATTCATCGAAGGCGGCACCAGCATCCACTACCTCGAGCAATGGCTCGAACAGCGCCGGCGATGAAGCGCTGACCGCGCGGGCCCGGAGCAGACCATGCATGAGTTGGTGTTGCGCGTACCGCAGGATCTGGTCGAGGCCGTTTCAGACCAGCTGATGGACGTGCTGGACGCGCTGTCGGTATCGGTCGAAGACGCCGACGCCGGCACCATGGCCGAGCGCGCGCTCTTCGGCGAGCCGGGCATGGCCCCGCCCGCCGCGGGCTGGGAGCGTTCGACCTTGCACGCGCTGTTCGAGCAGGAGCCACAGGCCGACCACGCCGCCGCCGCGCTGCTTGCGCAACATCCCGGCGACGCGCTGAGCCTGCAGGCATTGCAGCCTTTGGCCGACCAAGACTGGGTGCGGCTGACACAATCGCAATTCGAGCCGGTGGCCATCACGCCGCATTTCTGGATCGTGCCCACTTGGCACGAGGTGCCACCGGGCGCGCACCGCGCCATTCGCCTGGACCCCGGCCTGGCCTTCGGTACCGGCACGCATCCGACCACGCGCATGTGCCTGCGCTGGATCGCGGCACATGCCGACACGCTGGCACCGAGCTGGCAGCGCGTACTCGACTACGGTTGCGGTTCGGGCATCCTGGCCATAGCCGCGGCAATGCACGGCGCCGTTGAAGTCGATGCTGTCGACATCGACGCGGCTGCGGTCACCGCCACGCGCGCTAACGCGCAAGCGAATGGCACCGAATTGCACACCGCCGGTACCGAAGCAGCAAAGGGCCACTACGCGCTGGTGCTGGCCAACATCCTGGCAACACCGCTCAAGCTGCTGGCGCCGCTCTTGTGCGGACATGTCGACACCGGCGGCCACCTGGTGCTGGCCGGCATCCTCGAGCGCCAGGCCGACGAGTTGCGCGAGGCCTACGCGCCATGGCTGGCCGTCGACGTCAGCGACCGTGAAGACGGCTGGATTCTGATGACCGGCCGGCGCACGGGCTGAGCCCGGACTGAGCCCGGACTGAGCCCAACCCCACGACGATGACGCTCGCCACCAAGTGCCCCGCCTGCGCCACCGTGTTCCGCGTGGTACAGGACCAATTGCGTGTGTCCGAAGGCTGGGTGCGTTGTGGCCGCTGTGCCGAAGTCTTCAACGCGGTGTCGATGATGGTCGAGCTGCCGCGGGTGCCGCCCAGCGATGACCCGGACACCGAGATTCAGTTCGAGGCCGCACCCCATTTCGACTTCGACGAATCTGCACCCATGTCGCACGATCTGGATGACGGGCATGGCGTCGAGGCTGGAGTCAACGAGCCCGAGCTCGCGGCACCGCGTGGGCCCGAGGCTGGCTTCGATATTGCGCCAGGCGTTGAGGCGGCCATCGGCATCGACGACTCCGATCGACGCGGCCTGGTGCCAATGACGGCCGCAGCGCAGGCCATTGACGCAGCGCTCGATACACCCACCCCCAGCTTCATGCAGGCGGCCGAGCGCGCACAGCGTTGGCAGCAGCCCTGGCTGCGGCGCGCCATCGCCGGCACCGCGCTCTTGGCCGGCCTCGTGCTGACGCTGCAGGTGACGACCGAGTACCGCGATCTCATTGCCGCGCGCTGGCCCGGCGCACGCGCGCCGCTGCAGGCGCTGTGCCGCGCTTCGGGCTGCCGCGTCGAGCCACCGCGCGTGATCGACGCGATGGTCGTCGACAGCAGCGGCCTCACGCGCGTGGAGGGCACCAACACCTACCGCTTCACGCTCGCGTTGCGCAACCGCTCGGCGATGGAGCTCGCCATGCCCGCGGTGGACCTCGTGCTCACCGACAGCCAGGGCCGCGTGATCTCGCGCCGCGTGATGTCGGCCAGCGAGCTCGGCTCGAGTCGCAACACCGTGCCCGGCGGCGCGGAGTTTGCACTGCAGGCCACGCTGGCCGTGGCCGATCGCCTGGTGGCGGGTTATACGATCGACGTCTTCTACCCTTGACACCTCGCAGGCCCCGGCGTCTGCCTCGTCTGCCTCGTCCGACCACTGCGGAGGCTCCATGCCTGCACTGATTTGCGGTTCGCTCGCGTTCGACACCATCACCAATTTCGCAGGCCGCTTTGCACAGCAGATCCTGCCCGAGCAGGTGCACATCCTCAATGTGTCGTTCCTGGTGCCCACGCTGCGCCGTGAGTTTGGTGGTTGTGCCGGCAACATCGCCTACACCTTGCACGCCCTGGGCGGCGCGCCGGTGGTGATGGCGGCGCTGGGCAGCGATGGCGGCGACTACGTGGCGCGGCTGCAGCGCTGGGGCGTGGACACGTCCCTGATCCGCAATGAGGCCGAGCTGTACACCGCGCAAGCCATCATCATCACCGATCAGGACAACAACCAGATTACCGCCTTCCACCCCGGCGCAATGCAGAACGCGCACCTCATCGACGTGCCGGCGCGCGCCGATCTGCGCATCGGCATCATCGCGCCGGATGGCCGCGACGCGATGTGGCTGCACGCGCGGCAGATGGCCGATACCGGCATCCCCTTCATCTTCGACCCGGGCCAACAACTGCCGATGTTCGACGGCGCTGAGTTGCGCCAGGTCGTCAGCATGGCCAGCTGGATCGCCGTCAATGACTACGAAGGCCGCATGCTGTGCGAACGCACCGACATGAGCCTGACCGAGCTCTCGCGCGGCCACCTCAAAGGCATGGTCGTGACACTCGGTGCCGAGGGTTGCGACCTATGGATCCATGGCGAACGCGAGCATGTGCCCGGCCTGGTGGCCACAGCTGTGGTCGACCCCACCGGCTGCGGTGATGCCTTCCGCGCGGCCTTGCTCTTCGGTCTCGAGCGCGGCTGGCCGCTGCGCCGCTGCGTTCAGCTGGGCAACCGCGTGGGCGCACTGAAGATCGCCTGCCGCGGCGGCCAGAACCACGTCTTGGATGGCGCGGTGCTGGAAGGCCTGGGCTGAAAAAAAACAAACCCGGCATGCGCCGGGTCTGGAATATGCCGCGCTCTCTAACGCGGCACTTGAGTTGACCCGCACAAGCGCCCTTGCGGGCCCCTGTGCGTTCAATCTCAGGGCTTGTTGCCCGTCGGGAATGGCCAGGCCGCAGCCGGGCTCAACGCCGTTTTTGCGGGTGCTGCTGCAGGGGCAGCTGGCGCCGATGGCGCCGCCTTCTTTGCAGCCTTCTTCGCAGCCGGCTTCTTTGCGGCGGGTTTCTTCGCAGCGGCCTTTTTCGCCGGCGCCTTCTTGGCAGCGGCCTTCTTCGCCGGAGCCTTCTTCGCCGCAGCCTTCTTCGCCGGGGCCTTCTTCGCCGCAGCCTTCTTCGCCGGGGCGTTCTTCATTGCGGCCTTCTTTGCCGGCGCTTTTTTGGCAGCGGCCTTCTTCGCCGGAGCCTTCTTGGCCGGAGCGGCCTTCTTTGCCGGGGCTTTTTTCGCCGCAGCTTTTTTCGCAGTTGCCATAACGATCTCCTTGATCAAGTTACGAAAGGCACCGTGCTGCTCGATACAGCACAGCGATTCACAGCCCGATGGTCTGCCTGGAGGTTGACCCCCCGCGACGGTTGCCTCGGTACCGTGAATACGGAAGCAGGACGAACTGTCACGTCTGTCGGCGACATGTTTCGGCCTGCGGATCTTGATCTCTTGCCAGCGACGCTTCGGGCCTGGCCCGCGCGCCGTTCTTGTTGTGTGTTCTTCGAGAAATGGTGGCTCAGTCCCATGAAAGGGCCCCGCCGGTTTGGTAGTCGATGACACGCGTCTCGAAGAAGTTGCGTTCCTTCTTCAGATCGATCATCTCGCTCATCCAGGGGAACGGATTTTCTTCGTTCGGGTACAGCGCTTCGAGGCCAATCTGCATGGCGCGCCGGTTGGCGATGTAGCGCAGGTAGCCCTTGAACATCGACGCGTTCATGCCCAGCACACCACGCGGCATGGTGTCCTCGGCGTAGCGGTACTCGAGCGCGACGGCCCGCTCGAACAGCTCGCGGATGTCAGCCTTGAAGCCGCTGGTCCACAGGTGCGGGTTCTCGAGCTTGATCTGGTTGATGAGGTCGATGCCGAAGTTGCAGTGCATCGACTCGTCGCGCAGGATGTACTGGTACTGCTCGGCCGCGCCGGTCATCTTGTTCTGGCGGCCCAGCGCCAGGA
>JANLYV010000427.1:0-2064 GCA_031365825.1 Rubrivivax sp. | reverse complement strand
GCTGGACGGCGTCATCATCGGCGCAGCCTCGGGCATAGGCTTCGCGTTCGCCGAAACCGTGGGCAGCTACATGCCCGCCGTGATGTCGCTCAAGCCCGGCGTGATGATCGAGCTGGCGCAGATACTGCAAAAGCTCAACGTGCCCTTCAAGCTGCCCGACCCGCGCTCGCTGCAAACCATGTGGGACTTGCTGCCGCCCATCGCCGGCCTCTACATCAAGCTGGCCGACGCCGTAGGCCCGGCACGTGCCGCGTTCGAATTCAACCGCATGATCTCGGGGCTGCAAGCCGCCGGGCTCGAGCTGATGATTCCGCGCCTGGTCGGCAACGTCTTCGGCCATGCTGCCTACGCCGGCATCTTCGGCTACTTCATAGGCCTGGCCATGATGAAACCCGCCAACCGCGTCAAGACCGTGCTCACCGGGCTGGTGATTGCCTGCGCGCTGCACGCCGCGTGGAATTCGATCGGCGGTGCCTCGGCCTTCTTCCAGTTCCTCATCGCGCTGGGCTCGTTCGTCTTCCTGGCCGTCTCGATCATCAAGGCGCGTCAGATGTCGCCCGAGCGTTCGCAGCTGGTGGCTTCGCAGATCATCGACCACGCCGCACGGCCTGCGGCCTACCCGACGATGCCGTCGGCGATGCCTGCCGCGATGCCCGCTGCCATGCGCGCGCCGGCTGCGCCCGCAGCCCCGGCCGCGCCCATGGCCGCACCCGGCTCCATCACCTGGGACGACGACTCGAACCAGCGCGTACTCGAAATCGGCAGTGCCCGTGTGCCCGCCGCTGTCGGTGCGCGGCTGTGGGAGCGCCAGGCACCGGGCGCCACGGCCAGTCGCGGCGACGGCGTCGTGGCCGAGGTCAGCGCCAACCCGAACGACGCCCAGGTGCTGGGCCTGAAGAACCTCTCACTGCAGACCTGGTCCGTGACCCTGGCCGGTGGTGCGCAACGCGAGCTCGCGCCCGGGCGCAGCATCCGGCTCGAAGCCGGCATGCAGTTGAAGATCGGCGACCTAACGGCCAACGTACGCTGACTGTCGCAGATCGAGAAGATGATGGACGAGCACAGTTCCAGCCCCGCCATGCCGCGCCCCGGCGGCGCCATGGCGCGGCGCGAGTTGCACTTCATCTGGCTGCTCGACGTGTCGGGCTCGATGAACGCCGAAGGCAAGATCCAGGCGCTGAACGTCGCCATCCGCGAGTCGATTCCGCAGCTGCAGGCGGCCGCGCGCGACAACCCCAATGTCGAGGTGCTGGTGCGTGCCGCGGTGTTTTCCGACGGCGCGCGCTGGCATCTGGAGCAGCCCACGCCGGTGGCGGCGCTGCGCTGGGACGACGTCGGTGCCGGCGGCCACACCGACATGGGCACGGCGTTTCGCCTGGTTGCCGCGGCGATGAAGGTGCCGCCCATGCCCGAGCGCGCGGTCTCGCCCGTGATCGTGCTCATCACCGACGGCCATCACACCGACGACTTCGACGGCGGCCTGGCCGCGCTGATGGCCGAGCGCTGGGGCGCGGAAGCCTTGCGCATGGCCGTGGCCATAGGCCGCGACGTCAACCTCGCCGCGCTGCAGACCTTCATCGGTGACGACGCCTTGCGCCCGGTCACGGCCAACAACCCCGAGGCGCTGCTGCAGAAGATCCGCTGGGTCTCGCGCTCGGGCATCGAAAGCGCCTCGCAGCTTGTCGACCACGCGCAACAGCGCCGCGTCGCCGAGGCGCCGTCGCGCCTGGATGGCGGCGAAAGCGTCGAGTGGTGAGCGCGGTGGCGTGGCAGGTCGTCGGCGCTTCGGTTCGTGGCGCGAGCCATGTGCGCGAAGACCTCGAAAACCAGGACGCACTGCTGTTCGATGTGCCTGAGGGCAGCGGCGCGCGGGCCTTCGCCGCGGTGGCTGACGGCCATGGCGGCGCACGCCACTTCCGCAGCGCCCTGGGCTCGCGAATGGCCGTGGCGGCGGCACGCGAAGTGCTCAGCGCCTGCGCCACGCGCCTCGAGTCGCTGGGCAGCGCCGCACGCGTGGAGCTGGCGGCGGTGGAGGTGCCGCAGCGCATCGTCGCGCGCTGGGTC
>JANLYV010000384.1:0-2299 GCA_031365825.1 Rubrivivax sp. | reverse complement strand
CCGGCGTGGCGCCGAGCAGACTGGCCGAGAACGCGCTCGCCACCGTGCGCGCTTCGGGCGTGCCGGGGGTGGCGATCACATCGGTATTGCGCGCCTGCAGCCGCACGGTGTTGTACATGCGCACGAACTCGACCACCTGCGTGCCGCCGGCGCCGTTGACGGGGAAGGCCATCAGCCCGCCCAGCAGCGCGCCTTCACCGATGCCGGTGCGCAGCTTGGGCGAGAGCAGGAAGGGCTGGCCCAACTGCTCGGGCATCAGCTCGATCCAGACGCGGTCTTCTTTCTGCCACAGCACCAGCGGCCCTTCGATGCGTTTGGCGCCTTGCATCACCACGGCGAATGGCGGTGGCGAACCGGGTGGGGCGATCACCGGGGGCGCCACGGCCGCGGCGCCCGAGGCTGCCGGCGCCGCGGCAAAAGCGTTGCCGGGCGGCCGCGGCGCCGGCGGCGTGGCAGCCCGGGTGGCGGGGGTTGTCGGCGCCGTCGTACTTGTTGGCGCGACCGGCTTGGCTGGTGTTGCGGAGGCTGCAGGCACATCCTTGCCCTCGTTCAACAGCGCGCAGCCACCGAGCAAGGCCAAGGCAGCAAGCGCGACGGGCAGACGGTGCTGCCAAGGCAGAAAAACGGTGGGCATCGGCTTGGGGCCAGGTTGATGTCACCTCACGCCGCGCAAGCGCAACGCCGGGGACGCAGACACATGGCCGGCATTTTGCGCCATGGTCATGGCACTTGCGCTGGCGCGGCTATGGCCGCCGCGACAAGGTTTGCACATAGTCGTGCGCGGCGGTGTGGATGGTGGACACGCGGTGCTCCACCGGCTTGTCGCCGAAGGTCAACGCCGTGCGCCGCACACGCAACACCGGCGCCCCGGCGGCTATGCCCAGCACTCGCGCCGAGGCGCGGTCGGCCGCGACTGCGCGGGCCCGTTCCACCGCGCGCACCACGGTGATGGCGAACTCGGACTGGTACAGCTGGTAGATCGTGCCGGCGCGTTCGCGCAGGCGCTTTTCGGTCAGGCCCTTGAACAGCGCCGCAGGTACCGTCAGCACATCGTGCACCACGGCGCGGCGCTGCAGCAGCAGGCGGTTCTCGGCGCGAAACGCGGCCTCGCCCGGCTTGGCGCCGAGCGCCTGTGCCGACTCATCGTCGAGGCGCACACGCTCGAACGACAACAGCTCGACCTGCGGCACCTCGCGCAGGCCGCCTTCGCGCTCGATGTGGAAGAACTGGAAGAGGAAGCGGTCGGCACTGTGCGTGGCCACGAAGGTGCCGCGGCCCTGGCGGCGCACGAGGATGTGCTCGGCCACGAGCTCGTCCACGGCATGGCGCACGGTGCCCACGGAAACACCCAGCGCTGCCGCCAGCGTGGCCTCGTTCGGCAGGGCATGGCCTGGCTGCAGGCCGCCGCCCTCCACCGCCTGCAGCAGCGCACGCTTGGCCGCGCGGTACAGCGGCATGCCGGCCGATTCAGGGGCGATGGGCGCGAACATCGCGGTGGCAACGGTGGGGCTGGCCATCGCCACATGATGCCCACGCAGGGCACCTCATGCAAGTCATATGAATGACTCGGTTGACAGGGCGAACGGCGGCGCTAGCATGCCGCTCCTTGACCCACTTCGCCGCGGCCCATCACCTGCTCGCGGCCACCCAGGAGCTGCCCACCATGATTCATTTCGTACTGCACGACGCCCGCGACACCGTCGCCGTGGTCGTCGTCGAAGGCATCAAAGCCGGCGCCGAACTTCAAGGCTGGATCATGGACGAGGACCGCATGGTCAACCTGGTCGCGCGCCAGGACATCCCCATCGGCCACAAGGTCGCGCTGAAGGACATGGCCGTGGGCGACACAGTGCTGAAGTACGGCATCGACATGGGCCGCGTGGTGGCGCCGATCAAGGCCGGCGAACATGCCCACGTGCAGAACATCAAGACAAAACGCTGGTGAAACGGAGAGCCCACATGACCATCATCGACCAACACACCACCTTCCTCGGCTACCGCCGCGAAAACGGTCGCGTCGGCGTGCGCAACCACGTCATCGTGCTGCCGCTGGACGACCTGTCCAATGCCGCAGCCGAAGCCGTGGCGCACAACATCAAGGGCGCGATGGCGATCCCGCACCCCTACGGCCGCCTGCAGTTCGGCGCCGACCTCGACCTGCACTTCCGCACCCTCATCGGCGCGGGCTGCAACCCCAACGTCGCCGCCGTGGTCGTGATCGGCATCGAGGACAGCTGGACCAAGAAGGTCGTCGACGGCATCGCCGCGACCGGCAAGCCGGTGGTCGGCTTCGGCATCG
>JANLYV010000383.1:0-2244 GCA_031365825.1 Rubrivivax sp. | reverse complement strand
CTCTCGATCAACGGCGACGGGCAGGCCAGCATGCCGACACTGATCGAACAGGTGCGCAAGGCGATGTCGTCCACGCGCCAGCATGAAAGCGGAGAGCGCCTGACGGCCTTGGGCAAGCAGGCCCAGACGAGCCGCAACGCGTTGCGCGAATCGGCCGCGCGTGGCTGGGACATGGCGCCGGTCACAACCGCGCGGCTCGCGATGGAAACATTCGACGTGATCCGCAACGAGCCGTGGTCGCTGGTCGTCAGCGACCGCATCCCGTGGGCGCGCGCGCTGTGGCCGGCGACGAAGTACAACCAGATGCTGGGCGGCTCCGGCGGCCAGGGCGTGGGCTACGCCGCGCCCGGCGCCGTCGGCGCGGCGCTGGCCAACCGCGACAAGGGCATCCTGAGCGTGACCTTCCAGCCCGACGGCGACCTGATGTACGCGCCGGGCGTGTTGTGGACGGCGGCGCACCACAAGATCCCGCTCTTGATGGTGATGCACAACAACCGCGGCTACTACCAGGAAGTGATGCACCTGCAGCGCATGGCCGCGCTGCACCGCCGCCGCCCGGACACGTCGCTCATCGGCAATGAGATCGACAACCCGGCCATCGACTACGCCAAGCTGGCACAAGCCCATGGCGTGTGGGCCGAAGGGCCGATCAGCGACCCGAAGCTGCTCAACGCCGCGCTGAAGCGCGCGCTAGCGGTCGTGAAGAGCGGGCTGCCGGCGCTGGTGGATGTGGTGTGCCAGGCACGGTGACGAGCACAGGCATCGCACGACCTGCTGCACCAGCCGCTGACGCTACTTCTCCATCACGACGTTCCACGGCCCTTCCGCCTGGATGAAGAACACGGCCTCCTCGTTACCTTCGACCTTTGCCGTGTGCGACGCTTTGTTGGTCAGCGCGAAGTACGACCCTGGCCCCAGTTTGTGCGTCTTGCCGTCGACGGCGAGCGTAATCGTGCCCGACACCACCGTGGCGTAATGATTTGCACTGTGATGATGCTTGGGCGTCACCAAGCCCACGGGGTATTTCAGGTAGAACCGGCTCGCGCCCTTGTCCATGTTGCCCGAGACCTGAGCTGCGGCAATGCCATTGCCCAGGTCCTTCCATTTGAGATCGGCCTTGGCCACGACTTCCGCACCGCCGGCGCCCGCGGCCAGCATCGGCACCCCGGCCATCAGCGCCAGCGCGATCGACATGACCCATGCGTGCTTGTGTGTCATTCGCTTTCTCCTTGCCTCAAAGTGAGGAATGTCTTCGGGTGAACCACGAGGCCATCACCCGATGGCCTCGACGCGATGATGCTGACGATCCACCTGTCACGTCAAGCGCTTGGACGCTCGGGTCCAGATGTCGACAAGGCGATGCGCCGCCTCACTCCGCCGTGATGCCGTTCCTCTTGATCACCGCACCCCAGCGCGGGTAGTCCCTCAGCACCACGGCGTTCAGCGCGTCGGGCGTGGACGATTCGGCGTCCATGCCGGCACGGCCGAGCACGTCGCGCACGTCGGGCAGCTGCAGGATGGCGACGATTTCGGCGTTGAGCCGGCTCACCACCGCAGCGGGCGCCTTGGCGGGCACGAAGAAGGCGTACCACAGATCGACGTCGACACCCTTCACGCCTAGCTCTGCAAAGGTGGGCACAGCCGGCGCCACCGGGTGGCGCTTGTTGCTGCCCACGGCCAGCGCCACGAGCTTGCCGCTGTTGACGAAACCCTGCGCCACATGCACCGGCAGAAAGCCGCTCATCAGCTCGCCCGAGAGCAAGTCCTGCGTGTAGCCCGCGGTGCCGCGGTAAGGCACGTGCAGCATGAAGAGTTGCGCCTGGATCTTGAAAAGCTCCATCGCCATGTGGTGCGGCGTGCCCACGCCGGGCGAGCCGTAGGTGACGTGGCCCGGCCGAGCCTTGGCCATGTGGATGAGGTCGGCCATGGTCTTCACGCCGGTCTTGGGGTTGGCCACGAGCATCAAGGTGCCCCAGGCCGCCATCGACACCGGGCTGAAGTCGCGCACCGGGTTGAAGCTCGCGTTCTGGTAGAGCTGCGAGGCGATGAGCATGGTGTTCGCACCCATCAGCACGGTGTGGCCGTCGCTCGCCTTGGCCACTTGGTCAGCGCCGATGTTGCCGCTGGCGCCGGGCACGTTTTGCACGATCGCGCTCTGCCCCAGGCGCTCGGCCAGGCGTGGCGCCACGGTGCGGGCGATGGTGTCCATGCCCGTGCCCGGGGTGAAGGGCACGATGATCTTCA
>JANLYV010000349.1:0-7652 GCA_031365825.1 Rubrivivax sp. | reverse complement strand
ACTTCGCCGCTGCTGGGGTCGATCAAACGCACCACACAGCGCGCCACTGTGCTCTTGCCCGAGCCCGATTCGCCGACGATGCCCAGCGTCTGGCCGCGGCGGATCTCGAAGCTCACGTCCTTGGCGGCGTGCACCAGGCGGCGCTTGCCGAACCAGCTCTTGGCGTCGTAGGTCTTGTTCAGTTTTCGCAGCGACAGCACGACGGGCGCCGTCGCATCGACCGCGCGCTCTAACACTCTAAGCGTGGGCACACTGGCCATCAGCAGCCGCGTGTAGTCGTGCTGCGGCCGGCGCAGCACCGCCTCCTTGTCGCCGAGCTCGACCAGTTCGCCCAGGCGCAGCACGGCGACGCGGTGCGCGACCTCGGCCACGACGCCGAAGTCGTGCGTGATGAAGAGCACGCCGGTGCCGTGTCTTCCCTGCAGCTCGATGATGAGCTTCAATATCTGCGCCTGCGTCGTCACGTCCAGCGCCGTGGTCGGCTCGTCGGCGATGAGCAGCAGCGGCTCCAGCACCAGCGCCATGGCGATCATGATGCGCTGGCGCTGGCCGCCGCTGAGCTGGTGCGGATAGCTCGCCACCATGCGCCCGGGCTCGGGCAGCAGCACCTCGCGCAGGATGGCCAGCACCTTGGCTGCGCGCTCTTTGGGCGTTAGCTTGGTGTGCTGGCGCAGCACTTCATCGAGTTGGTCGCCACACGTCATCACCGGGTTCAGCGCCGTCATCGGCTCCTGGAAGATCATCGACATGCGCGTCGCACGCAGCTCGCGCAGGCGGCTCAGCGGCGCATGCGTGATGTCTTCACCGTCGAGCAGGATCTGCCCCTGCGTCACCGGCAGCTGGCGCGGCAAGAGACCCATCACGCTTTGCGCGATGACCGACTTGCCCGAGCCCGACTCGCCGACCAGGCAGACGATCTCGCCGCGGCCGACCGTGAAGCTCACACCGCTGACGGCCGTGCTGCGGTCACCGCCGCTGGGCAGCGCGATGCTCAGGCCGCGCACTTCGAGCACGGGGTGCGAGGGCGTGCTCATCCGCGTTTGGCCATCTTCGGGTCGAGGGTGTCGCGCAGCCCGTCGCCGAGGATGTTCACCGCCAGCACCGTCACCGCCAGGAAGGCGCCGGGAAAGAAGATGTTGTGCGGGTACTGGTTGAACTGCGCGCGGCCTTCGGCCATGACGTTGCCCCAGGTGGGGATGTCGGGCGGCAGGCCCACGCCGAGGAACGAGAGGATGGCTTCGACCAGGATGCCCGAGGCGCAGATGAAGGTGCCCTGCACCACCAGCGGCGCGACGCAGTTGGGCAGGATGTGACGGCCCATGATCAACCACGTAGGTGTGCCGAGCGAGACGGCGGCTTCGACGTACGGCTCTTCGCGAATGCTGAGCACGAGCGAACGCACCAGCCGCGTCACGCGCGGAATCTCGGGGATGGCGATGGCCACGATGACGGTGAGCAGGCTGCCTTTCCACATCGCCACGAGCGCGATGGCGATGAGGATGGCGGGGATGGCCATCACGCCGTCCATCACGCGCATCAAGGGGCTGTCGAGCCAGCGCAGGTAACCGGCGCACAGGCCGAGCACGATGCCGAAGGCCAGGGCCACGAAAGCGGTGCTGACACCGACGAGCAGCGACACCTGCGTGCCGTAGATGACGCGGCTGTGGATGTCGCGGCCGAAGCTGTCCGAGCCCATCAGGAAGCGGTGCTTCAGCGTCTCGCCTTCGAGCGTGGTGATCTCGCCGGTGGCGCCGGGCAGCAGGTCGCGGCTGGCGGGGTCGAACAGCGTCGGGTCGACGGTGCCGAGCCAGGGTGCAGTGATGGCCACCAACACCAGCAACACGAGCACGGTGCCGCCGACGCGCACGCCGAGGTTGGCCTTGACACGCTGCCAGGCGCTGAGCTGCACATGCACCGACGCGGCTTCGACCGACAGGGCTTCGAGCTGGGCGAGGTCGGTACTCATGTCGCGGCCACGACCCACATCCAGTGACCCGTTCGCGCTGAACTTGTCGAAGCGCTGTGCACAGGCTTCGACGGGCTCAGCCCGAACGGATGGGTGGAAGTCAACCAGATGAACATGGCATCAATACCGGATGCGCGGGTCGAAGAACACGTAGGACAAGTCGACCAGCAGGTTGATGCCCACGTAGACGAACGAGAACAGCAGGATCACGCCCTGGATGGTGGGGAAGTCGCGCGCCAGCACGGCGTCGACTGTCAGCCGGCCCAGACCGGGGATGGCGTAGACCGATTCGGTCACGACCACACCGCCGATCAGGAGCGCGATGCCGATGCCGATGACGGTGACGATGGGCACCGCGGCGTTGGCCAGCGCATGGCGGATGAGCACGGCGCTTTCGGGCAGGCCCTTGGCGCGCGCGGTGCGGATGTAGTCCTCACCCAGCGTTTCCAGCACCGCGGCGCGCGTGACGCGGGCGATGAGCGCGATGTAGATCACCGACAAGGTGATAGCGGGCAAGGTGAGGTGACGCAGCCACAGGCCGACGCCGTCGCCCAAGCGCTGGTAACCCTGCACCGGCAGCCAGCCGAGCTTGAGCGAGACGAGCCAGATCAGCACATAGGCCAGCACGAAGATAGGCACCGAGAAACCCAGCACCGAAAACGCCATCAGGCCGCGGTCGAGCAGGCTGCCGAAGCGCCACGCCGCCAGCACGCCCAGTGGCACGGCCACGAGCACGGCGATGAGGATGGTGATGAAGGCGAGCGAGACAGTCGGTTCCAGCCGCTGCGCTATGAGCGTGGTGACGTCGGTCTTGTAGTAGTACGACTGGCCGAGGTCGCCGCTGAGCAGACGCCCGGCCCAGATGAGGTACTGCTCGGGGATCGAGCGGTCCAGCCCGAGGCCGCTGCGGATCTGTGCGATCTGCTCGGTGCTGGCGGCGTCACCGGCCAGCACCGCAGCCGGGTCGCCCGGGGTCAGCCGCAGCATCAGGAACACCAGCAGCGAGACGATCACCAGCACCGGGATCAGTGCCAGCAGCCGGCGCGCCAGGAAGCTCAACATAGGGCCATTCTTCTGGCGCTTACGTCGACGGTTATTGCTTCTTCAGGTTCCAGTAGATGTTGCCGTTGGTGATGAAGAAGCCGCTGATGTTCTTGCCCGCGGCCATGGGCTGGTCGAACTCGCCTAGCGGTGCGTGCGTGCCGATTTCGAAGGCGCGCGCGTGCATCTGGTCGGCCAGCTTTTTCTTCGTCGGCTCGTCGGTGGCGCGCATGAATGCGGCGCGGTATTCCATCAGCTTGTCGTCGCTGGCCCAGCCGAACCAACCGCTCTTTTCGCCGCGCGTGTCCATCGTCGGGTTGGCGATGGGGCTCCACACGTCGAACACGTTCCAGGCGGTGAGGAACATGTGCCAGCCGCCTTTGTCCGGCGCGTCCTTCTTCGCACGGCGGCCGACCAGCGTCTGCCAGTCCATGGCCTGCAAGTCGACCTTGAAGCCGGCCTGGCGCAAGAGCTGCGCGGCGACATCGGGCAGCTTCTGGATCGAGGCCAGGTCGGTGGGTTTGAGGATGACGATGGGCGTGCCGTCGTAGCCGCTGGCCTTGAGCAGGTCTTGCGCCTTCTTCATGGTCGACTTCGACTGGATCTCGCTGCCGGCCAGGCTGCCATAAGGGGTGTTGCAGACGAACATCGAAGCGCAGGTGCGGTACAGCTCCTTCACGCCGACACTGGCGCGCAGGAAAGGCTCTTGCGCAAACGCGGCGATCGCCGCCTGGCGCACCTTGGCGTTGTCGAACGGCTTGTGCAGATGGTTGAAGCGCGCCATGTACTGCAGGCCAAGGTTGGCGTACTTCGGAATCTGGATCGCGGGGTTGGCCTTGGCCGCTTCATAGAAGTCGAAACCCAGCGCCTAGTTGTTGTCGATCTCGCCTTTTTGTAACGCGTTCACCTGCGCCTGCGCGTCGCGCAGCGCCAGGTTCCACTCGACGCGGTCGACGTAGACATGCTTGCCGCCGGCCGTACCCGATGGCGGCTCGCTGCGCGGCACGTACTTCGTGTTCTTCAGGTACACCGCCTTGTCGCCGGGCTTGAACTCGTCGCGCTTGAAGGTGTAGGGGCCTGACCCGATGTGCTCTTCAATCTGCTTGAAGGCGTCGGTCTCGGCAATGCGCTTGGGCATGATGAAGGGCACGTTGCTCGAAGGCTTGCCTAGCGCTTCGAGCATGAAGCCACAGGCCTCGCCGAGGAAGATGCGAAAGGTGTCGGGCGTGGGTGCATCCAGGCGTTGCACGAACGTGAACAGCGCCGAGCCCATGGCGTCACGTTTGCCCCAGCGTTGCAACGAGGCGATGACGTCTTCGCCGGTGACGGGCTTGCCGTCGTGGAATTCGAGGCCCTTGCGCAGCTTGAAGGTCCACAGCCGGTTGTCGGGCGTGACGCTCCAGCTTTCCACCATCTGCGGCTTGATCTTGGCGTGTTCATCGGTGCCGAAGAGCGTGTCGTAAATCATGTAGCCGTGGTTGCGGCTCATGTAGGCGGTGGTCCAAACGGGATCGAGGATGGCGAGGTTGGAGTGCGGCACGACGCGGAGCACGGTGTTCTGTGCCAGGGCTTGCCCCGCCAGCGCGGTGCCCAGCGCCACAGCGCAGCCAAGGATCATGCGGCGGTGAAGTTTCATGCGTGCCTTTCAGATGGGTGCTCACGCGGGCGCGTGGGTGCGGGTGCGGTGGTCATTGTGTGTTGCAGCATCGCTGCGGCCACTCGGGACAAACGTGGCCGGCCGGCGTGCCGCGGCTCGGTGGCGAACGGCGCGTTGCCGCGTCGGAATGGTTTACAGATGCCAGCGCGCGCATTGGCGACACCGGCGCTGTTGCAACCGGTGGGCGACCACGGATCCCTTTGTACATAGGTGAATACGACGTGCATCCGCGTGAAACCCTTAGATCTGGCCCGGATGTTGCTAGTTTCTGGCCAGCGTCGATTTGACGTTGAGCCTTACAGCCGAAGGAATCAACATGAACCGGTCATTGACAAGAATCTGCCAGTCCGCTGCGGCGCTGGCCTGCTCGCTGGCGTTCTCTGGCCTGGCACATGCCGGCCTGTTGGGGCAGACCCTGGGCGTGGAGCCGAACTTCCCGAACCAGAACGTCCTGTGCTGCGGCGGGCCTTTCAACGTGGTGGTCGGCGCCGGCGTCGAACTCGCACCCGGCTCGATGCCTTTGTACAACTCGAACGCCTACGTCGATGCCAGCGATTTGCAGATCGAATACGGGCAGACCAGCGGCACGAGCTACAGCGGCGCGGCATTCAACGGCATGCACTATTTCGATGCGCTGAGCGCCATCAACGCCATCATCGGTGTGAGCATCGACGGCGCCACCAATCTGGCGGGGTTCACCCTCAGCCGGTTGACCTTTGACGCCAACAACATTTACATCAACATGCAGGGCCTGTCGTCTGACCTGGCGCACCGCGTCGTCATCAACGTCCGCTTAGCCGACGGCCAGCCGGTGCCCGAACCCGCGCCTTTGGCGTTGCTGGGCGTGGGCTTGGCCGCATTGGCCCTGGTGCGCAGGCGTCCGTCACGCTGAGGCCGCGCGTAGCCACAAAAAGGCGACTGAGGTCGCCTTTTTTTCGCCCTGGCGTTTGATGGCCACCATGGCCCAGCGGTGGCGTCAACCTGAACGCAACGCCCTGTCCTTCGCGTTCTGCGCTTCGATGCGCTCGCGCGCCTCGCGCCAGTCGCCTTCGCTCCACGAACGCAACTCGTAGAAGTTGCCGCCACTGGCCAGCGCGTTGCCGCCGTCCATCATGATGCTCTGGCCGGTGAGCCAGTCGCACTGGCCCGGCGCCATCAGGAAGCTGGCCAGGTTGGCCAGCTCGCGCATCTCGCCCGGCCGCGCCATCGGGTTGCGTTCGCGGCTGCGCGCGCCGGGCTCTTCGCCAGGGTTCAGCCTTTTGCTCATGCCTTCGGTAGGTATCTCGCCGGGGCCGACGGCGTTGAGCCGGATGCCATGGGGTGCCCACTCGACCGCCAGCGACTTGGTCATGACGTCGATGCCGGCTTTGCTCATCGCCGAAGGCACGACATAAGGGCTGCCGTTGTCGACCCAGGTGGTGATGATGCTCATCACGTTGCGACAAGGCTGCCCGGCGCGCCATACCCCCGCGCGCGACTGCTCGACCCAGCGTTTGCCCACCGCCTGCGTGACGTAGAAGGTGCCGTGGAAGACGATGTTGGCGATGGCATCGAACGCGCGCGGCGACAGGCTCTCGGTGGGCGCGATGAAGTTGCCCGCGGCGTTGTTGACCAGGCCGCTGATGCCACCGCTGTCGAACAGCGACTGCACCATCTGATCGACCGCCTGCGCCACGCGGATGTCGACGCCGAAGGTGTCGATGCGCCGACCGGGGAAACGCTCGCGCCACCCGGCCGCGGTGGCTTCACACACCGCCACGCGGCGGCCGCAGATGGCCACTTCGGCGCCGAGTTCGAGGAAGCGCTCGGCCATCGCGCGGCCCAGGCCCGTGCCGCCGCCGGTGACGAGAATTCGCTGGCCTTGCATCAGGTTCGACGTGTACATGGAGGGCTCCTCGAACATAGGGCTCGCGCCGGGACGGCGCCGCCGGTCGATACTAGCCGGCTGGATTTGCACTGCCCTCGGGAGTCACCGCATGAGCCATGTCTTCCACCGCCATTTGCGCCAGCCCTATCCCGTGGCGGTGGCTGGCGACGGCCCGTACCTCATCGACCAACAGGGCAAGCGCTACCTCGACGGCAGCGGCGGCGCGGCGGTGTCCTGCCTCGGGCACGGCCACCCGGCGGTGGTGGCCGCCGTGCGCGAACAAGTCGGCCAACTTGAATATGCCCACACCTCGTTCATGACCAGCGCGCCGGCCGAGGCCCTGGCGGATGACCTCATTCAGCATGGCCCCGCCGGTTTATCGCATGCCTACTTTGTCAGCGGCGGCTCCGAAGGCGTCGAGGCCGCGCTGAAGATGGCCGTGCAATACCAGGCCGAGCGCGGGCTGCCGCAGAAGAACCAGATCATTGCGCGCTGGCAGAGTTACCACGGCAACACGCTCGGCGCGCTCTCGGCCGGTGGCAACCGCTGGCGGCGTGCGCAGTTCAGTTCGCTGCTGGTGCCGATGTCGCACATAGCCGAATGTTTCGAGTACCGCGGCCGCCGTGCCGACGAAAGCGCCGAAGCCTACGGCATGCTCATGGCCGACTTGCTCGACGCCGAGATCCAGCGCCTGGGTGCCGCGAACGTGGCGGCGTTCATCGCCGAGCCGGTGGTCGGCGCCACACTCGGTGCCGTGGCGGCGGCGCCGGGCTACTTCAAGCGCGTCCGCGAGATCTGCGACCGGCACGACGTGCTCCTGATCCTGGACGAGGTGATGTGCGGCATGGGCCGCACCGGCAGCCTGCACGCCTGCGAACAGGAGGGCGTGGCGCCCGACATCGAGGTCATCGCCAAAGGCCTGGGCGCGGGCTACCAGCCCATCGGCGCGGTACTCGTGCATGCGCGCATCGTCGACGTTATTCGTCAAGGTAGCGGCTTCTTCCAGCATGGCCACACCTACCCCGGCCATGCGGTGGCCTGCGCCGCGGCGCTGGCGGTGCAACGTGTCATCGAACGCGACGGCCTGCTGGCGCAAGTGCGCGCGCGCGGCGAGTTCCTGG
>JANLYV010000327.1:0-5505 GCA_031365825.1 Rubrivivax sp. | reverse complement strand
CGCGGCCATGACGATGACGCCGAGATTGGTCTCGAAGCCGTCCATCTCGACCAGCATCTGGTTCAGGGTCTGCTCGCGTTCGTCGTTACCGCCACCCAGGCCGGCACCACGATGGCGGCCCACGGCGTCGATTTCGTCGATGAAGATGATGCAGGGCGCGCTCTTCTTCGCCTGTTCGAACATGTCGCGCACACGTGCCGCGCCGACGCCGACGAACATCTCGACAAAGTCAGAACCGCTGATGCTGAAGAATGGCACCTTGGCTTCGCCGGCGATGGCCTTGGCGAGCAAGGTCTTGCCGGTGCCCGGGGGGCCGACGAGCAGCACGCCGCGCGGAATGCGGCCGCCGAGCTTCTGGAATTTCTGCGGGTCCTTGAGGAAGTCGACCAGTTCCTTGACTTCTTCCTTGGCTTCGTCGCAGCCGGCCACATCAGCAAAGGTGGTCGTGTTGTTGGCTTCGTCGAGCATGCGCGCCTTGCTCTTGCCGAAGCTGAAGGCCCCGCCTTTGCCGCCGCCCTGCATCTGGCGCATGAAGTAGATCCAGACACCGATCAGGAGCAGCATCGGCCCCCAGCTGACGAGGATGCTCATCAAGAGCGACGGCTCTTCGCGCGGCTTGACGTCGAACTTCACGCCGCTGTTGCGCAGGTCGCCGATGAGGCCGCGGTCGAGGTAGGTGGCGTTGACGCGCAGGCGGCGGTCGTCGGTGGTGGTGGCCTGGATCTCGGTGCCGCCAGCGCCTTCCTGCAGCGTCACGCTCTTGATGCGTTTAGCTTGCACTTCGTCAAGGAAGTCGGAGTAACCGATCTGGTTGCCTGCCGTCACCCCACGGTCGAACTGCTTGAACACGGTGAAGAGCACGAGGGCAATCACCAGCCAGACAGCGACTTTGGAGAACCATTGATTGTTCACGCGGCTCCTTCTTGAGATTCACGAGGCCGGGGCACCAGAGATGACGCGCCGGGACCCACGGCATATAGGGTTCATTCTAGTTCAGTCAAGTGCTTCGACATGTTTTGAAAGCCCGCGAAAACCGTGGCGAATGCGGCCAAACTGGCGGCCGTCCGCTTCGACTGCAAGGCACTCACGCTCGCTTCGGACCGATGCCGACGAGAAAGGTTTCCGCCGATTTGTCGCGAGATGCTTTGGGCTTGACGGGCTTGACGACGCGGAAGCTGTCCTTGAAGAGCTTGGCCAGCTGACTGTAGCCACTGCCGTGGAAGGCTTTGCACACCAGCGCACCATCGGGCACCAGATGCGACAACGCGAACTCGACGGCAAGCTCGACCAGGTGCCCCACCCGCGCCGCGTCGGCCGACTCGATACCTGAGAGGTTGGGTGCCATGTCCGACACCACCAGGTCGACCGCGCGCCCGGCCAGGGCCTGGTCGAGCAGCACCAGCACGCTGTCTTCGCGAAAGTCGCCCTGGATGAACTGCACGCCTTCGACGGCTTCGAAAGGCAGCACGTCCAGCGCGATGATCACCCCATCGAGCTCGCCCACCGCTGCGCCGCCCGTGCCGAGCGCGCGCGGCGCAAAACGCCGGCGCAGGTATTGGCTCCACGCGCCAGGCGCCGCACCGAGATCCACCACCACCTGGCCTGGCCGCACCAGACGAAACAATTCGTCGATTTCTTTCAGCTTGTAGGCCGCACGTGCGCGATAG
The DNA here is from genome assembly GCA_031365825.1 of Rubrivivax sp. Classification (GTDB taxonomy): domain Bacteria; phylum Pseudomonadota; class Gammaproteobacteria; order Burkholderiales; family Burkholderiaceae_C; genus Rubrivivax. Next base: position 3,838 of record JANLYV010000327.1, on the reverse strand, counting down.
CCCTCTTTCAGCGCCAGCTTGACATAGGGGTCGTTGAGATGGTCATGCAGCCAGGCTTTGTTGAGCTTCTTGCTCTTGGATTTGATCTTCATGGGCAGTCGATAATAAGCAGATGACACGCATCGTTCTCATCCCTTCGCAGCGCAAGGAACACCGCGCCCTGGCCCATCACCTGGACCCGGTGGTGATGATCGGCGGCGATGGCCTGACCGATGCCGTGGTCAAGGAAATCGACCACGCGATGACGGCTCATGGCCTCATCAAGATCCGCGTCTTTTCCGACGACCGCGCCGCGCGTGAAGCCATGCTCGGTGAACTCTCTGAGCGCTTGAGCGCCGCGCCCATCCAGCACATCGGCAAGTTGCTGGTGCTGTGGCGCCCGATTCCGCCGAAGGAAAAGGTGGAACGTGACGACCGCATGGCCGGTCCGCGCACGGTGAAGCTGGTGAGCTTTTCCAAGAGCGGCAACCACCGCGCGACAGTGAAGAAGGTGAAGGTGTTCGGCAACCAGCGCGTCACCGCCGGTGGCCAGATCACGCGCACCAAGGTGCGCACGACAAGTCTGAAGAAGAAGGCCGCCGCATAGCGGCTGACCCGCGCGTCAGAGGTAGCGCACTTCCACGATCTCGTAGCTGCGCACGCCGCCAGGCGCCTGCACTTCAGCCACGTCGCCGGTTTCCTTGCCGATCAGCGCACGCGCGATCGGGCTGCTGACCGAGATCAAACCGAGCTTCAAATCGGCCTCATCGTCCCCCACGATCTGGTAGGTGACCTTGGCGCCGCTGTCTTCGTCTTCCAGGTCGACGGTGGCGCCAAAGACCACCCGGCCATCGGCATCCACGCGCGCCGGGTCGATGATCTGCGCCGCCGCGAGCTTGCCTTCGATTTCGAGAATGCGGCCTTCGATGAAGCCCTGTTTGTCCTTGGCCGCTTCGTACTCGGCGTTCTCGGACAAGTCGCCTTGCGCACGTGCCTCGGAGATGGCCTGGATGACCGCGTGACGTTCGACCGACTTGAGCCGCTGCAATTCGTCCTTCAGCAACTCGGCGCCGCGAACGGTGATGGGGATGGTAGCCATGGGCAGGTGTCGTGGGTCAGTTCAAAGTGAGTCCGCCGCACGGGCCGCCAAGTTGCTGGCGAGGTGCGGCGGATGCGGTGTGGGGAAGTCTAGTGCAGTTCGGCCTGCAACCCCTGCAGCGAGAACACCGCCAGGTCGTCCTGGTGTTCCAGCGCCTCGACCGCAGCCTCGGCGCCGGCCATGGTCGTGTAGTAGGTGATGCGGTTGGCCAACGCGGCGGTGCGGATGACACGCGAGTCGGCGATCGCCGCACGCGTTTCGTCGACCGTGGTGAACACGAGCTGGATCTCGCCGCCCTTGATCATGTCGACGATGTGCGGCCGGCCGTCCTTGACCTTGTTCACCACACGCACCGGCACGCCGCCCTGCGCGATGGCTGCAGCCGTGCCTTTGGTGGCCACCACCGAGTAGCCCAGCGCCACGAGATCACGCGCCACGACCACGGCTCGCGGCTTGTCGCTGTTCTTCACCGTGACGACCACCGTGCCTTTGCCCGGCAAGCGCGAGCCGGCACCGAGCTGGCTCTTCAGCATGGCTTCGCCGAAGCTGCGGCCCACGCCCATGACTTCGCCGGTGGAGCGCATCTCCGGGCCGAGGATGGGGTCGACACCGGGGAACTTGTTGAACGGGAACACGGCTTCCTTGACGCTGAAGTACGGCGGCACGACTTCGCGCGGCCGGCCGCCGTCGGGCGTGGTCTGCGAAGCCAGCGTCTGCCCGGCCATGCAGCGTGCGGCAATCTTGGCCAGCGGCTGGCCTGTTGCCTTGCTCACGAAAGGCACCGTGCGCGAAGCGCGTGGATTGACTTCGAGCACATAGACCACGGCCTTGTCGCCCTCGCCCTGGATGGCGAACTGCACGTTCATCAGGCCGATGACCTTCAGCGCTTTCGCCATGGCGATGGACTGGCGCCGCATCTCGTCTTGCAGCGCCGCCGGCAGCGTGTACGGTGGCAGCGAGCAGGCTGAGTCGCCCGAATGAATACCTGCGGCTTCGACGTGTTCCATGATGCCGCCGATGACGACGTCGCGGCCGTCGCTGATGCAGTCGACGTCGACTTCGATCGCGTCGTCGAGGAACCGGTCCAACAGCACCGGCGAGTCCTCGCTCACGCGCACGGCTTCGCGCATGTAGCGCTCGAGGTCCTTGTCGCCGTGCACGATCTCCATCGCCCGGCCGCCAAGCACGTAACTCGGCCGCACCACCAGCGGGTAGCCGATCTCTTGCGCAAGCTCGAGCGCGCGCGCTTCGGTGCGCGCCGTGCGATTGGGCGGCTGCTTCAGGCCGAGCTTTTGCAGCAGGCCCTGGAAACGCTCGCGGTCTTCGGCAATGTCGATGCTGTCGGGCGAGGTGCCGATGATCGGCACACCGTTGGCTTCAAGGTCCAGCGCCAGCTTCAGCGGCGTCTGGCCGCCGTACTGCACGATCACACCCGCGGGCTTCTCGGTGGCCACGATCTCAAGCACGTCTTCCAGCGTCACCGGCTCGAAGTAAAGGCGGTCGCTGGTGTCGTAGTCGGTCGAGACGGTCTCGGGGTTGCAGTTGACCATGATGGTTTCCCATCCGTCTTCGCGCAAAGCTAACGCTGCATGTACACAGCAGTAGTCGAACTCAATGCCCTGGCCGATGCGGTTCGGGCCGCCGCCCAGCACCATGATCTTCTTGCGGTTGCTGGGCTCGGCTTCGTTCTCGTCTTCGTAGGTGGAATAGAGGTAGGCCGTTTGCGTGGCGAACTCCGCGGCGCAGGTGTCCACGCGTTTGTAGACGGGCCGCACGCCGAGCGCGTGGCGCAGTTTGCGCACGGCGTGTTGGTCGGTCTTCAGCAAATGCGCCATGCGTTTGTCGGAAAATCCCATTCGCTTGAGGTAGCGCAACTCATCTTTGGACAGGCTTGCGAGCTCACGCTCGGCCATCAGCTTCTCGGTGCTGACGATCTGCTCGATCTGCGCCAGGAACCAGGGGTCAATCGCCGTCTCTTCGAAGACTTCGTCGAGTGACATGCCGATGCGAAACGCGTCACCGACAAAGAGGATGCGCTCAGGGCCGGCGTTGCCGATCTCGTCCACGATCTCGTCGCGGTCGGTGCTTCTTTCGCTCAGCCCATCAATACCGGTCTCCAGGCCACGCAGCGCTTTCTGAAAGCTTTCCTGGAAGGTGCGGCCGATGGCCATCACCTCGCCCACCGACTTCATCTGCGTCGTCAGGTGCGGGTCGGCTGCGGGAAATTTTTCGAAGGCAAAACGCGGAATCTTGGTCACCACGTAGTCGATGCTCGGCTCGAAGCTGGCGGGCGTGACTTTGGTAATGTCGTTCGGCAGCTCGTCGAGGTGGTAGCCCACCGCCAGGAGTGCCGCAATTTTGGCAATCGGGAAGCCGGTGGCCTTGCTCGCCAGGGCGCTGCTGCGGCTCACGCGCGGGTTCATCTCGATCACGATCACCCGCCCGTTGTCGGGGTTCACCGCGAACTGGATGTTGCTGCCGCCCGTCGCCACCCCGATTTCCCGGATGATGGCGAGCGACTGGTCACGCAGCCGCTGGTACTCCACGTCGCTCAGCGTCTGGGCGGGCGCCACGGTGATGCTGTCGCCGGTATGCACGCCCATCGGGTCGAAGTTCTCGATGCCGGTAATGATGATCACCGTGTCGGCGGTGTCGCGCATCACTTCCAGCTCGTATTCCTTCCAGCCCAATATGCTTTCTTCCAGCAGCACGCTCGTCACGGGGCTGTCGCGCAGGCCGCCCTCGGTGATGTCCAGAAAC
>JANLYV010000321.1:0-2023 GCA_031365825.1 Rubrivivax sp. | reverse complement strand
GTTCGGCGGCATGCTGATGGCCCGTTCGCAACTGGGCGTCGGTGCTGAAGAATTCGCTGACCGCCTGGTCAAGGCAGTCAGCGTGACGGACTACTTGGTGGGCATCGGCAAGGCGCCGGTGTTCGCAGTGATCATCGTGGTGATCGGGTGTTTTCAGGGCTTGCAAACCCGCGGCGGAGCCGACAGCGTGGGCCGTCAGACCACCCGCAGCGTCGTGCAATCGATCTTCCTGGTGATCGTGGCCGATGCGCTGTTCTCGGTGATCTTCAGTGCACTGGACCTCTGAAATGGCCAGCGATGCCGTCGTCGAAGTGAACCAGGTGGCCACCCGGTTTGGCGCTCACGTCGTGCACAGCGACGTCAGCTTCACCGTCCAGCGTGCGGAGGTGTTTGCCCTGGTCGGCGGCAGCGGATCGGGCAAGTCCACCCTGTTGCGCGAGCTGATCTTGCTGCACACGCCCGACGCCGGGTCGATCAAGGTGCTGGGCGTGGACCTGAAGGGCATCGACGACGAGCAGGCCGTGGCGCTGCGGCGACGCTGGGGCGTGGTCTTCCAGCATGGTGGTTTGTTCGGCGCACTGACGGTGAAGCAGAACATCGGTCTGCCACTGCGCGAACACACCACGTTGTCAAACGAGCTGATTGACGAGATCGCGGCCTGGAAGCTGGACATGACAGGTTTGTCCGTCGAAGTCGGCGAACAATTCCCCTCAGAGCTGAGCGGCGGCATGCTCAAGCGCGCATCGCTGGCGCGCGCCCTGGCGCTCGACCCCGAGCTGCTTTTTCTGGATGAGCCCACCGCCGGCCTGGACCCCGTCAGCGCGGGCGGGGTCGACGACCTGGTGCTCGAATTGCGCGGCTTGTTCGGCCTGAGCATCGTGATGGTCACGCACGATCTCGACACGCTATGGCGGGTGGCCGACCGCGTGGCCGTGCTGGCCGTCGGGCAGGTGCGGGGCCTGGGCTCGATGGCCGAGCTGGCGCGGTCCGACGCGGCCAGCGTGAAGCCCTACTTCACCGGCCCGCGCGCGCGTGCGGCGAAAGCACAGGGTGAGCTCCTGCGCACACCTGTTCAGGCCCACGCCAAGGAGGCCGTATCGAAAACAAGGTGAACTACACCCTGGTCGGCGCCTTTGTGCTGGTATTGGGCGCAGCGCTGGTCGCCGGTGTGCTGTGGTTGGCGGCGGGGGGCTCGACGAAGACGAAGGTCGATCTCTACCTGTCGATCATGGAAGAGTCCGTGTCCGGCTTGAGTGTGAACGCGCCGGTCAAATTCAACGGCGTTGAGGTCGGCCAGGTGCGCAGCATCCGCCTCGACCCCAAGAACCCGGAACGCGTGCTGCTAACGCTGGCCATCGAGCACGGCACACCCATCACGGTGGACACACTGGCGGTGTTGAAGACACAAGGCCTGACCGGCATTGCCTACGTCGAGCTTGCCGGCGGCGCGCGCGGCTCGGCGCCGCTGGTGGCCGGCAGCGCGGGCGAGATGCCACTGATCCGCAGCAAGGCGTCGCTCACCGCACGGCTTGAAAACGTGATCATGACGGTGCTAGGCAAGGTGGAGCGCACGTCGACCGCGCTGGACGCCCTGCTAAGCGAACCGAACCGAGCCGCCGTGGCCAGCGCACTGGCCGACATGGCCACCGTGTCACGCACCATCGCGGCACGCACCAGCACGCTGGACGCGGCCATCAGCAACGCCGCCCGTACTGCAGAGCACAGCGCCCGCGCCACGGCGCAGCTGGGCTCGGTCATCGTGCGTGTGGGGCGCGGCGCCGATGCGGTTGAGAAGATGGGCAACGAGGCAGCCCTGGCCAGTGCGCAGGCGGCCCAGACCTTGACGGCGCTGGGTGTGGATGTGAAACGCCTGACGGCCGACACGGCACCTGAGCTGCAACGTCTGATGGGCGAGCTGGAAGTGCTGTCCGCGTCGCTGCGGCGCTTCAGCGAATCGACCGAGCGCAACCCGGCCAGCCTGCTGTTCGGCCGCAGCGCAGTACCCGACGGCCCCGGCGAATCA
>JANLYV010000281.1:0-12207 GCA_031365825.1 Rubrivivax sp. | reverse complement strand
GACGACGCAGACGCTGCCGGTGCTGACCTATTTGAAGAACTGGGACAAGCTGTTCCAGAGCCCGTTCAAGAGCGACGTCTACTTCTTCAGCACGCGCCAACAACTGGACCGGCGCTGGGGCACGACGCAGCCTGTGACCATCCGCGACAAGGACTTCGGCGCGGTGCGCCTGCGCGCCTTCGGGAACTACGCCTACCGAGTGGCCGACGCCAAGCACTTCCACACCAGCATCTCGGGCCCGCGCGAGCGCTACACGGCCGACGAGCTCGACGGCCAGTTGCGTGGGCTGATGCTGCAGCAGATCTCCGACGCGGTGGCGCAAAGCGGCATCCCGTTCCTGGACCTGGCGTCGAACCAGATCGAGTTTGCGGTGCAGCTCAAGGCCGCCGCGGCCGACGAGTTCGGCAAGCTCGGCCTGGCGCTCGAATCGGTGACGGTGCAGAACGTCAGCCTGCCTGAGGAACTGCAGAAGGTCCTCGACCAGAAGATCGGCATGGGCATGGTCGGCGGCGACATGGGCAAGTTCATGCAGTACCAGACGGCGCAGGCGATCCCGAAGTTCGCCGAAGGGGCGGCCGGCGGCGGCGTGGTCGGTGATGCGATGGGCCTGGGTGCTGGCGTGGCACTCGGGCAGGTGATGGCGCAGCAGCTGCAACACGGCTTGCAAGGTGCACCTGCGGCCGCTGTGGCCGCGGCGCAAGTGGTTGGCGTCAAACCCGAAGACGTGATGGCCACACTGGAGAAGCTGGCCGAGCTCAAAGGCAAGGGCATCCTGAGCGAAGACGAGTTCGCCGCGAAGAAGGCCGAACTGCTGAAAAAGCTCGTCTGATCGCGGGCTAGCCCGACGTGGCCAGCACCCCGCAGCGCGCCTACCGCGCGGCCTGCCCGAACTGCGGCGCGCCGGTCGAGTTTGCCTCGGCGGCTTCGGCCAGCGCCGTCTGCAGCTTCTGCCGCAGCACGCTCTTGCGCGACGGCGAAAGTCTGCGTCGCATCGGCGTTAGCGCCGAACTCTTCGACGACCATTCGCCACTGCAACTCGGCGCCAGCGGCCGCCACCAGGGCGTGGCTTTCACGTTGGTGGGGCGCTTGCAGTACGCCTACGAAGGCGGCACCTGGAACGAGTGGCACGCGCTGTTTGACTCCGCCGCAGGCGGCCAGCGCAGCGGCTGGCTGAGTGAAGACAACGGCACCTACGTCGTCGCCTTCGATGCACCGGCGCCGGCCGACGCGCCAGCGCTTGAAGAGCTGCACGCCGGTGAGCACCGTGTGATCGACGGTCGCGCCTGGGACGTGGCTTCGGTGCAGCGGGCGCGGCTCTTGGCAGCACAGGGCGAGCTGCCCGTGCCGCCGCAGCTCGAAGGCGAATTCCTGGTGGTCGACCTGCGCAACGCGCAAGGCGAAGTCGCCACGCTCGATGCACAAAAGCCAGGGCTGCTGCAATGGTCCATCGGCCGCGCGGTCGCCTTGTCGGAGCTGGCGCTGCAAGGCCTGCGCGAAGTCGGCGAGAAGACGCTGGCGTCGCGCAGCATCGCATGCCCGAGCTGCGGCGCGGCGCTGGTGCCGACGCTGGCGACGACGATGTCCATCGCCTGCGCGCAGTGCAAGGCGGTGGTCGACATCAGCCAAGGCGCCGGCGCCGAGCTCGCCCACTTCGCACAGAACAACGCCGGCGAGGGCGGGTTAGAGCCGCAGATTCCGCTGGGCAGCCGCGGCAAGCTGGCGCTTGGTGGTCCATCAGTGGAGTGGCAGGTGGTGGGCTACCTCGAACGTTGCGAGCTGCCCGAACCCGGCGCTGACGAGGAGTACACCTACTGGCGCGAGTACTTGCTGTACCACGCCAGCGCGGGATTCACCTTCCTCGTCGATGCCGAAGACGGCTGGAGCTGGGCGCGGCCCGTCACCGGCGCGCCACAACGCCGCGGCACGCAGGCGACGTGGAACGGCGCTACGTACCTTGAGCGTTATCACTACACCGCCAAAGTGAGCTGGGTGCTGGGCGAGTTCTACTGGCGCGTGCAGCGCGACGAGCGCGCCGTCGTGAACGACTTCCACGGTGGCGGCGCGGCCGCACGCAAACGCCTGAGCCGCGAAGAGAGCGCGTCCGAAGTCACCTGGTCCGAAGGCGAGATGCTGCCTGCGGACACCGTGGCCAAGGCTTTCGGACTGGCCAGCGATGCCGCGGCCGCGCTGCAGCGCGATGTGGCGCCACTGTCGGCCATGCCGGGTTCGGGCGGCAACCTCGTGCGCTACATCGTCATCGGCGTCGTGCTCTTCATCATCGTCGCCTCGGTGCTGGGCAGTTGCAGCGACAACCGCTGCGACGACATGCGCGCCAGCTTCGGCGCCGACAGTGCCGAATACCAGCAGTGCCTGAACAACCGCGGCTCAAGCGGCAGCCGCAGCACCGGCGGCTCGTACGGTGGTTATTCCAGCGGCGGCGGGCACAAGTAGCGCCGCCGCTGCTGATCAACACAGAAGGAGAGAAACCATGTTGGGACTCGATTGGCTCAAACCGGCCGTGTTTTTCGGCTCGCTCGTCTACGCCCTGATCGGCGTGGCCGTCTTCTGGTTGTGCTTCGTCATCATCGACAAGCTCACGCCCTACGACCTGTGGGCCGAGATCATCGAGAAGAGGAACCTCGCGCTGGCGATCGTGGTCGGCGCCATGTGCATCGCCATCGGGCTCATCGTCTCGGCCGCCATTCACGGCTAGCGGCGCGACTCATACGGATTCGCGGTCCATCGATGAGGAACCACCGCTCGCCCTGAGCTTGTCGAAGGGAGGGAGGGAGGGCTTCGACAGGCTCAGCCCGAACGGAGTTCCTATATCGCCGAAAGCTGGTCGGTATCAGTCCGAGGTGAGCACGATCTGCAGCTCGAAGGTCGCAGGCTTGCCCGCGCCCTCGAAGCGCCAGGCGTTCAAGGCCTCGACCACCGACTCGTTCAGCACCCTGGCCTTCGCCGGCTGCGTATCGGTGATGGTCACCTCGGTCGGCACGCCTTGGCCGTCGACCGTCAGGCGCGCCTTGAGCACGCCTTTGTCGATACCTTTGAGCAGGGCCGAGCGCGGAAAGTCGGGTGGCACCTTCTTCAGGATTTTCGGCACGGCCTGAGCCTGCGCCATGACGGCAGGTGCGGCCAGGCTCAGCGACAGCAGCAGCGCGGCCCATGCAGACAGGCGGTGAAGACGGTTCGACATGTGGGCCCCCGGTGGTGGATGAAAGCGCTTGGTACTGCGCTACGCGCGGGCGGCCTGGGCGTCGGGCAGGCGGAAGAACTCCACCGTCGACACCAGTCGCTGCGCATTGGCCTTGAGGGATTCGGCCGTGGCCGCGATTTCTTCAACCAGGGCAGCGTTCTGTTGTGTGCTTTGGTCCAAATCGTTCACGCTGGCGTTGACCGCGCCGAGGCCACTTTCCTGCTCATGACTGGCAAGCGAGATCTCTTCGATGAGGCTGCGCACGCCGAGCACTTCCTGCACGATGCCGCGAATGCGTTTGCCGACTTCGGCCACGGTCTCGGTGCCATCGGTGACGCGCTCGGCCGAGTCGTCGATCAAGGTCTTGATCTCGCGCGCCGCAGCGCTGGCACGAGCCGCAAGCGAGCGTACTTCGGTCGCCACCACGGCGAAGCCTCGGCCCTGTTCGCCGGCGCGCGCGGCTTCGACGGCGGCGTTCAGCGCGAGGATGTTGGTCTGGAAGGCGATGCCGTCGATGACGGCGATGATGTCCTTGATGCGCGCGCTTGAACTGGCGATGCGCGTCATCGTCTCGACGAGCTTGTCGACTGTGGCGCCACCGTCCACCACCGCGTCGCGCGCCTTGGTGGCGACATGGTTGGCTTCACGCGTCTTGGCGCTGCTGCCGGCGACGTTGGCCGAGATCTGCTCCATCGCCACCGAGGTCTGCTGCAGGTTGCCGGCGGCGCGCTCGGTCCGCTGCGAGAGTTCGGTGTTGCCCTGCGCGAGCTCGTCGGAGCTGATGGCCACGTCGCGTGCCGAATGCAACACGTCGTTGATCACGCTCATCAAGTGCTGCTGCATCGCAGCCATCGACCGCAGCAGGTCACCGATCTCGTCGCCGCTGTGACTTTCAATGCGTTGCGACAGGTCGCCGTCCTTGATGCGATGCGCCACGGCGATGGCGCTGGCCAGCGGCGTGGTGATCGAGCGCGAGATGAGGATGGCGCCCGCCACTGCGAGCAACACGCCGATGAGGCCCAGCGCCAACATGCCGGTGGTGGCCTGTTGGGCGGATGCCTTGCCGGCGGCGGCGCGCTCTTCGGTCTGGGTCTTCAGTGCCTGCGTCAGGGCTTCCAGTGCGGTCTCGTACTTGGTCTGTACTGGGCGCAGCTCGATCAGCAGCGCGGTGCGCGCGTCGTCGGGGTTGCCGGCTTCCTGCGTCACCAGAAATTTGTCGACGGCTTGGGCGAAGGCCAGCTTGCTCTCGGTCACCGCCTTCAGCAGCGTGTCGCCGCCGAGCTGGGCGCGTGCCAGCGTCACGCGGGCCAGGGCCTCGTCGCTCTCGGCCAGCGCCTTCTTCACGGCCTCGCGCTGACGCTTGATCTGGCCGGCGCTGTCCACCAGCAAGAGGTCGCGGCTGGCGCGCGAGATCACGCCGGCACGCTGCTGCATGTCGAAGGCCGCGCGCGTCTGCGCGATGTCGACGCTGGCCGTGGTTTCCAGGTCACGTGCCAATTGCTCTGCCGTCAGCGCGCCAAAGCCGCACACGGCCACGAGCAATGCGATGGCCACGCCGAATGCCAGCGCCAGCCGGGTGCCAATCTTCAGGTTCGACAGCAGCTTCAAGGTGGGTGCCTCCGTGGATGACACGGCACGGCCGCCAACGCGTCCGCCCGCCGTAGCTATATCGGACGGGTGCGAATGAACTGGAGCACCTGCGGCCCAGCCGGGCGTGGCGAGGCCATGACACTGCGCTACGCTCGCCGCCCATGCCTGCCCCCGAAACGGCCCAGCCCATAGCGACCAAGCGCCAGGTCGAGCCGGCCGAGCTGGTGCTGTTGGTGTCGGTCTTCGTCATCGCCGCCTGCGGGCTGGTGTACGAGCTGGCGGCTGGCGCGCTGGCGAGCTGGCTGCTGGGCGACTCGGTGCTGCAGTTCTCCACCGTCATCGGCACCTACCTCTTTGCGATGGGCCTGGGCTCGTACGCCAGCCGCCACCTCACCACACAACTCGTGGCGCAATTCCTGCGCATCGAGCTGCTGGTGGGTGTGCTCGGCGGGCTCATGCCGGCGCTGCTCTTCATCGGACACGCCACGCTACCGCCCGGGCACAGCGCGCCGTTTCGCGTCGCGCTGTATGCCATGGTGCTGGTCATCGGTGTGCTCGTCGGGCTGGAGATTCCGCTGGTGATGCGCATCCTGAAGCGCCGCTTTCAGGCGCGTTATGCGTTGTCGCAACTGGTGTCGCAGGTGCTCACCTTCGACTACCTCGGCGCGCTGGTGGTGGCATTGGCCTTCCCGCTCTTTTTCGTGCCGCACCTCGGCCTGGTGCGCACCGGTGTCTTCTTCGGCTTGATGAACGTGGCGGTGGCGGCCTGGGCGTTGTGGCTGTTCTTCGCCGAACTGCCGGCGCCGCGCGTGCATGCCTTCGCCTGCGCGGCCGCGGCCGCCTTGCTCGCCGGCGTGATGGTTTTTTCGGAGCACATCAGCACCTGGGCCGAGGATGCGTTCTACGGCGACAAGCTCATCGTGCGCGAGAGCAGCGACTACCAGCGCGTGGTCGTCACCGCCGGCGCCGGCGGCGTGCGCCTCTTCCTCAACGGCAACCTGCAATTCCATTCACGTGACGAATACCGTTACCACGAAGCCCTGGTGCACCCGGCCATGGCCGCGCATGGCGCGCCGCGGCGCGTGCTGGTGCTGGGCGGTGGTGACGGCATGGCGGTGCGTGAAGTGCTCAAGCATGCGTCGGTGCAAGAGGTGACGCTGGTCGAACTCGACCCGCACATGACGCGGCTCTTTCGTGACATGCCTATGCTCGTCGCGTTGAACCAGGACGCGCTGCGCTCACCCAAGCTGCGCATCGTCAACGCCGACGCCTTCGCATGGCTGCAGGCCAACCCGGCGATGTTCGACGTCATCGTCGTCGACTTCCCCGACCCCAGCAACTTCAGCCTGGGCAAGCTCTACACCACGAGCTTTTATCAACTGCTGGACGCGCACCTTGCCGCCGATGGTTTTGCCGCCGTGCAGACCACCTCGCCGCTGGTGGCGCGCAAGAGTTTCTGGACCGTGGTGACCACGCTCGAAGCGGTGGGCCTGGTGACCACGCCTTACCACGTGCATGTGCCCAGCTTCGGCGAATGGGGCTTCGTGCTGGCGCACCGGCGGCCGTATCGACTGCCCACGCAACTGCCAGCGGGGCTGCGCTTCCTCACCAGCGAGGGCATGCCGGCGATGCTGCAGTTCCCGCCCGACATGGCACGTGTGCCGACTGAGCCGAATCGCCTGTCGAACCAGGTGCTGGTGCACACCTTCGAGGCCGAATGGGGCCGCATCCACGAGTGAGGCGGCGTGCGCTGCTGGGTGCTGCGGCGGCCGCGTCCCTGGCGGCATGCAGGCCGCAAGAGCTGGCGCCGCTGCAAGGCGGGTGGGTGGGTGCCAGCGCGGCGCGCGGCCACCAGCTGCGCGACGCCAAGAGCTGGCCTGCGCCATCGCGCCAGCGTCGCGCGCAGGTGTTGATCGTCGGCGGCGGCATTGCCGGCCTGGCCGCCACGCGTGGCTTCATGCAGCGCGGTGTGTCGGATGTGCACCTGCTTGAACTCGAAGACCAAGCCGGCGGCAACAGCCGCGGCCATCGCATCGGCGGCATGGCTTGTCCGCTCGGCGCGCACTACCTGCCGCTGCCGCTGCCGGGGCCGATGGCACATGAGTTGTCCGACTGGCTGCATCAGATCGGCCTCTTGCGCCAGCACCTGGGCCGCACCATGGCCGACGAGCGCCACCTGTGCCACAGCCCACAGGAGCGCTTGTTCATCGACGGCGCCTGGGTCGAGGGGCTTCTGCCACCGGCCGAGCCGGGCTCACGCACGCTGACGCAATACCAGCAACTGGCCATGCGTATCAGGGACGTTAGCAAGCCGCAGCATGGCAAGCCTGCGTTCGCGTTGCCGGCGCATCGTGCGGCCTTCGGCCCGGAGCAGGCCGCGCTGGACCAGCTCACCTTTGCGGCCTGGTTGCAGGCCCAGGGCCTGGATGACACCAAGCTGCGGTGGTACCTGGACTACTGCTGCCGCGACGACTACGGCGCCGGCATGCACACCGTCTCGGCCTGGGCCGGCGTGCACTACTTCGCCAGCCGCCATGGTTTTCATCCGCCAGGCGACGACGAAGCCGAGCGCGACGCGGTCTTCACCTGGCCCGAGGGCAATGCCTGGCTGGTGCAGCGCCTGCTCGCGCCGATGCAAGACCGCGTGCATGGTGCGCGCACGGTCTTTCGCGTCAGCGTGGGCCGGCACGATGTGCAGGTGCTGGCCTTCGATGAAACGGCGCAGACGGTGGAGGCTTGGACGGCGCAGACGGTGGTGATGGCCGTGCCGCTGCACGTCGCCGCACGCATCGTCGACAACCAGCTCGCGGCCTTGATCGACGCCGCCGCGAAGACGCAGCACGCGCCCTGGCTCGTGGCCAACCTGCTGCTCGATGCGCCCTTGCTCGAACGCCGCGGCGCACCGCCTTCATGGGACAACGTCATCTACGGCAGCGCCGGCCTGGGCTATGTCGACGCAATGCATCAAAGCCTGCGCGTGGTGGCCGGCGCGACGGTGCTCACGGCTTACCACGCACTGCCGATGTCGCAGCGCCGCAGCTTGCTCGAAGCACCGTGGGAGACCTGGGCGCAGCAGGTGATGGACGATCTGCGGCCGACCCACCCCGACATCGGCCGGCGCGTGCAACGCATCGAGCTCATGCGTTGGGGCCACGCCATGGCGCTGCCGCTGCCGGGCCAGCACGCGATGGCCTCGCGTGCGGCACTGCGCGCGATGCGCGGGAGATTGCGTTTTGCGCATGCCGACCTGGCCGGCTATTCAACGTTTGAAGAGGCCTTCAGCGCCGGCATCGAGGCTGCGCTACCCTAACGCCCCACCATCGAGGCAACCCCCACCATGCAATACCGCCGTCTCGGCCGCTCCGGCCTGCGCGTCAGCACCCTGTCCCTGGGCTCCTGGGTGACCTACCACAACCAGGTCGATGCCGGCGCCGCGGTGGAGATGATGGCGGCGGCGTTTGACGCCGGCGTCAACTTCTTCGACAACGCCGAGGTCTATGCCGGTGGCCGCAGCGAAGAGGTGATGGGTGCGGCGCTGAAGCAGTTGGCCTGGCCGCGCTTGAACTATGTCGTCTCCAGCAAATACTTCTGGGGGCTGGACCGCGCGGGCGACGCCGTCAACCGCAAGGACACGCTCAACCGCAAGTACCTGATGCAGGCCGTGGACGGCAGCCTGAAGCGTCTCGGGCTGGACTTCATCGACCTCATCTACTGCCACCGCAGCGACCCACACACGCCCATCGAAGAGACGGTGCGCGCGATGAGCGACATCATCGGCCAGGGCAAAGCGCAGTACTGGGGCACGAGCGAGTGGAGCGCGGCCGACATTGCCACCGCCTGGGGCATCGCCGAGCGCCACCATCTGCACAAGCCGGTGATGGAGCAGCCGCAGTACCACCTCTTTCACCGCAAGCGCGTGGAGCAGGAGTACGCGCCGCTCTATCAGGACATCGGCCTCGGGCTGACGACGTGGAGCCCGCTGGCATCGGGCTTGCTAACGGGCAAGTACCGTGGCGGCGTGCCCGATGGCAGCCGCGGGGCGCTGCCCAGCATGGCCTCGTTCCGCGAGGGGCTGACCGATGCCGCGAAGAACGCCGCGGTGGCGCAGCTCGAACCGATCGCGGCCGAGCTCGGTGGTTCGCTGGCGCAGCTGGCCATCGCCTGGGTGGCCAGGAACCCGCATGTCAGCACGGTGATCACCGGGGCTTCGAAGCTGTCGCAGCTGCAAGCCAACCTGGGCGCGCTGGCCTTGATCGACCAGCTGACACCCGAAGTGATGGCGCGCATGGACGCGATCACGGCGCGGCTGGCCGAGTGAGTGTGGATCTCCGTTCGCCCTGAGCTTGTCGAAGGGCAGGCTTCGACAAGCTCAGCCCGAACGGAGTTGTGCTGTCGTTGAGTCCGAGCCCGCATCAAGCCTGCGGCGCACCACGACGCACCCAACCGCACCACGTGTGGCGCGTGCCTTGATCTCGCGCAAACAGCACCACGCTTCACCCCTCGATACTGCCGCCGTCAAGTCTGCCGGGCCGATGAAATCGGCCTTGCATGGCGCGCCGTGGCACGCACGGTACTTGTATCCAGAACAAGAACGCGGGCAGTGACGTCCGCTGAAAAGGAGTGATGCATGGCCGCCGCCACCGACGATCACAGCCCGAGCCTGGCGCCTGACGCGCCGCGCAGCCGCCAGGCACTGTCGGTGCTGATCGTCAGCACGCTGGCCTTCACCGTCTGCTTCATGGTCTGGATGATGTTCGGCGTGATCGGCATACCGATCAAGAAGGCGCTCAATCTCAATGCCACCGAGTTCGGGCTGCTGACTGCGATGCCCGTGCTCACCGGCTCGTTGATCCGCGTGCCGCTCGGCATCTGGACCGACCGCTACGGTGGCCGCGTCGTCATGACGCTGCTGATGGCGGTCACGGTGCCCGCCGTCTGGCTGATGGCCTACGCCACCGCGTACTGGCACTTCCTGGTGATCGGCCTGTTCGTCGGCCTGGCCGGCGGGTCGTTCTCGGTCGGCACGCCGTATGTCGCACGCTGGTTCCCGAAGAAGCGCCAAGGCTTCGCGATGGGTGTGTACGGGGCTGGCAACTCGGGCGCGGCGGTGAACAAGTTCATCGCTCCGGCGCTGGTCGTGGCTTTCGGCTGGACGTTGGTGCCGCAGGTCTATGCCGCCGTGATGCTCGGCGCCGTGCTGCTGTTCTGGATGTTCAGCGCCAGCGACCCATCGCACCGGGTGCCCAACACGGTCACCTTTCGCGAGCAACTCAGGGCGCTGAAGGATCCGAAGGTGCTGAAGTACTGCCAGTACTACAGCATCGTGTTCGGCGGCTACGTGGCGCTGTCGTTGTGGATGGTGCAGTACTACATCGGCGAGTACGGCCTGGACATTCGCTGGGCCGCATTGCTGGCGGCATGTTTTTCGTTGCCCGGCGGCGTGCTGCGCGCGTTCGGCGGCTGGCTCGCGGACAAGTACGGCGCCCACAGCATCACCTGGTGGGTGATGTGGGTGAGCTGGATCTGCCTGTTCCTGCTGAGCTACCCGCAAACCGACTTCAGCATCCTCACCGTCAACGGCGTCAAGACCTTCCACATCGGCCTCAACGTCTATGCCTTCACCGGCCTGATGTTCATCCTTGGCGTGGCCTGGGCCTTCGGCAAAGCCTCGGTGTTCAAGTACATCGCCGACGACTACCCGACCCACATCGGTGCCATCAGCGGCATCGTCGGCCTGGCCGGCGGCCTCGGCGGCTTCGTGTTGCCGATCCTGTTCGGCGTGCTGATGGACTTCACCGGCATCCGCTCGAGCGCCTTCATGTTGATGTACGGCGTGGTCTGGGTCTCGCTGATCTGGATGTACTGGACCGAAGTGCGCAAGACCGAGCTGATGGGCGCAAACGCCCGGGCATTCAGCCTGGCGGGCTGAGCGGAATTGATTCGAAAGAGAAGGCAATGAACACCACCACAGTCAAATCGGGTGCAGCCCCAGGCAGGCCGTCCACAAGCGGCGCGGATATCGCGGATTGGCGCCCCGAGGACGACGCGTTCTGGAAAGCCACCGGCAAGAAGATCGCCTACCGCAACCTGTGGATCTCAGTGCCTAGCCTGCTCTGCGGCTTCGCGGTTTGGGGCATGTGGGGAATCATCACGGTGCAGATGCTGAACCTGGGCTTCCCGTTCACGCAGGCCGAGCTGTTCACACTGACCGCCATCGCCGGCCTGGCCGGCGCAACCATGCGCATTCCCGCGGCTTTTCTGATCCGCCTTGCCGGCGGGCGCAACACCATCTTCCTGACCACTGCGATGTTGCTGGCGCCAGCGCTGGGCACCGGCATCGTGTTGCAGCACAAGGACTGGCCGCTGTGGGCGTTCCAGCTGATGGCGCTGTGGTGTGGCGTGGGCGGCGGCAACTTCGCCAGCTCGATGTCGAACATCAGCACTTTTTTCCCGAAGCGCCTGCAGGGCACGGCGCTGGGCCTGAACGCGGGGCTGGGCAACTTCGGCGTGACCAGCATGCAGATCATCATTCCGCTGGTGATGACGGTCGGGCTGTTTGGCACCTACGGCGGCGAGCCGATGACGCTTGCGAAAGACAGCGGCTGGATCTTCGGCAAGATCACGGCCGGCACGCCGACCTTCATCCAGAACGCCGGCTTCGCCTGGCTGCTGTCGCTGGTGCCGTTGGCCGCGCTGTGCTGGTTCGGCATGAACAACCTGAAGACCGTTTCGCCCAACACCGGCGGCACGCTCAGCGCGTTCATGAAGATCGTCTGGCTGTACACGCTGTCGTTTGTGCCGGCCGGCATCGGCCTCTATCTGTACCTGCCCGCACCCAGCGGCCTGGGCCTGCTCAACATGTGGCTGGCGCTGCCGCTGATCATCGCCAGCACGCTGCTGGTGATGAAGCTCACGGCCTTCGGCACGATGAAGGAGAACATCGCCAAGCAGTTCGAGATCTTTCGCAACAAGCACACCTGGGCGATGACCTTGCTGTACATCGTGACCTTCGGTTCGTTCATCGGCTTCTCGATGGCGTTGCCGCTGGCGATCACGGTCATCTTCGGCATCAGCCACTTGGCCGATGCGGCAGGCGTCATCCAGCACTCGCTGAAGAACCCGAACGCGCCTTCGGCACTGACCTATGCCTGGATCGGCCCCTTCGTCGGTGCGCTGATCCGGCCGCTGGGCGGCTGGATAGCCGACAAGGTCGGCGGCTCCATCGTGACCCAGATCATTTCAGCGGTGATGGTGTTGGCCTCGGCCGCGGTGGGCTACGTGATGCTGCTGGCCTATCGCTCGGCCACGCCGGAGCAGTACTTCCTGGTCTTCATGGTCCTGTTCGTGCTGCTGTTCGCCGCCAGCGGCATCGGCAACGGCTCGACCTTTCGCACCATCGGCGTCATCTTCGACCGCAC
>JANLYV010000277.1:0-4354 GCA_031365825.1 Rubrivivax sp. | reverse complement strand
GGCCGACCTGATGCTTTTCTCGAAGCTCGCGAAGATCGATCGCTCCATCAAGATGGCCGATGTGCCGTTCAAGGTGCTGGTGCCGGCCTTCGTGACGAGCGAGCTGAAGAGCGCGTTCCAGATCGGCTTCCTGATCTTCATCCCGTTCCTGATCATCGACATGATCGTCGCCAGCGTGTTGATGAGCCTGGGCATGATGATGCTGTCGCCGGTGCTGATCGCCCTGCCCTTCAAGCTGATGCTGTTCGTGCTGGCCGATGGCTGGAACCTGCTGCTCGGCTCGCTTGCCGCCAGCTTTGCCAGTTAGGCACCCGGACCCGACCCCATGGACGCGCAACAAGTCTTCACCGCCGGCCAGCAAGGCCTGTACATGCTGCTGATGGTGTCGGCGCCGCTGCTGCTCGTGGTGCTGGTCGTCGGCCTGCTGGTGAGCATCTTCCAGGCGGCGACGCAGATCAACGAGAGCACCCTGTCCTTCGTGCCCAAGATCGTGGCCGCGGTGCTGGTGCTGGTGATTGCCGGGCCGTGGATGCTGGCCACGCTGGTCGAATACATCCAGCGCACGCTCAAGTCGCTACCCGGCGTGGTGAGCTGACAGCGCCGCTGAGCTTGGGGCTGGAGCCGGCGCCATGATCAGCATCAGCGAAGCCCAGTTGATGGGCTGGTTCACGCCCATCCTGTGGCCTTTCCTGCGCGCGCTGGCGCTGTTCAGCGCACTGCCCGTGCTGGGCACGCGCACGGTGCCGATGCGCGTGCGCGTGGCCCTTGCCGCCTTCATCGCCTTGGCCGCGCAGCCCAGCCTGCCCGAAGCCGGCGCGGTGGCGCTCGATTCGCCGCTGGCCGTGCTGCTCATCGTGCAGCAGGTGTTGATCGGTATGTCGCTGGGCTTCGCGGTGCGCGTGGTCTTCGCGGCGATCGAATTCGCGGGCGAAGTCATCGGCTTGCAGATGGGCCTGAATTTCGCCGCCTTCTTCGACCCGATGAGTGCCGGCACCGCCACCGCCACCAGCCGCTTTTTCGGCACCATGGTGGCCTGGCTCTTCATCGTGATGAACGGCCACCTGATGATCATCGCCGCGCTGGTGCAAAGCTTCACCACCTTCCCCGTCGGACCGGAACCGTTTGCCTTCCTGCGCGCGGCGCAGCCGCAGCTGTGGGGCATGGAGATCTTTCGCACCGGCCTGTGGCTGGCGCTACCTCTGGTGGCCATGCTGATGCTGGTCAACCTGGTGCTCGGCGTGATCTCGCGCGTGGCGCCGCAGATCAACGTCTTTGCCGTCGGCTTCCCCATCACACTGGGCGTGGGGCTGCTGGGCATGCTGGTGACGCTGCCGGCCATGCAGCAACCGTTCACGATGGCGCTGACGCGCATGCTTTCGCAGTTCCAGTAGTGCGTATCCAACTCACGACACTAGGGCGCCGGCATGTCGACATCGCTGCGGTCGCTGACAAATACGAACCCGGCAGCTTCAAGACTCTGCGGGCCCAAGTACTCCATGCTGCCCGGATAGACCAGCGATTCGGTGGCAAGAACGTCGATGGCCACCTTCAGAAATTCATACTCCTGCGACGATCTGAAGTAGCTTCGGCTGATCAACGCGTCAGCGATCCTGCCATCCAGGTCGGGGCCGAACTTGAAGTGCGCCAGCGCCAGCTCGATGTCGAAAGGTGGCTGCACGTTGACCTCGTGCACGCTCTCCAGCGTGACACCGCACCCGGTCTTGATCAGCGGCACCTTCCACAGTGATGCCGGGGTGTAGTTCCGCCCGTCCACAAGATGCCCGTGAAGCCCCGGGTGACGCTCCTTCAGCATCGCCAGCAGGCGTGCGCGTACGCCTCTGAAGCGTGACGCCGGTCGCGGCGTTCGAAGTGATCGGGCGAAGGTCCGATCCACGTCGAAGTGGCGGCTGCCGTCGAACGGCGACAACGCGTGGCCGTAGTTCCTGTGCGCCAGCCGTTGCGGGTAAAAGTCGACCATGCTCGCCAACACACAGCGGTGTCCTCGCTCATCCAGATGCGCGAACAGCTGGCGCAGCGTGGGAAGGGTGGGCGGCAGCACCAGGAACTCGTCAGCGTCCACCGTCAGCACCCACCGCCGTGCGCCCAGGCTCTCGGGCACGTGGCGCCTGGCGTACAGCGTGAAGCTCCTGCCATCGGGCATCTCCTGCCGGAAGCTGCGGTCCGAGGTGATGATCGAACAGGACGGCTGCTGCATCAGCAGTTCGACCGAGCCGTCGCTGGAGTGATCGTCGTAGAAGACGAAATTCTCGACGCCCAGTTGACGGTAATGCGCCAGGAAGTGCGGCAGCAGGTAGGTCTCGTTCCTGACCATGGCAAACAGCGTCGGCCCAAGGCTCAGCGGCTCGCGTCTGAGGAAGCGGAATTCGTCCATCGGCGAGCCGACCGCGCGGGCTACGGAGGCACGCTGCACAGGCACGTCCGGCGCCGGCATCGACATCGACATCGACATCGGCATTGGCATTGGCAAAGCCTGGTCCGGCGGCGTGCTTGTGGGCTCGGCGGTCGGCGCGCGAAATTCGTAGCGCAGTGTCCGGCTCAGGCTGCAGTCGCGCGGCAAGGTGATGCCCGGCAAGGTCGACACGTCGACATTGAAGCTGCATTGCGCGATCCCCGTGGACACGGCGTCCAGCACCACGTGCCGGACTCTCGCATGCAGCTGTTCGCGCATCGCCAGCGCAATGTGCGGCACGCCGGAAAGCTTGAACAGGTCGTACTTCACCGTGCGGTACAGCGTGTTCACCCGATGGCTGAGCGCCTTGTCGGCCAGCGCCGCGAAGCGCACGCGCTCGTCGTCCGAGTGTTCAATAAAGCCGAGCCAGTCGCCCGGGAACCAGACGCAGCGGCGGGCGAAAAACTCGCGCAAGCGATGGTAGATGTCGGGGTCTTCGCCGCCCCAGCCCTGAATCGCCTCGTCGTAGCCGCCGACTTCGAGAAAGTTGCTGCGCGAACAGATGAACATGCCGTGCATGTCGGGTACCGCGGGTCGCGGGCGATAGAAATGCCCGGGGCTGAGCCGGCCGACGAATCGCTCGATGAAACCTGGCGACAGCAGAATGTCGGCATCCACGAACACCAGCCAATTGCCGCGCGCCAAGGCCGCACCCCGGTTGCGCGCCTTCGAAGGGTTGAACGTCGGCGCCTCGGCCACTTCCACAACGCGCGTTTGTGCGTGGTTCGATCGAACCCACGACGCGGTGCCTTCAGGGCAGTCGTAGTCGACGACGATGACTTCGCAGCCGCCACGCTGTCCGACCATCAGCGGCAGCGACTGGCGCAGATGGGCGAGCCGCCCTTTGCACGTGGTGATGATGGAAAACGTCGTCGGGGTGTCGATCATGGAATGGAACCCGCGTGTGCTCGTCTGGCATCACCTGCGGGCCTGAATTATCGGGCTCGGTGTTGCGGCCCTGGCCAGGCCTGCGGCAGGCTTCTGCGATAGTCATCGTATGGATTCCCTTCGTGCCGCCGCGCTTGCGGTGGTCCTCACCACCGAGGCTGACAGGAAGGCAGCTGCAGCTCGCGCGCTGCAGCTGCAGGCCCGTGTCGATGCGGCTCGAGACTTCGGGTGCCCGGCGGGAATCCCGGCTCGCCCTGCCTGGCCACAGCTCGTCCCGCACACCCAACTCAAGCAGCGCTCGATGCGCACGACCGAAGGCCGCGCTGCGCTGATCCACGCGCTGTGCCACATCGAACTCAATGCCATCGACCTGGCCGCCGATGTGGTGTGGCGCTTTGCCGGTTTGCCCGATGAGTTCTACCGGCAATGGGCAGGCGTGGCGCAAGAGGAGGCCTACCACTTCGAGCTCTTGCGCGACCACCTGCGCGGCATGGGTTACGACTACGGCGCATTCCCGGCGCACAACGCGCTGTGGGAGATGGCCGAGAAAACCAGGGGCGACCTGCTCGCCCGTCTTGCGCTGGTGCCACGAACTCTTGAGGCGCGTGGGCTGGATGCGGCGCCGCCAATCAAGGCCAAGCTCGTCGGCGCGGGTGACCACCGCGCGGGCGAGATCCTCGACATCATCCTGCGCGACGAAGTCGGCCATGTCGCCATCGGCAACCACTGGTACCGCGTGCTTTGTGCAGCGCGCGCTCTGGACCCGGCGGCAACCTACGCCGAACTGGCGCAGCGCTACCAGGCACCGCGATTGCGCGGTCCGTTCAATGTGGAGGCACGCCGTCGCGCCGGTTTCGATGAGGCCGAGCTCGTGGCCCTGCAGGCGCAGGATCAACCACGCGGGTGATGCTTGGCGTGCAGCGCCTTGAGCCGCTCGCGCGCGACATGGGTGTAGATCTCGGTGGTCCCCCTGTCGGAGTGGCCCAATAACATGTG
>JANLYV010000129.1:0-16490 GCA_031365825.1 Rubrivivax sp. | reverse complement strand
CCGGCTACACCGCCATGCTGTGCGTGCTGGCGCTGGAGAGGCACGGTCTCAAGGCCGGCGACGGCGAGGTGCTGGTGACGGGCGCGACCGGAGGTGTGGGCAGCGTCGCCATCGCGCTGCTGGCGCGGCTGGGGCATCGCGGCATCGCCGCCACCGGCAAGGCGGCCGAAGCGCCTTACCTGCAGCGGCTGGGTGCGGCCGGCATCATCGACCGCGCCGAGCTCGCGGCCGCCGGCAAGCCCTTGCAGAAAGAGCGCTGGGCCGCGGTGGTCGACGCCGTCGGCAGCCACACGTTGGTGAACGCGCTGGCGCAGACGCGCTACGGCGGTGCCGTCGCCGCTTGCGGCCTGGCGCAAGGTCTCGACCTGCCGGGCACGGTCATGCCCTTCATCCTGCGCGGCGTCACGCTCGCCGGTGTCGACAGCGTGATGTGCCCGTTGCCGCGGCGCGAAGAAGCCTGGTCGCGGCTGGCGCGCGACCTCGACCCGGGCCTGCTCGAATCGATGATCGATGAAGTGCCGCTGGCGTTGGCCATGGCGCGTGCCGAAGACCTGATGGCCGGGCGTGTTCGGGGACGAGTGGTGGTGCGCATTGGCTAACGTTTGAAGTGTTGGCGCTGCGGTGATGAGGCGGGAGCGAAGTATTAGGGGGAGGCCGAGCGCAGCTCGGCCGGAGGACATGAGCGGAGCCGGTCGCCCGTCGACCTCGGCCCGCTCGATCAGAAGAGGCGCCGACTACGACAACCCGACGATGTGCCCCTCATCGTCCAGGTCCATGCGCTCGGCCGCAGGCACCTTCGGCAGCCCCGGCATGGTCATGACATCGCCGCAGATCATGATGATGAAGCCGGCACCCGCGGCCAGGCGCACTTCGCGGATGTCGAGCACGTGGCCACTCGGTGCACCGCGCAGGCTGGCGTCGCTGGAGAAGCTGTACGGCGTCTTGGCCACGCACACCGGCAGGTGGCCCCAGCCGCTGTCCTGCAACTGCTGAATCTGCGCGCGCACCGCAGCGCTGGCAGCCACCGCGCTGGCGCCGTAAGTGAGGGTGGCGAGTTTGCGCACTTTCTCCCACAACGGGTCGGCATCCGCGTAGGCGAAACGCTGCGTGGCGCTGGCTGAGGGCACGTCACATAAACGCACGACCTCATGCGCGAGATCGACCGCGCCGCGCCCGCCCTGGGCCCAATGCCGCACCGTGTGCACCTTGATGCCCCAAGCGCCGACATGCTGGCGCAGCAGCTCATGTTCGGCCTCGGTGTCGCTGTCGAAATGGTTGATGGCCACGACGCAGGGCAGGCCGAAGACCTCATGCAGGTTGTGCAGGTGGCGCTGCAAGTTCGCCATGCCGCGCTGCAGCGCCGGCAGGTCCTCGCGCATCAGCTGCGCGAGCTCCACGCCGCCGTGGAACTTGAGCGCGCGCACGGTGGCCACGACCACGGCCGCGGCTGGTTTCAGCCCCGCCTTGCGGCACTTGATGTCGATGAACTTTTCGGCGCCGAGGTCGGCACCGAAGCCGGCCTCGGTGACGACGTAGTCGGCCAGCTTCAAGGCGGTGCGCGTGGCCAGCACCGAGTTGCAGCCATGCGCGATGTTGGCGAACGGCCCGCCGTGCAGGAAGGCCGGCGTGTGCTCCAGCGTCTGCACGAGGTTGGGTGAGAGCGCGTCGCGCAGCAGCACGGCCATCGCGCCGTGCGCCTTCAGCTCGCGCGCCGTCACCGGCTTGCGCGAACGCGTCTCGGCCACGACGATGTCGCCCAGGCGCTGCTTCAAGTCGCGCAGCGAGGTGGCCAGGCACAGGATGGCCATCACTTCCGAGGCCACGACGATGTCGAAGCCGTCCTGCCGCGGAAAGCCATTGGCCGGCCCGCCGAGGCCGACCGTGATGTCGCGCAGCGCGCGGTCGTTCATGTCGATCACGCGCTTCCAGACGATGCGTCTCACATCGATGTCCAGCGCATTGCCGTGGTGGATGTGGTTGTCCAGCAGCGCCGACAAGAGGTTGTGCGCCAGCGCAATCGCCTGGAAGTCGCCGGTGAAGTGCAGGTTGATGTCGTCCATGGGCACCACCTGCGCGTAGCCACCGCCGGTGGCACCACCCTTCATGCCGAACACCGGGCCGAGCGACGGTTCACGCAGCGCGATCGCCGCCTTCTTGCCGATGTGGTTCAGCGCGTCGCCCAGGCCGACGGTGGTGGTGGTCTTGCCTTCGCCCGCGGGCGTGGGGCTGATGGCGGTGACGAGGATCAGCTTGCCGTCCTTGGCCTCGCTGCGCCGCGCCAGCGCGTCGATGAAAGGCAGCGCCAGCTTGGCCTTGAAGTAGCCGTAGGGTACGAGGTGTTCCTCGGCGATGCCCAGCCTCTCGCGAGCCAGGGTGGTGATGCGTTGCAGGCGCGCCTGGCGCGCGATCTCGATGTCGCTTGGGGGCATGGGGTCTTCCTCAGCCGGGCATTGTGCGGGCGCGCTGCAGCCGGCTGGCCACAACGTGGGCGGCGCCGAAGGCCAGCAGCGGCAGCACGGCCTGCAGCAGCGCGAAGGCCGCGGCCAGGTTGCGCTGGCCGCCCGAGGCCAGCGTCACCGCTTCGGTGGTGAGCGTGGCGTGGCGCCCGGCGCCGATGAATTGCGTGGCCAGGTACTGCGCCACGCTGACGGCAAAACCGATGGCCAGCGCCGAAGCCAGCGGTGCCGCCAGCATCGGCCATTTCACGCGCCACCAGTAGTGCCAGCGGCGGCGGCCCAGTGCCAGCGCCGTCCACTCATAGCGCACATCAAAACTGCGCCAGGCCGGCGCGAGCGCGGTGAAGACGTAAGGCAGCACCACCAGCACATGCACCCACAGCAGGCCCAGCCACGTGCCATCGAGTTGCACCAGCAGCGCGGCGTGGTACAGACCGACCATCAAGAGCAGCTGCGGCAGCACCAGGGGCAGCAGCACGACGGGCGCGGCGCGTGCGTCCCAGCGCGCCGGGTCGGCTTCGAGCCAGGCCACCGCCAGCAGCACCGAGATGGCGGCCGCGGCCAGCGCCAGCAGCGCGGTGAAGACCACCGTGCCGCTGCTGGCATGCACCTGCAGCCAGGCGTCGGAGCTGGGCTGCGGCGGCCACAGCGCGGGGAAGGTCCACACACCCGCGGCCGAAAGTACTGCCAGTGCTAACAACACAAGCACGTAGACCGCGGCCACGGCGCCCAGGCCTGCCACACCACGCCAGGCCGGGCCGGCCTGCGCGAGCGTGGCACCACGGTCGCCGCGGGTCGCGCGCAAGCGCCACAGCGGCTGCACCCTGCGCCAGGCCAGCGCCGTGCCCAGCACCAGCATGCCCAGCAGCAGCGCCAGCGCCAGCGCCGTCGCCGCACCTTGCGCGTTGCGGGCCACGTTGCCATCGGCCAGCCCTTGCCAGGCCAGCACCGCCAGCGTGGGCGGTGAGCCCGGGCCGATGATGAGCGCGAGGTCGACGACGGTCAGCCCATAGGCCAGCACGGCCATCAAAGGCCAGGCCAGGCGCGGCAGCCATAACAACCAGGTGACGCGCCACCACAGCGCCTGCGGTGTATAGCCCAGGCTGCGGGCCACGGCCTGCTCGCGCCTGAGGACCAGCGCCGACTCGGGACGCGACAACAGCGCCACCACGTTCCATACCAGGAAGGGTGTTTCCTTCAGCACCAGGACAGTCACCAGCGCCAGCGCCTGCGGGTCGTTCACCGTCTGCCACGGCGGCGGCGCGCTCCAGCCGGCCAGCGGCGCCAGCGCCCGCGCCAGCCAGCCGGCAGGCGCGATCAACCAGGCCAGCCCGATGGCGAACGCCGCGTGCGGCACGGCCAGCATCGGGCTCAGCACGCCGGCCAGCCGCGGCCACCAGCTCCCGCCATGCAGCTGCGTGACGACGAGCAACGTCAGGCCCAGCGCCAACGCCGTGCTGGCCACGGCGCTGAAGAGCGTGGCGCGCAGCGCGCCGGGGGTTTGCGGGTCGTCGAACAAGGCCCGCCAGCCCGTCGCCGAGGCACCGTCGATCAAGGCCCAGGGCAGCGCCAGCGCCAGCGGTGCCACGAACAGCGCGATGACCAGCAGCTGCGCCAGCGTGCGCCCAAGGCGCACCGACGCGGCGGCTTCAGGCACGCTCTTCTTGCACGTTAGCCGCGCCGCGGTTCACACGCCATAGCGCCGCAGCCAGGCGGCCTCGAGCGGGTCGACCCAGCTGCCGTGCGGCTCGGGGATCACCGGCTGCGGCTGGCGCACGGCGCCGGGCACGCTGCCGGCATCGATGAAGGCGGCGCGCTGCTCAGCAGACAGCTTTTCCAGCGCCAGCACGGTCGGGTCGCCCCAGTGGCGGATGTCGGCCTTGCGCGCCTGCGCCGGCGCGGACTGCAGGAAGTTGATGACCACCTGCGCGCCGTCTTTCGCACGCGCGTTGAAGGGTATCGCCAGGAAATGCGTGTTGCCCAGCGTGCCGCCCTTGAACTGAAAGCTCTGCACCGTGGCGGGCAGCGTCTTGGCCACGATCTGGTTGGCGACTTCGTTCGGGTTGAACGTTAGCGCAATGAAGAGTTCACCGTCGGCCAGCATCTGGCGCATCACCGTGGTGCTGGGCGGGAACTGCTTGCCACCCCGCCACAGCTGCGGGTGCAGCTGGTCGAGGTAGGCCCACAGCGCCGGCACCTGGCGCTCGAACGCGTCAGCGCTGTAGGGCTTGTACAGCGCTGCGCGGTCGGGGCTCGATTCCACCAGCACCTGCTTGACGAAGGTCGTGCCGTGGAACTGCGGCGGCTTGGGGTAGGTGAAACGGCCCGGGTTCTTCTTCGCCCAGTCGAGCAGCTCCGTCACGTTCTGCGGCGGCACACCCACGCGCGCGGGCTCGGCGTAGAAGGTGAGTTGCGCCATGCCCCAGGCGGCTTCGAAACCTTCCACCGGCTCGGAGAAGTCGATGCGCGTGGTCGGTTTGCCGAGCACGTCGACCGCGGCAAAACTCGGCAGGCTTTCGGCGAAAGGGCCGTGCAGCAGGGCCTCGCGCTTCATCGCCAGGAAGTTCTCGCCGTTGATCCACACCATGTCGACCGACCCCTCGGTACGACCCGCGGCCTTTTCGGCGCGCACGCGCTTCACGGCCTCGGCCGTGTCGGCCAACTTCACGTGTTCGAGCTTGATGCCGAACTGGCGTTGCACCTCGGCCGCGGCCCATTGCAGGTAGGCGTTGATGCGCTCGCTGCCGGCCCAGGCGTTGAAATAGACGGTCTGGCCTTGTGCGGCGCGCACGGTGCGGACCCAGGCTTCGGTTTGCGCTTGGGCCTGCGCCGGCAACAGCGGGGCGAGTGCGGCGAAGCTCAGGATCTGGCGGCGTTGAAGGGTCATGGTGGCTTGGAAGTCAGGGGTTGCCCACGATAGCCCAGGGCTCGGCCAGGGCCGTGATCCAGCCGTGGCGCAAGGCCGCGATGAACCAGGTCTCGAAAACGAAGTCGGGGCCGGCATCGTGCAAGGCCGTGGCCAGTGAGGCGCCGTGCAACAGCGCGGCGACGAAGCGCGCGTCTTCGCCGCCGATGGCGGCGACGCGCGGCACCAGGCCGTCGCGCCACACCAGCGCATGTTCACCGACGGCGCGCATCAGCGCCTCGCGCGCCGGCGCAAAGCGCTCGGCTTCATCACTGCGATGTGCCAGCCAGATGCTGACGATGGGGAATCGCGACGACACCAGCACGGTGCCCGGCCGCAGCGCGAGCGTGATGGCTTGCGGGTCGGCGTCGGCCAGCGCTTCGATGCCGCTGGCCTGCGCCGACGCATCGGCCGCCGTGTGTGCCAGATGCACGGCCCATTCGAGCCGCGCCACGTCGGCGAGGTAGGGCTCGCTCGCCAGCGACACCGCGGCCTCGATGAATTCAGGCAACGCCGCGCCCCAGCAGGCGAGGTCGCCGCGCTCGGGCGGACGGGCATGCCACAAGGCCACGGCTAACGCTGAAAATGAGGGCTCACCCAGCAGCTGCTGCAGCGTCGGGTAGGCCGCGGCCAAGGCGCGCTCGGCGATGGCACCAGCATTCGCCTGGTAGGCCCGAAGGCGGTGCGTGGCGGCTGCGTCGTCTTGTCGCAGCCAAGGCGCCAGCGCGGCTGGCGCCTCGTCGCGCCACAACGCGCGCAGCAGCAGCTGCTGGCGTTGCGCTTCGATGGCCAGGCCTGGGTCCGTCACGCCAACGCCCCGAGCAGGCGCTCGGCCTTGGCCGCTTCGCCACATAACACGTCAAGTGCGGGCACATCGGTGTCCCACTCCACCAACGTCGGCCGCGCGCCCAAGCGTTGCAGCGCGTGCGCGTAGACCTGCCACACCGGCGCATGCACGCAGCTGCCGTGGTCGTCGATGACCAGCGTGCCGGTGTCGTCGTAGCCGGCGAGGTGGATCTCGCCGACGCTGCCGGGGACGATGCGGTCGATCCAGCGGCACGGCGCCGCTACCGGGTCGGCGCCCGCGTTGAGCGCGTTGACCACAAGGTTGTTGACGTCCAGCAGCACTGCGCAGCCGCTGCGCCGCACGAGTTCGTTGAAGAAGTCGGGCTCGGCCAGCGTGTCATCGGCCCATTGCAGGTAGGACGCGAGGTTCTCCACCAAGAGCGGGCGCCTCAGCCGCTCCTGTACCTGTTGCACGTGCCGCAGCATGATCTGCAGTGAAGCGTCGGTGAAGGCGATGGGCAGCAGGTCGGCGCCATGCACCGGCGCGGCACCCAACGCGCGTGGCGCACGCGCAAAGCAGGCATGGTCGCTGACGCGCACCGGCTCGATGCGCGCCACGAGCAACGCCAGCCGTTCCAGGTGCCAGGGGTCCAGCCCCACAGCCGAGCCCAGGCCCAAGCCCACGCCATGCAGGCTGACGGCGTAGTGCGCGCGCGCCGCTTGCAGCAGCTGCAGCGCCGCGCCGCCTTCGCCGAAGAAATTCTCGGAGTGCACTTCCACGAAGGCCAGCGGCGGCGGCGCAAGCAGCACCGCTTCGTAGTGCGGCTGACGCAGCCCGATGCCGGCGTGGCGCAGCGTCGGCACCACGTCCATTGGCACCGGCTTACTTCTTGACCGCCGCCACCTTGGCTTCCGTTTCGCTCATGCCCTTGATGGCCTTGCAGGTGCCGGTAGGCACGTACTTCCATTCACTCGGCGCGTTGTCGGCCTTGGACTGGCCGGCGCAAGAGTGCGAACCCGACAGGTTGCCGCAATCGTTCTGCCCCGCCTTGGCCACGCCGTAGCAGCGCTCCTTGCTCTTTTCCTGGGCCGAGGCGACGGTGCCGCCCAACAGACCCAGCGCCATGGCCGAAGCCACGGCGGAAGACAAAACCAGCTTGTGTGTCATGGTGTGGTTCCTTATCAGTAACAACGCATCAGTCGGCGGCATGCGCCACCTCTTACATGGTGCCAGATGTCGGTGGGCGACGTGCCTACAGTGTCTAATGCCGCCCGATGTTCAGCGACCCGCCGCGCCGCGCGCCCTTCACCTTCAGCGTTTCCGTCGAGTGGCTGCTGTGCCTGTGCTGCCTGTTCTGGGTGCTGGTGGTGAACCGGCCCTTCTTCAAGGCAGCGCTGGCCGGGCGCGAGCTGGCCGAGGCTTCAAGCTGGGGCTTCGCGCTGGCGCTGGGCACGGGCCTGGTCGCGGCCCATGCGCTCTTGCTGGCACCCTGGTGCAACCGCCACACCACCAAGCCGCTGCTGGCGCTGCTGATCGTGGCCACGGCCATCGCCGGCCACTTCACCACCTACCTCGGCGCCTACCTCGACCCTTCGATGTTGCGCAACACGCTGCGCACTGACGTGCAGGAAGCGATCGAGCTCTTCAGCTGGGCCATGCTGCCCAACCTGCTGCTGTTCGGCGCGCTGCCGCTCCTGGTGTTGTGGCGCGCGCAGCTGCGGCGCCAGCCCTGGCCGCGCGCGCTGGGGCTGCGGCTGGCGTTCATCGCGCTGATGGCACTGCTGCTCGTCGGCTCCATGTGGGCCATCTACCAGCCGCTGGCCTCGTTGATGCGCAACCACAAGGAGATGCGCTACCTCATCACGCCGGCGAACTTCATCTGGTCGGGCCTGAACGTGGCCACCACCGACCTGCGCGCGCAGGCCGGGCCGCGCAAGCCGATCGGCGAAGACGCCGCACCCGGCCCCGGCTGGGCGACGCAACACAAACCGCGGCTGCTGGTGCTGGTGGTCGGCGAGACCGCGCGCGCCGCGAACTGGGGGCTGAACGGTTATGCCCGCGCCACGACGCCCGAGCTGGCGGCGGCGCCGCTCATCAGCTTCCAGGACGTCACCAGCTGTGGCACCAACACCGAGGTCTCGCTGCCGTGCATGTTCGCGCCGGTGGGCCGGCGCGACTACGACGAAGCGCGCATCCGCGGCAGCCAGTCGCTCTTGCACGTGCTGGCGCGCGCCGGCGTGGCGGTGAGCTGGCTCGACAACCAGTCGGGCTGCAAAGGTGTGTGCGAAGGCCTGCCCACGAGCACGCTGATCGATGCCGCACCTGCAGGCCCGTGCGCCGCCGGGCGCTGTCTCGACGAAGGGCTGATGTCGGGCGTCGAGCGCGCGCTGGCGCGGGCGCTGCCTGACGCCGGCACGCAGCTGCTGGTGCTGCACCAGCTGGGCAGCCACGGCCCGAGTTACTTCAGGCGCTACCCGCCGGCGTTCGCGCGCTTCCAGCCGAGCTGCCAGCACGACGACCTGCGCCGTTGCAGCCGCGAAGAGATCGTCAACGCCTACGACAACACGCTGCTCTACACCGACCATGTGCTGGCGCAGCTGCTGGCCAAGCTGCGAGAGCAAAGCGGTGTCGATGCGGCCCTGGTCTACGTCAGCGACCACGGCGAATCGCTAGGCGAAAACAACCTCTACCTGCACGGCATTCCCTACGCCATCGCGCCCGATGTACAGAAAAAGGTGCCGATGCTGATGTGGCTGTCCGATGGTTTTGCCGCAGCCAGTGGGCTGAACCTTGAATGTCTGAAGCAGCGCGCCACGCAGCCAGCCGCGCACGACCACCTGTTCCATACGCTGCTGGCGCTGCTCGACGTGCGCACTGGC
Organism: Rubrivivax sp.; assembly: GCA_031365825.1. Lineage (GTDB taxonomy): Bacteria > Pseudomonadota > Gammaproteobacteria > Burkholderiales > Burkholderiaceae_C > Rubrivivax. Next base: position 7,463 of record JANLYV010000129.1, on the reverse strand, counting down.
CTGTACGAGCCGGAATGGGACCTCGGCGCGGGCTGCCGCCAGGCGACGACGGTGGTGCCGGCAGGCAAGCCGTGAGCCGCAGGGCCGTTCCCGAGGCGAATACCGGAGCGCTTCGGCGCGAAGGTACTCCCATGAGCATGCGGCGGCGGGCCTGGCACGACGCCACGGTCAGCGCCACCGCGCTGGTGTTGCTGCTGGTGTGGGACGGCAGCGGCGGCGACCTTTGGCTGATCCGCCTCTACGGTAGTGCGCAGGGCTTCGCACTGCGTGACCATTGGCTTACGAGCACGCTGCTGCACGAAGGTGGCCGGCTGCTCGGCTGGGCCACGCTCGCCGCCCTGCTCGTCAACCTGTGGCGCCCCTGGTCGCCGCGGCTGAGCCAGGGCGAGCGCTGGCGCTGGGTCGGCGTCACGCTGCTGTGCCTGTTGCTGGTGCCCGGCCTGAAGCAGTTGAGCCCCGCCAGCTGCCCCTGGGACCTGCGCGAATTCGGCGGCCTGGCCGAGCATGCGTCGCACTGGCGCTTCGGCGTGCCCGACGGCGGCCCTGGCCACTGCTTCCCTTCCGGCCACGCCACCGCCGCATTTGCTTTCCTCAGCGGCTACTTCATGCTGCGCCGCGACTACCCACGCGCCGCACGCCTCTGGTTGGCCGCCGTGGTGACCGCGGGCATCGCCTTCGGCTGGGGCCAGATGGCGCGCGGCGCGCACTACGCCAGCCACACGCTGTGGACGGCGTGGTTGTGCTGGACGCTGTGCGCGTTGCTGGCGCCGCGCTCGCCACCCACTCAAGCCGCGCCGTAGCCCCCGCCCCCCGGCGTCTCGATCACAAACACATCGCCCGGCGCCATCTCGGCCGAGCCGATGTGCGCCAGCGTCTCGCGGCTTCCATCCATCCGCTCGATGCGGTTGATGCCCGGCGCGCCGGCGCCACCACCGGCCATGCCGAAGGCGCCCCGCGTGCGGCCGTTGGAGAGGATGGAAGCCGTCATCGCCTCGAGGAAGCGCACACGGCGCACGCCGCCGTCGCCACCACGCCACTGCCCCGCACCACCCGAGCCGTGGCGCAAGGCATAACTCTCAAGATGAACGGGGAAACGGAACTCGAGAATTTCGGGGTCGGTCAGACGCGAGTTGGTCATGTGCGTCTGCACCACGCTCGTGCCGTGGAAGCCCGGGCCGGCGCCGCTGCCACCCGAGATCGTCTCGTAGTACTGGTGCCGTTCGTTGCCGAAGGTGAAGTTGTTCATCGTGCATTGGCCCGCGGCCATCACGCCCAGCGCACCGTAGAGCGCGTTGGTGACGCAGGTGCTGGTCTCGACGTTGCCCGCCACCACCGCCGCCGGCGGATCCGGGTTGAGCATGCAACCCGCGGGCACGATGATGTGCAGCGGCTTGAGGCAGCCGGCGTTGAGCGGGATGTCGTCGTCGACCAGCGTGCGAAAGACGTAGAGCACGGCGGCCATGGTCACGGCCTTCGGGGCGTTGAAGTTGTTGGGCAGCTGTGCGCTCGTGCCGCTGAAGTCGATAGTGGCTTCGCGCGCTGCGGCGTCCACGCTGACCTTGACCGTTATGTGCGCGCCGTTGTCCAGCGGCAGCTCGAAGGCACCGTCCTTCAAGGCCGTGATGACGCGCCGCACCGACTCTTCGGCGTTGTCCTGCACGTGCTGCATGTAGGCGGCGACGGTGGCGCTGCCGAACTGCTGCACCATCGCCGTCAGCTCGTCCACGCCCTTCTGGTTGGCGGCGATCTGTGCACGCAGGTCGGCGATGGTCTGCTGCGGGTTGCGCGCCGGGTAGGCCCCGCTGCGCAGCTGCTCATTCAGCTCGACTTCCCGCAGCTGGCCGGCACGCACCAGTAGAAAGTTATCGAAGAGCACGCCTTCTTCGGCAATGGTCGTCGAGAACGGTGGCATCGAACCGGGGGTAGTGCCGCCGATGTCGGCATGGTGGCCCCGGCTGGCAACGAAGAATGCGGGCTTGTCGCCCTGCAAATACACCGGCGTCACCACCGTCACGTCGGGCAGGTGCGTGCCGCCGTGGTAGGGGTCGTTCAGCACGTACACATCGCCCGGCAGCATCTGCGGGTTGCGCGCGATCACGGTCTTGATCGATTCGCTCATCGAGCCCAGATGCACCGGCATGTGCGGCGCATTGGCGATCAGCTCGCCCATCGCGCTGAAGAGCGCGCAGGAGAAGTCCAGCCGCTCCTTGATGTTCACCGAGTAGGCGGTGTTCTGCAGCCGCAGGCCCATCTGCTCGGCGATGTTCATGAAGAGGTTGTTGAAGACCTCCAGCATCACCGGGTCGGCATGCGTGCCGATGGCGTGCTCGCTGCGGCGTGCCGCCACGCGCTGCAGCTCGATCGGGCCGGCGGCCGTCAGCCGCGCCTGCCAGCCGGGCTCGACCACCGTCGTCGCGTTCTTCTCGGCGACAACCGCGGGGCCATCGATCAACGCGCCGGCTTGAAGCGCTTCGCGCACGAACAGGCCGGCGTCGCGCCAGCCGCTCGTCACACCGTCACCCGCTGCAGCGGCGCTCGACGGCTCGGCGTCGCAGTACATCGGCACGATGGTTTGCGGCTTGGCGTGAAACGTCGCCGGCTCGCTGCCGGCGCCGTGTGTCTCGTGCACCTCGCCTGCACCCACGGCCTCGACAGCCACCGCTTCGATGACCAGGTCGCGCCCCGGCATGAGAAAGGCGAAACGCCGGCGGTAGCCGGCTTCGAACTCGGCGCGGATGTCAGCCAGGTCGGCCAGATCGGCCAGCGCCACCACGAGTGCGGTGTCGGTGCCCTGGTAGCGCACGTGCACATGTCGGCGCAGCGTGACGGCGTCGGCGGCAAAGCCTTGCGCAGCGACCTCGTCACGTGCGGCGTCACCCAGCGTCGCCAGCTTGGCCACGGCAGCAGCCAGGCCAGCTTCATCGAGCGGCATTTCCAGCGAGGCTTCGCGCATGGCGATCTGGTCGGCCAGCCCCATGCCGTAGGCCGAGAGCACGCCCGCCAGCGGGTGCACGAAGACGCGCGTCATCCCCAGCGCGTCGGCCACCAGGCAGGCATGCTGGCCACCCGCGCCGCCGAAACATTGCAGCGTGTAGCCGGTGACGTCGTAGCCGCGCGCGACCGAGATGCGCTTGATGGCGTTGGCCATGTTCTGCACGGCGATGCGCAGGAAACCGGCCGCGAGCTGTTCGGCGCTGGTGTCGCGGCCACTGCGCTCACTTACGTCGTTAGCCATGGCGCCGAACTTCTCGACGACGACGTCGCGGTCCAGCGCTTCGTCGGCGCCGCGGCCGAAGACCTTTGGGAAGTAGGCGGGCACGATCTTGCCAAGCATGACGTTGGCGTCCGTCGTGGCCAACGGCCCGCCGCGGCGGTAACTCGCCGGGCCAGGGTTGGCGCCGGCGCTCTGCGGCCCGACGCGCAAGCGCGCGCCGTCGAACTGCAAGAGCGAGCCGCCGCCCGCGGCCACGGTATGGATGCTCATCATCGGCGCGCGCATGCGCACGCCCGCGACCTGCGTTTCGAAGGCACGCTCGAACTCGCCGGCGTAGTGGCTCACGTCGGTGCTGGTGCCGCCCATGTCGAAGCCGATCACCCTGCCGTGGCCACCCGCCAGCGCGGTGCGCACCATGCCGACGATGCCACCCGCCGGACCGCTGAGGATGGCGTCCTTGCCCTGGAAGTGGTGCGCTTCGGTCAGGCCGCCGCTGCTTTGCATGAAGAAGAGGCGCACGCCCGGCATCTGCCGTTCCACCTGCTCGACATAACGCCGCAGAATGGGTGACAGGTAAGCGTCGACGACGGTGGTGTCGCCACGCGACACGAACTTCATCAGCGGGCTGACCTCGTGCGAGACGCTGACCTGCGTGAAGCCGAGCTCGCGCGCCAGCGCGGCGGCCGCGCGCTCGTGTTGCGTGAAGCGCCAGCCATGCATGAAGACGATGGCGCAGCTGGCAAGTCCGGCGTCGCGCGCGGCTTGCAGCCCGCCTCGCAGCTGCGCCAGGTCCAGTGCCTGCAACACCTCGCCCGTGGCACTGACCCGCTCCTGGGCTTCGACCACGCGTTCGTACAACAGCTCGGGCAGCACGATGTGGCGGTCGAACAGGCGCGGCCGGTTCTGGTACGCGATGCGCAGCGCATCGCGAAAACCGGCAGTGGTGATGAGCAGCGTGCGCTCGCCCTTGCGCTCAAGCAGCGCGTTGGTGGCCACCGTGGTGCCCATCTTCACGCAGTCCACAAGCGCCGGGGTGATCGGCTCGCCGTGTTGCAAGCCCAGCAGGCGGCGTATGCCTTCGACGGCCGCGTCGCGGTACTGCTCAGGGTTTTCGCTGAGCAGCTTCAGCGTCTGCAGCTCACCCTCGGGCGTGCGGCCGACGATGTCGGTGAAGGTGCCACCGCGGTCGATCCAGAACTGCCAGCGCCGGTGTGCGGAAGTTGCATTCATGAGGACTCCGAAGACTCGTTGCAACGCCGCTGCATCCGCCGCCGCCCTTTATACGTAGCATCGTTATCCACTTGAGGAGCGACACGATGCGACTGCTGCCTGTGATCCTGGCCCTGCCCTTCAGCCTGGCCCTGGCGCAGACGCCCGGCCCCAACCTCGAAGCCGGCCGCGCCCGCGCCACCGCCGTCTGCGCCGCCTGCCACGGCGCCAACGGTGTCAGTGTGGGTGACGCCATTCCGAATCTTGCCGGCCAGAAGGCGGGCTACATTGAAGCGCAGCTGCGGGCATTGAAAGCCGGCACGCGCAAGAACGCCGTGATGGGCGCCATCGCCGCACAGCTGGCGCCCGAGGACATCCCCAACGTGGCGGCGTATTTTTCGTCGCTGCCGGGTGCCGGTGTGGCCAGCGCCAAGTCCGACTTCCTGCCCGGCCTGGTGAAGACCTCGGCCACGCTGCCCGAAGGCTACCCGGCCAACTTCACGATGTACCAGACGGTCAACCGCGCCGACATCAACCAGGTGCGCTACCTCTACGCCAACCAGGTGGCGCTGGCCGCCGCGCGCGAAGGCCGCAGCCTGCCCGAGGGCTCGGTGCTGGTGCTCGAGCAGCACGCGGCCAAGCTCGGCGACGACAAGAAACCCATCACCGGGGCCGACGGCTTCTACGTCAAAGACCGCTTCCTGGCTTACGCCATCATGGGCCGTGAAGCCGGCTGGGGCAACGACATCCCGGAGATGCTGCGCAACGAGAACTGGAACTACGCCGTCTTCACGCCCGAGAAGAAGATGCGCGCCGGCGTCAACCAGGCCGAATGCCTGGCCTGCCACAAGCCGCTGGACAAGATGAGCTTCACCTTCTCGATCGAACCGCTGAAGCTGCACGCGGTGAAGGCGCGCTGACGGCCCCGCAGCCATCACTTGCTCTTGCCCATCACCACGTCGGGCAGCCAGGTGACGATCTGCGGGAAGACCGTGATCAGCGCGATGCACAGCACCAGGCAGCCGAAGAAGGGCAGGGCCGCGCGGGCGATGGTGTTGCTGTCCTTGCCGGTCATGTTCTGCAGCACGAAGAGGTTGAAGCCCACCGGCGGCGTGACCTCAGCGATCTCGACCAAGAGCACGATGAAGATGCCGAACCAGACGAGGTCGAAACCGGCCTTCTGGATCATCGGCAGCACCACGGCGCTGGTAAGCACGATCATCGAGATGCCGTCCAGCGCCGTGCCCAGCACGAGGTACACCAGCGTCAGCACGGCGATCAGCGCATACGGCGAGAGGTTCATCGCGTTGACCCAGTCGGCCAGCTCGCGCGGGATGCCGGTGAAGGCCATCGTCTTGGTGAGGAAGGCCGCGCCGGCGAGGATGAACATGATCATGCAGCTCACGCGCGTGGCGCTCATCAGGCCCTCCCAGAAGTTCTTCCAGGTGAGCATGCGGCCGGTGGCGGCGATGGCGAGTGAACCCAGCACGCCATAAGCCGCGCATTCGGTGGCCGTGGCCCATCCGGCGATGAGCACCCAGACGATGAAGAGGATGAGCAGCGCGCAGGGGATGAGGCTGCCCGAGCGGCGGATCTTCTCGCGCAGGCTCAGGCGTTCACCGGCCGCGGGCACACGCTCGGGATGGCGCAGGCTCCACCAGACGATGTAGCCCGAGAAGAGGGCCATCAGCAGGAAGCCGGGCAGGAAGCCGGCGAGGAAGACGCGGATGATGGAAGCGTCGGCCGCCACCGCGTAGACCACCATCGTGATCGACGGCGGGATAAGGATGCCCAGCGTGCCGGCGGTAGCGAGCGAGCCCAGCGCCATGCCTTCGTCGTAGCCGCGCCGCTTGAGTTCGGGCAAGGCCACCTTGGCGATGGTGGCGCAGGTGGCCGCCGACGAGCCCGAGACCGAGCCGAAGACGCCGCAGCCGAGGATGGTGGTGTGCATCAGCCGCCCCGGCACGCGTTCCAGCCACGGCGCCAGGCCTTCGAACATCTGCTCCGACAGCCGCGTGCGAAAGAGGATCTCACCCATCCAGATGAAGAGCGGCAGCGCCGCCAGCTCCCAACTTGCACTGCTTTCCCAGAACGCTGAAAACAGGTTCTTGCCCGGCAGCGTGGTGGTGAAGAAGTACTGTCCGATCCAGCCGACGATCGCCAGCGTCATCGCGATCCACACCCCGCCGGCGAGGAACAGCAGCATCACGATCAAGAGGAAGGCGCCGAGCCAGACCAGATCCATCACATGTCTTCCGAGAAGTCGCCGCGGGCGTGGCGCTCTTCGACCAGCCGCACATAGGTCGGCTTGTGGCCACGCAGCACAAGCCAGAATTCATCGAGCACGGCGATGAAGAACAGCAGCGCGCCGACGACGAAGCTCATCTGCGGTATCCACATCGGCAGCACGAGCAGGCCACCTGACATGTCCTGCAGCTGCCAGCTCTCGAAGGTGAAACGCGCGGCCCAGAAGGCGAGGTAGCCTATGGCCAGCGCGGCCACGGCGAGCGAGCCCAGCTCGAAGGCATGGCGGCCACGCGGCGGCAGTTTCTCCAGCAGCAGGCTGACGCGCACGAAGTCGCCGTTGCGAAAACTCTGCGCCATCGCAAGGAAGGCCGCCGCGGCGCACAACCACGACACCAGGTCGTTGATGGTGCCTACGCGCCAGCCGAGCTCGCGGCCGATCGAGGCGTAGATCATCAACACGAAGATGGCAAGTACCGACAGGCCGGCCAAGGCACCGGCGGCGGCATACAAGGTGTCGAGCAGGCGTCGCATGGGGTTGATCGTAGGGGGCGCGGCGTGGTCTCGATGTCGGGGATTACTTGCCCAGGCCAGGTAACGCGGCCATGCGCTCGTTGAGGAAGCTGACGATGTCATGTACCGGCAGCCCGGTGCGTGCGCGCAATGCCGCGGCATAGGGCGGCAGGTTGGTGCATTCGAGCAGCAAGGCCTGCAGACCGGGCTCGCGCTGCATGAGCCGCGCCGCCGCCGCCAGCACCTGCGCCTGCGCGTCGGCGGCGTCGAGCTCGGGCAGGTC
>JANLYV010000105.1:0-3744 GCA_031365825.1 Rubrivivax sp. | reverse complement strand
CGCCGACGCCATCAACCTGCCGCTGGTCAGCGCGAAGGAGCGCGGTGCCGGCGGCGGCCACATTCGCTTCAGCATGGCCAAGGGCAGCATGAACAGCCACATCAGCCAGTTCCCGGTGGGCACCTACAAGAAAGCGCACATGCACGGCCCCGGCGCCCACGTCATCGTGATGAGCGGCGAGGGCTTCAGCCTGATGTGGCCCGAAGGCGAAGAACCGCGCCGCTTCGAGTGGCGCGAGGGAGCGATGATCGTGCCGCCGAACATGTGGTTCCACCAGCACTTCAACACCGGCACCACGCCGGCGCGCTACCTGGCCTTCAAGGCCGAAGGCGTGTCGATCCGCAACGCGCAGGGCGTGCCCAAGGCCTGGATCAGCCGCCGTGTGGGCGGTGACCAGATCGATTACGCCGACGAATCGCCGGCCGTGCGCGAAGGGTTTGCGGCGGCCTTGCGCAAGGCCGGGTTGGCACCGCGCATGGACGAGGCGTACCAGGCCGAGCTGGCCGATCTGCCACCGAAACTGTTGCAAAAAACCTGACCGCGGGGCGTCACGAATTGACACGCACGCGAGCATGTCGCACGCTCACGGAAGCGTTCCACCAACAAGATCAACGTTCCTTCAAGAGGAACGAGCCACGATTACCCTTCACCGGAGACAGCACACCATGAAAAAACTTCCCCTGGTCATGGCCCTGAGCGCCGCGGCGCTTTGCACCTTCGCCAGCGCGCAGAACGTGACCCTCTATGGCAAGCTCTATCCATACCTTGAGGTCGAAAGCGGCTCCGGCCCGACACCGGCCGGCACCACAAGTGCCACGCTGGCGCCGAACCCGACCGGGTTGACCGGCGTGCCGCGGGTGCGCGGCATGTCGGCCGGCAATTCCTACATCGGCTTTCGCGGCCGTGAAGACCTGGGTGGCGGCCTGCGTGCCGTCTTCCAACTCGAAGGCGTGGTCCTGGTGGACAACGGCGCGCAAGCCGGTTTCTTCTTCAACCGCAACACCTTCGTCGGCCTCGACGGGGGCTTCGGCTCGGTCAAGCTCGGCACCATGGACACGGTCTTCAAGGAGTACGGCGACACGCTGGGCATCCTGGGCATCAGCAGCGGCACGCCGGTGTCGTCGAGCAACATCCTGCGCAAGGTGAGCTTCGGCACCAGCAACGCCGCACGCTTCCACGAGCGTCGTGCCAATTCGGTGCGCTACGACTCGCCCGAGATCTCTGGTTTCCAGGCCGCCGCGCAGTGGGCCACGCAAGAGAACCCCACCGCCACGCTGGGCGCGTCCAAGACCTTGTCGCTGGGCGTGAAGTACGACCAAGGCCCGTTCTATGCGTCGCTGGCGTACGAGGTCCACGACAACTTCTTCGGTGGTTCGGTCAACTCGCCGTCGGCCATGCGCAACAACGGTGCGGCCGATCTGGTGACGTCCAAGGACACCGCCGTGCAGGCCGCGTTCGAATGGCGCATCACCAAAGCGCATACCGTCGAGTTCGACGTTATCAAGAAGCAGTACAAGGAAGGCGCCGTCGTCAATGGCCGCTTCCAGAACTACAAGAACACCGCCTACATGGTGGCCTACGAAGGGCGTTTCGACCTGTGGCGCGTGATGGCCCACTACGTCAAGTCCGAGGCGGGTTCGTGCAGCCGGCTCAATGCCACCTGCGTCACCACCGGGCTCGAAGGCACGCAGGCCACCGTGGGCGTGGCCTACTACCTGAGCAAGCGCACCTTCCTTTACGGTGCGTTCAGCCAGATCACCAATGGCAAGGCAGCGCGATTCGCGGCCGCCGACTTCGGCGCACCTACACCGGGTGAGGATGTTCGCCACGTCATGGCCGGCGTCTCGCACAACTTCTGACGCGTAGGCTGCGGTAGCCGCAGCCCGCGGCAGGCGATCTCACCTGGGGAGTGATCAAGATGGCCCATCGCCGCGACCACGAGATGCACCGCCGTGCCTGGCTTGCGTTGTCGGCTGGCATGCTGTGGGCGCCGATCGCGCGCGCGCAGGACGTGTCCGCGCGCAACCGCGAGATCTACCTCTACAAAGGTGCCGACCGCGAAGCGCGTTTGCTCGAAGGCGCGAAGAAAGAGGGTCAGGTGAGCATCTACACCTCGCTCAACACCAAGGACTCGGGGCCTATCACCGAGGCCTTCGAGAAGATGTACGGCGTGAAGACGCTGCTGTGGCGTAGCAGCTCGGAAAAGGTGCTGCAGCGCGCCGTCACCGAAGCCCGCGCCGGCCGCTTTGCCTTCGATGTGCTCGAGACCAACGGCCCCGAGATGGAAGCACTGCACCGCGAAAAGCTGCTGACGCCTTTCCACAGTCCGCACTTCAAGGACCTGCCGCCCTCGGCCTTCCCGGCGCATCGGCATTGGGTGGCCGACCGCTTCAACTTCTTCACCATTGGCTACAACACCAACCTCATCAAACCCGAGGAGGTACCCAACAGCTACGAAGACCTGCTGCACCCGCGCTTTGCCGGCAAGCTGGGCCTCGAAGCCAGCGATACCGACTGGTTTGCGGCACTGGTCAAGCACATGGGTGAAGCCAAGGGCCTGGCTTTCTTCCGCAAGCTCGCCGCCACCAAGCCGCAGATGCGCACCGGCCATACCTTGCTCGCCGAACTGGTGTCGTCGGGTGAGGTGCCCATCACGGCCACCATCTACAACCACAACATGGAGCGCCTGGCGGTGAAGGGCGCGCCGGTGAAATGGAAGGCCTTGACGCCGACCTTCGCCCGGCCGAACGGCATCGGCGTCGGTGCACGTTCACCGCGCCCCCATGCCGCCCTTCTCTTCACCGATTTCATGCTCTCGCCACAGGGCCAGCTGCTCATCAAGGAGCGCAACCGCGTGCCAGCGAGCACGGCGGTCGATACGCAGCTGAACAAGTTTGCGTTCGAGATGATCGACCCGGTGATCACGCTCGACGAAGCCGACAAATGGGAAAAACTTTGGACCGATCTGTTCCTCAAAGGCCAGAAGGTCACGAAAGACACCGACTAGGACGCGCCATGCAACGACGCCAATTCACTCAACTGCTCAGCGGCAGCGCGGCCGCACTCGCACTGCCCGGCGCTGCCTGGGCGCAAGCCCGTGGAACCGCGCCGGAACTCGGTGCCTACATTGGCGCCGACCGCCAGCAGCGCCTGATCGACGGCGCCAAGAACGAAGGCAAGCTCAGCATCTACACCTCGGCACAATCCGACGACATGGGTGCGCTGGTGGCCGGCTTCGAAAAGAAGTACGGCATCCAGGTCAGCGTCTGGCGCGCCGGCTCCGAGAAGGTATTGCAACGCGCCGTGACGGAAGCGCGTGGCAACCGCCACACGGTGGACATCATCGAGACCAATGGGCCCGAGCTGGAATCGATGAGCCGCGAAAAGATTCTGCAGGCCGTCAAGTCGCCCTATCTGGCGCAGTTGATCCCCCAGGCCTTGCGCCCGCATGGCGAATGGGTCGGCACGCGCCTGAACGTCTTCGTGCAGGCCTACAACACCAAGCTGGTGACGAAAGCCGAATTGCCGAAGACGTGGGAGGACCTCGCCCATCCGAAATGGAAGGGCCGGCTCGGCATCGAGCAGGAAGATGCCGACTGGCTCGCCGGGCAGTTCACCGAGCTGGGGGAAGCGCGCGCGCAGAAGGTCTTCAAGGACATCGTCACCAACAACGGCATCTCGGTGCGCAAGGGCCACACGCTGCTGACACAGCTGGTGGTCTCGGGCGAGATCCCGCTCGCGCTG
>JANLYV010000103.1:0-8329 GCA_031365825.1 Rubrivivax sp. | reverse complement strand
CGTCGCCCCGAGGGTCCACGGCACGAATTCGTTCTGCCCGTAGCCGTGAATCTCGCTCTTGCTGCGCTGCCCCGAGGCCGTGGCCAGCATCTGGCGGAAGATGCGCTCGCCGACTTCGTCGACCGTGGCGTGCCCGTCGATGATGTCGCCGCAATTGATGTCGATGTCGTCTTCCTGCTTGCGCCACAGCTCTGAATTCGTGGCCAGCTTGAGCGAAGGCGCGGGCGCGCAGCCGTAGGCCGAGCCACGGCCGGTGGTGAAGCAGATGAGGTTGGCGCCGCCGGCCACCTGGCCCGTGGCCGAGACCGGGTCGTAGCCGGGCGTGTCCATGTAGACGAAGCCCTTGGCGGTCACTGTCTGCGCGTATTCGTAGACGTCGACGAGGTTGGTGGTGCCGCCCTTGGCGATGGCGCCGAGCGACTTTTCCAGGATCGTCGTCAGCCCGCCGGCCTTGTTGCCGGCCGAAGGGTTGTTGTCCATCGAGCCGTGGTTTTCCAGCACATGCTGTTCCCACCAGCGTATGCGCGTCATTAACTTGTTGGCGACGGCCTCAGACACCGCGCGCCGCGTGAGCAGGTGTTCGCCGCCGTAGATCTCAGGTGTCTCCGAAAGAATGGCGCTGCCGCCGTGGCGCACCAGACGGTCGACGGCGGCGCCCAGCGCCGGGTTCGCGCTGATGCCCGAATAACCGTCGGAGCCGCCGCATTGCAGGCCCACCGTGATGTGGCTCGCGCTCACCGTCTGGCGCTGTACCTTGTCGGCGTCTGCCAGCAGCCACTGTACGAGTTCGATGCCGTGCGCCACCGTCTTCCTCGTGCCGCCCGTGTCCTGGATGTTGAAGGTGTGCAGCGCGCGGCCGGCGCTCAGGCCTTCCTGGTCGAGCAGGCCGCCGATCTGGTTCGTCTCGCAGCCCAGGCCGACCACCAGCACGGCGGCGAAATTGGCGTGCCGCGCGTAGCCGCCTAGCGTGCGCCGCAGGATCTGCAGCGGCTCGCCGTCGCTGGCCGTGGCGCAGCCAGCACCATGCGTGAGTGCCACCACACCGTCGACGTTAGGAAAGGCCGCCAGCGCCTCGGGGTGGATGTCGCGGCGGAAGTGGTCGGCGATGGCGCGCGCCACGGTGGCCGAACAGTTGACCGAGGTCAGCACGCCGATGTAGTTGCGCGTGGCCACGCGGCCGTCGGCGCGCACGATGCCCTGGAAGGTGGCGGGTGCGTCGACGTAGGCGGTGGGCGTCACGCCGGCCCCCGGCGCATGCTCGCGCGCGAAGCTCGAGAACTCGAGGTTGTGGGTGTGCACATGCTGGCCCGGCGCGATGTCGACCTTGGCCAGGCCGATGATCTGGTTGTAGCGCCGCAGCGGCGCGCCGGCCTTGATCGCGCGCACGGCGATCTTGTGGCCCGGGGGAATGAGGCCGCTGACAGTGATGCCTTCACTCTCGATGCGCGCGCCACCCAGCAACTGCTGGCGCGCGATGACCACGTCATCGGCCGGGTGGATGCGGATGACGGGGTCGACCATGGTGGAGTGCTCGCTGGCTTTCAGCCGTCGCTCAGCCGTCGATCACGGCCGGGTCCCAGGCGTACACGCGCTGATGCTGCGTGCCCAGGCCTTCGATCGTCAGCTTCATGGTGTCGCCCGCCTTGAGGTACACCGGGCTCGGTTTCATGCCCATGCCCACGCCGGGCGGCGTGCCGGTGGCGATCAGGTCGCCGGGGTACAGCGTCATGAAGCGGCTGACGTAGCTGACGATGAAGGCCGAGCTGAAGATCATCGTCTTGGTGTTGCCGTTCTGGCGCACCTGTTCGTTGACTTCGAGCCGCATCGCCAGCTTCTGCGGGTCGCTCACTTCGTCGGTGGTCACGAGCCAGGGGCCGACGGGGCCGAAGGTGTCGCAGCCCTTGCCCTTGTCCCAGGTGCCGCCGCGTTCGATCTGGTACTCGCGCTCGCTCACGTCGTTGACGACGCAGTAGCCGGCCACGTATTGCAGCGCGTCGGCCTCGGACACATAACGCGCCTTGCTGCCGATGACGATGCCGAGTTCGATCTCCCAGTCACCCTTGACTGAACCCTGCGGCAGCACCACAGGGTCGTTCGGGCCGACGCGCGCGCTGATGGGCTTCATGAAGATGATCGGCTCTTTCGGCAGCGCCAGGCCTGCCTCGGCCGCATGGTCGGCGTAGTTCAGACCGATGCAGATGAACTTCTCGCAGCCGGCCCAGGGTGCGCCGATGCGGCCCGGCAGCTCGATCAGCGGCAGCGTGTTCGGGTCGATCTTGCGCAGCCGCTCCAGGCTGCTGGGCGAGAGGATGCTGGCCGTGATGTCGGGCAGAACGCCAGAGAGGTCACGTGCGCGGCCTTGGGCGTCCAACAGTGCCGGGCGCTCCGACCCCCTGGGGCCGAGTCTCATCAATTTCATGGTTAGCTGCTCCTGCGCAGGGTTGAGGTGAAAGGGTGCGTGGGTTGTTGAGTGGCCATCACATCGACCAGCCGCCGTCGATGACGTGCGTGGTGCCGGTGGTGAAGGCCGATTCGTCGCTGGCGAGGTAGACGGCCAGCGCGGCGATCTCGGCTATGCGGCCCAGCCGCCCCATGGGCTGGCGTGCGACGAAGCCGGCTTCGACCTGTGCCAGGCTCTGGCCGCTGCTTTGCGCCTGTGCCTGGATGCGCTCGCGCAGCGAGGGCGACTCCACCGTGCCGGGGCAGATGGCGTTGCAGCGCACGCCACGCGACACGAAGTCGGCCGCCACGGATTTGGTCAGGCCGATGACGGCCGCCTTGGTGGTGGCGTAGACAAATCGGTTGGGCACGCCCTTGATGCTGGACGCGGCCGAGGCGACGTTGATGATCGAGCCGCTGCCGGCCTGCAGCATGCCCGGCAGAAGGGCCTTGATCAGCCGGTACATCGAGCGAACGTTGAGCGTGAAGGCGACATCCCAGTCGGCTTCGCTGGCTTCGAGCACGCTGCCGGCATGCACGAAACCGGCGCCGTTGAAGAGTACGTCGATGCGGCCCAGCTGTGCCGGCAGCGCGCTGATGCTGGCAGCGTCGGTGACGTCCAGGCGCAGCGTGCGCAGGCCATCGACGCCGCTCAGCTCGGCCAACAGCGCTTCGTTGATGTCGGTGGCGACGACCTGCGCGCCTTCACGCGCGAAGGCCAGCGCGGTGGCGCGGCCTATGCCCTGGCCGGCGGCGGTGACGAGGGCGGTTTTGCCAGCGAGTCTAACGCTCATGTTGTGCGCTCTCAATGATGAAGGAGTTCAGGCCGCGACCAGCTGAACCTTGGTGCTGCGGCTGCGATCCAGCGCCAGCTCGAAGGCTTCGACGGCGCGTTCAAGCGGCAGTTGTGCGCTGATGAGCGGGCGCACGTCGACGCGCCGCGTGCGCAGCGCCTGCACCGCCCAGTCGAAGGCCAGCGCGGCGCGGAAGGCGCCGACGTAATCGAGCTCGCGGCTCATGATGTTGTTGGCCGGGAACATCACGCCTTCACCGGGCAGCGTGCCCACCTGCACGATGCGCCCGCCGCGGCGCGTGGCCTGCAGGCAGGTGGCCAGCGCGGCGGGGCTGCCCGCGGCTTCGATGGACACGTCGGCGATGTCGCTCAACTCGGCCGCATTCACCTGGTCGGAGCGAATCGTGCGGTCGGCGCCGACCTGCCTGGCCACCGCCAGCGGGCGCTCGGCGATGTCGCAGACGATGACCTCGGCCGCACCGGCCAGGCGTGCCGCCAGCACCGACATGCAGCCGATGGTGCCGCCACCGGTGACGAGCACACTCTTGCCCAGCAGCACGCCGGCGCGGTGCACCGCGTGCAGGCCGATCGACAGCGGCTCGGCGCAGGCGATCTCACCCAGGCTGATGTCTTCGTGGATGGGCGTGAGCTGCGCCTCGCCCATCACGAAGTGCTGGCGGAACATGCCCTGCACATGCGGGAACACACTCGCGCTGCCAAGGAAGCGCATGTGCCGGCAAAGGTTCAGCCGCCCGCCGCGGCAGTAGTCGCAATGGCCGCAGGCGTGCGACGGGTTGATGGCCACCTTCTGCCCCGGCGCCACGCGTGTCACGGCGCTGCCTATGCGCTCGACGATGCCCGAGACCTCGTGCCCCGGCACCAGCGGCTCGCGCAGGTGGAAGTTGCCGACGCGGGCATGCTGGAAGTAGTGCAGGTCCGAGCCGCAGATGCCGCCGGCGCCCAGCCGCATTTCGACTTCGTGCGGCGCCAGCGCTCCGTGCGCGGCCTCTTCGACGCGCAGGTCGCGCGCGCCGTGGATGGTGCAAACGAGGGTCATGGGGGAGCTCCGGGCGAGGCCTTGGGCCGCAGCAAAACATTGTGTCACGCGCTCCTAGAATGATCCGCCACTGCGATGGATGCCTTCGACCCACCCACCGCGCCGCTGATCGAGCGGCGCCAGCTGCCGCGCCGTGGCCCGGGCTGGCTGGGCGCCATCGGCGTGCTGCTGGTGTTGGCGGTGGTGGTCATCGGCGGCGTGCAGTGGCGCCAGCTGGTGCTGCTATCGCGCGCCGTGGTCGACGAAGGCGGCTCCTGGGTCTCGCTCGCCTACCGCAGCGAAGCGGCCTACCTGCGCGTGCTGGAGCGCTGGCCGCGCGAGCTCCAGCAAAACAGCAACGCAGCGCCGGCTGACGCGCAAGACCTTGCTGGCCGCTGGTCGGCTTTTGCCGACAGCACGCGCGTGCTGGGTGAGCGCTTGCAGCAAGGGCAGGCCCCCGCCTTGCCGGAAGTGTCTTCGGCACTGCAGCGCGCCGACTACCTCGTCGCGCAGATCGGCCAGCCGATGCGGCTGGCACCCGCCGCGCTGCCGGGCCTGCGGCCTGAGCTCGACGCACTGGGCGAGGCCATGCAGCTGATGACGCGCCGCGCCGGCGAGTTCGTCGAAGCCCAGCGCCAGCAACGCCGCGCAGCGGTGGCGCAGCACAACCGCATCGGCATCGCCCTGACGCTCGTCTTGACGGCACTGACGCTGGCCTTCGCCTTCATCGCGCTGCGCCAGTTGCGCCGCCTGGAACAGCGGCGCGAAGTGCTGGAAGAGTTGACCACCTCGCTGCGCGAATCGCGCCACGAGGCCGAATCGGCCAGCGCCGCCAAGAGCGCCTTCCTGGCCAACATGAGCCACGAGCTGCGCACGCCGTTCCAGGGCTTGCTCGGCATGTTGTCGCTGCTGCGCGAGACCGGCCTGGCGCCGCGGCAGATGGACTACCTGCGCACCGCCACCGAGTCGGCCGACCACCTGCTGCGCATCCTCAACGACATCCTCGACATGTCGCAGCTGGAATCGGGCCGCATGACGCTGGTGCCGCAGGACATCGAGCTGCGTGCGCTGCTGCGCGACGTTGAAGCGCTGATGCGCCCGCAGGCCGCGCGCAAGAGCCTGGTGCTGCACATCGACGCCGACCCGGCCGTGCCCGAGCGCGTGGTGCTGGACCCGACGCGCGTGAAGCAGGTGCTCTTCAACCTGCTTGCCAACGCCATCAAATTCTCCGAGCGCGGCGCGGTGGTGCTCGATGTGCGCGTGGCTACGGCGGGGACAGCGGATGGCGCGCCGCAGTTGATGTTCATCGTCTCCGACACCGGCATCGGCATGGACAACGCCACGCTCGCCGGCCTGTTCATGCGCTTTTCGCAAGGCGACAACTCGCGTTCGCGGCGCTACGGCGGCACCGGCCTCGGGCTGGAGATTTCACGCACCCTGGCGCGTTTGATGGGGGGCGACATCGAGGTGCGCAGCCGTGTGGGCGAAGGCAGCTCGTTCACCTTCCGCATGCCGCTGCAAGCTGCCGTGCCGCGGCCCAACGCCGCGCTGGGCCGGGCCGACGCGACGCCGGGCGAAGCCACCGCGCTGAACGTGCTGGTGGCCGAAGACCACCCGGTGAACCGGCAGTATCTGGCGGCCGTGCTCGAAAGCCTGGGCCATCGCGCCTTCTTTGCCGCCGACGGTGAAGAGGCCGTGGCCGCCGCGCAGCAGCGCCACTTCGACCTGGTGCTGATGGACTTGCACATGCCGCGCATGGACGGCATCCAGGCCACCAAGGCCATCCGTGCGCTGCACGACCCGTCGATGGCGACGGTGCCTATCGTGGCGCTGACGGCCGACGCGTTCCCCGAAACGCGCCAGCGCTGCATGCTCGCCGGCATGAACGACTTCCTCACCAAGCCCATCAGCGCGCAGGCGCTGGCCACGACGATGCGCCGCCTCTTCGGTGGCAGTGCCGGCGCCATGCCGATCGGCGTCGGCACGGCGCCCGAGCCGCAAATGGTGGCGCCACGCCTGGTGCGCTCGGAGAGCCTGGCGCCGCCCGCACCCGGCGCGGTGCTCGACCAGGCGACGCTGAACACGGCCCTGCAGGCTATGACGCGCGAGCGGCTGCTGTCGCTGATCAAGGCCTTCCTCGAAGAAACTCCGGCCACGCTGGACCGGCTGCGCGCCGCCGTGCGCGACGGCCAGCCGCTGGACCTGCGCGTCAACGCCCACGCCGCGCGCGGGGCGGCGCTGAACCTGGGCTTCACCGCCGTGGCGGCCACCGCCGAAGCACTGCACCAGGGTGCATCGCACCTGCCCGCGCACGAGATCGCGCTGCTGGTACAGCGCTTCGAAGATCAACTGATGATGAGCTGCGATGCGCTGCAGCGCGTGGGATTGATGCCCGACATGCACATCACAAGATGATGGGCTCGGGCTCCAGCCGGATGCCGAAGCGCCCGTAAACGCTTTCCTGGATGGCGCGCGCCAGCGTCACCACCTCGGCGCCGCTGGCGCCGCCGCGGTTCACCAGCACCAGCGCCTGGCGCTCGTAGACGCCGGCGCGGCCCACGCTCTTGCCCTTCCAGCCGCAGGCGTCGATCAACCAGCCCGCGGCGAGTTTGATGCTGCCATCGGGCATCGGGTAGTGCACGATTTCGGGGTCGCGGCCGATGATGTCGCGGCACTGTTCGGGGCTGACCACCGGGTTCTTGAAGAAGCTGCCGACGTTGCCGATGACACGCGGGTCAGGCAGCTTGTGGCGGCGGATGCTGCACACCCAGTCGAAGATCTGGCGCGCGCTTGGTGCATGGATGCCGGTCTCGGCCATCTTGCGCTCCAGGTCGAGGTAGCCCAGCACCGGCTGCCACGGCTTGGGCAGGCGAAAACGCACGCGAGTGATCACCGACTTGGCCGCGAGCTCGTGCTTGAAGACGCTGTCGCGGTAGCCGAAGTGGCACCACGCGGCGTCGAGCCGCACGCTGCGGCCGGTGACCAGGTCGACGGCGTCGAGCGAATCGAAACGGTCTTTGAGTTCGACACCATAGGCACCGATGTTCTGCACCGGCGCGGCACCGGTCAGGCCAGGAATCAGCGCCAGGTTTTCCAGCCCGGGCCAGCCTTGGTCGAGCGTCCAGGCCACCACGTCGTGCCAGGTCTCGCCGGCGCCGGCTTCGACGATCCAGGCGTCGGCGGTCTCCTGCACCAGGCGCCGGCCCAGGATCTCGACCTTCAGCACCACCGCCGCCACGTCGCGCGTCAGCACCACGTTGCTGCCGCCGCCGAGGATGAATTTCGGCGCCACGCCCAAGGTTGGGTGGTCGACGACACGGCGCACGTCGGCCTCGCTCTTGATGTGCACCAGCGTCGCGGCCACGGCGGGCAGACCGAAGCTGTTGAAGTCGCGCAAGCTGGCGCGATGTTCGACCTGCAATGGGGCCTCGGAAACAGGCACGGTGGGGGAGGGCATGGCAGAATTTTCCCATGCCCAGCTTCGACATCGTGCTTGAACCCAACCTGGTGGAGATCCACAACGCGGTAGCCCAGGCCAACAAGGAAATCGGCACACGCTTCGATTTCAAAGGCTCGAGCGCGCATGTGCTGCTGGCCGACAAGAGCGCCAAGGAGCGTGAGCTCACGCTGCTGGCCGACAGCGACTTCCAGCTCGACCAGGTGCGCGAGTTGCTGATCGGCCGTCTCACCAAGCGCCAGGTCGACGTGCGCTTCGTCGACTTTTCCGGCACGCCCAAGAAGCGGGGCGGCGACAAGCTCGAATTGCTGGTGCCGGTGAAGAGCGGCATCGACGCCGAGACGGCACGCAAGATCCAGGGCCTGCTGAAGAACAGCAAGCTGAAGGTGCAGGGCGCCGTGCAGGGTGACGCCGTGCGCGTCAACGGCGCCAAGCGCGATGTGCTGCAAGAGGCCATTGCGCTGATGCGGCGCGAAGTCGCCGACCTGCCGCTGTCGTTCAACAACTTCCGCGATTGAAAAACGGCCTGAAGATGGGCTTCGACAAGCTCAGCCCGAACGGGGTGACTACTTTGCTAACGCCCATCGTGCTCGCATGCTTGAGC
>JANLYV010000079.1:0-8947 GCA_031365825.1 Rubrivivax sp. | reverse complement strand
CCACGCTTTCGGGGCGACCGCTAACGCCCAACATCATGGGCTGGCTGGGGCCGTAGATGTCGGCGTCCAGCACGCCCACGGTGGCGCCTTCGGCCGCCAGGGCCAGCGCCAGGTTGGCGGCGGTGGTGCTCTTGCCCACACCGCCCTTGCCCGAAGCCACGGCGATGATGTTCTTCACGCCCGGCAGCAACTGCACGCCGCGCTGCACCGCATGCGCCTGGATCTTCCAGGTGACGTTGACGCTGACGTTTTCAACGCCGGCCAGGCCGCGCGCAGCGGTGATTAGCGCCTTGCGCAAAGGTGCGACCTGGCTCTTGCCGGGGTAGCCGAGCTCGACGTCGAACGCGACATCAGCGCCTTCGATGCGCAGGTTCTTCAGCTGGCGCGTGCTGACGAAGTCGCGGCCGGTGTGGGGGTCGACGACGGTCTTGAGCCGCTCCAGCAAAGCGGGTTCGGTGACGAGGGACATGGCTGGTTTCAGTCGCGTGGCGAAGTGGTGAAAGCGGGGCGGAAGTCTAGTTCAGCTCGCGCCCTACGGCCTCGTCGTCTGCGCGCGTCTTGAGCCCGATACAGTGCGTAGGTGAAGCCCACAAGCCCGACGCTACCGGATGTGCTGGAACCGCTGAATGCCGCGCAGCGCACGGCGGCGACACATGGGCTGCACGGCCCGGGCAAACCGCCGCCGCTGCTGATGATTGCCGGCGCCGGCTCGGGCAAGCCCCTGACCCTGGCCACGCGCGTGGCCCAGCTGGTGCTGGCGGGGGTGGACCCGCAGCGCATCCTGCTCGTGACCTTCTCGCGCCGCGCCGCCGCAGCGATGGAACGCCGCGTGTCGCGCCTGCTGCACGAGGCGCTGGCGCTGCCCGGCGACAGCGTGCCGCCGCGCCTGGCCTGGTGCGGCACCTTTCACAGCGTGGCGGCAAGGCTGCTGCGGCTGCATGCGCGCCAGCTCACACTGCCGCAAGACTTCACGGTGCTCGACCACGCCGACAGCGAAGAGCTGATGGGCCTGGCGCGTCAGCAACTCGGGCTGCATGCCAGCGAGCAGCGTTTCCCCTTGGCCGCGACCTGCCTGGCGATGCACAGCCGCGTGCTCAACAGCGCCGAGCCGCTGCGCGCGCTTGTCGAGCGCGAATACCCCTGGTGCGACCAGCATGTGGATGCGCTCAAAGCCTTGTTCACGGCCTACACCGAGATGAAGCTGGCGCAGCACCTGCTCGACTTCGACGATCTGCTGCTGTACTGGCAGGCGATGATGGACGAGCCCGCGCTGGCGGCACCGGTGCGCGCACGTTTCGAGCATGTACTGGTCGACGAATACCAGGACACGAACCCGCTGCAGCAGCACATCGTGCACGGCCTGTGCCCCGACGGCCGCGGCCTGGTGGTGGTGGGCGACGATGCACAGGCGATCTACAGTTTTCGTGGCGCCAACGTGCGCGGCATGCTCGCCTTCCCGGCGCTGTTCACGCCGCCGGCCGAGCGCATCACGCTGGCGCAGAACTACCGCTCGACGCCGCAGATCCTGGCCGCGGCCAACGCCGTCATCGCGCTGGCCACCGAAGGCTTTGACAAACAACTCTTCAGCCAACGTGTGGCCGGTGCGAAGCCGCAACTCGTGAACGTGCTGGACGAGGCGGCCGAGGCCGCCTGGGTCGCTGACGAGGTGCTGCGCCGGCGTGAAGAAGGTTTGATGCTGAAGCAGCAGGCGGTGCTCTTTCGCACCGCCAGCCACAGCGCCGCGCTGGAGCTCGAACTGAGCCGGCGCCACATCCCTTTCGTCAAATACGGCGGCCTGCGCTTTCTCGAAGCGGCACACGTCAAGGACCTGCTGTCGCTGCTGCGTTGGGCGCAGAACCCGCGCGGTGTGCTTGCCGGGTTGCGCGTTGCAAGGCTGGTGCCCGGCATCGGCCCGGCCATCGCGCGGCGCGTGGTCGAAGCCATGGCCGCAGGTGATTGTCCACTGCGCTTACTTCAGACGTTTGCACCCCCGCCGCGCGCGGCCGATGAATGGGCGGCGCTGGTGTCGATCTACGCGGCGCTGGCCGCCGTCGACGCGCCCTGGCCCGCCGCCATGGACGAAGCCTTGCGCTGGTACCTGCCGCACCTGAAGCGCCTGCACGACGACGCGCGCGTGCGCGAAGCCGACCTGCGCCAGCTCTGCGCGCTGGCCGCGGGCTACGGCTCGCGTGAACGCTTTCTGACTGAGCTCACGCTCGACCCGCCGCAGGCCACCAGCGACGAACCCGGCGCGCCGCTGCGCGACGAGGACTACCTGATCCTGTCGACCATCCACTCGGCCAAGGGCCAGGAGTGGAAGGCGGTGAGCGTGCTGAAGGTGGTGGACGGCTGCATGCCTTCAGAGATGGCCACCGGCAGCGCCGCCGAGATCGAAGAAGAGCGGCGCCTCTTGTACGTGGCCATGACGCGGGCTCGCGACCACCTGAACCTGATGCTGCCGCAGCGCTTTCACGTCACGCAGCAGCGCCACCACGGCGACCGCCATCTCTACGGCAACCTCACGCGCTTCATCACGCCCGAGGTGGCGACTCATTTCGACATCGTGGCGCCAGCCATGCCGGATGCAGTCGACGGCGAGGCTGAGGTCGCAGGCGTGGTGCTGGACATGACCCAACGCGCGCTGCAGCGCTGGCGCTAGGCATGAAAAAAGGGCCTTCAATGGCCCTTGTGATGGTCGGGGTGAAAGGATTCGAACCTTCGACCCTCTGGTCCCAAACCAGATGCGCTACCAGGCTGCGCTACACCCCGAGTGGCGCGATTGTAGTCGCGCGCCTCAGCGCGCAGGGCTGGGTGCAGGTAGCTGCAACACCCGCGCCACCGCTTCGCATTGGCGGATGTGCTGATGGCACACATAGCGCAGTGCGGAATAGGTGAGCGCAGCCGACACCGCCTGGCCGGCCAGCGGCACGAACTTGGCGGCCTGTTGCGCGGTCAGTCGCATGCCCACGAGCTTGAGCACCTTCAGCACCAGCTCACGCGTCACCAGTTTGCCCGCCAGCATGCCGCCGCCGGCGCTGATGGCCTTGTAGACGACCAGGCGGCGGTCGGGTGCCAGGCGCTCGATCTGCTCAGGCGCCAGGCCGAAGGCGGCGTTGATCTGCGGCATGAGCTGCAGCAGCACGCCGATGTCCGTGACCCAGTCCAGGCCGGGAATCGGCACCGCCGCCACGCCGGCGGCCATCAAGGCACGCTGGTTGACGAGCTTGCGACAGCGTTTGACGGTGGCGTCGATATCGGCTGGATTCATGGTCTTGGGCAACAGGGCGGCGACGGCGGCACAGCGCAACGATATGTCACGATGCAGCCGCATCATGCCTCCTGCAAGGATCGTCCTTGGACACCACACCTCCGTGCCGCATTTGCCGCGAGCCGAGCCATTCGCCCGACAGCGTGCGCGTGCGCGGCGCCACACGCGACGTGCAGCACGAGACCTACACGGTCTGGCGCTGCCGCCATTGCGCCACGCTGAACGCGCTGGAGGCGGTGGACTACGCACGCATCTACCAGAGTTACCCGATCCAGCGCCAGCAGTACGACGCCTTCTCGCGCCTGATGTTCGCCAAGCGGCTGCGCATCCTGCAGCGCGCCGGGCTGCAACGCGAGCATCAGGTGCTGGACCACGGCTGCGGCAGCGGCCACTTCGTGCGCTACCTGCGCGACCAGGGTTACCGGGCCGAAGGCTACGACCCTTACAACGAACGTTATGCCGACACCCGCGTGCTGGCACAGCGCTACCAGATGGTCACCAGCCAGGACGTGATCGAGCACGTCGATGACCCGGCGGCCATGCTCGCCACGCTGGCGCAATGGGTGGCGCCGCAGGGCCGGCTGGTGATCGGCACGCCTTACGCCGAGAACGTCGACCTGCATGACCGCATCGACCAGCTCGGCGTGCTGCACCAGCCCTTCCACCGCTTCGTCATGGCCAAGGCGCAGGCGCCGCGCTTCTTTGCGCTGCCGGGCTGGACACTGGAGGACATCATCGACGAGTGCTACATCGACACGCCCTACCCCTTCGCCAACACGATGTTCCTGTTCCACCTCTTCGACAGCGGCGAGGGCATGATGGATTTCGCCTTCGATGACATTCCGGCATCGCACTTCCTGCGCCACCCGTCGCTGCTGTTCTGGGGCTTCTTCGGCCGCCTCTTTGCGCGGCGACAGGACCTGTTTGCGGTGATGGTGCGCCAGGCATGACAGCAGCAGCCTCGTTGCCGGTGGCCGGGCGCAGCAGTGCCGCCTTGATCGCGGCCTGCCTGGCCTCGGTCTGGTTCATCTGGGGTTCGACCTACCTGGCCATCAAGTGGGCGCTGGTGAGCTTCCCGCCCTTCGTGCAGATGGGCACGCGCTTCCTCGTGGCAGCGCTGCTGCTCGGCGGCTGGGCGAGTTGGCGCGGCGCACGCTGGCCACAACGCGATGAGTGGGTCAGCGCCGGCGTGCTGGCCTTGCTGATGATCGTCGGCGGGTTCGGCCTGACCGCGTTGGCGCAAACGCAGGTCAGCTCCGGCCTCGTCGTCGCCTTCTTCACCGTCACGCCCGCCGTCATGGCCTTGATGCAACTGCCGTACGGCCGCAAACCGGCGCGGCTGGAAATCGCCGGCATCGCCTGCGGCCTGCTCGGTGTAGGGCTGCTGACGCGCGGCCAGGGCATCTCGGCCTCGTGGCTGGGGCTGATGAGCCTGTGCGGCGCCTCGCTGTGTTGGTCGCTGGGCAGCGTGTGGGCGATGCACGGCCTGCCAGGCGGCCGCCGCCTCAAGCTGGCCGAAGGCGCGGCGGGTTACGCCAGCCAGATGCTGGTAGGCGGCGTGGTGCTGCTGCTGCTCTCTTGGCTGCTGGGTGAATCGCCGCAGTGGCCGCCCGACACACGCGCGCTCGGCGCCTGGGTCTACCTCGTGCTGGCCGGCACCTTGATCACCTACTCGGCCTACCTGTTGCTGCTGCAACAGGCCGGCACGGCGCTGGCGTCGAGTTACGCCTTCGTCAACCCGGTCATCGGCCTGCTGCTGGGCGTGAGCATCGGCGGCGAAGTCGTCAGCCGCGGCGAATGGCTGGCCGCAGCCATCGCCATCGTCGGCGTGGTCTTGCTGCTGTTGGCCAGACCCGACAAGCCAACCTCGAGTTCGGGCTAACGTTTCTGTGACGCTGACGCGCGGATCGCCGACAGCGTGGTGCGCGTCGTGCTCACATCCGTGTCGAGCTTCAGGTGCAGCAGTGCCGGGCCCTTGGCCGCCAGTGCCAGCGCCAGCGCCGGCTCGAAGTCCTCGGTCCGCTCGCAGTAGCCGGCAAACCAGCCAAAAGCCCGCGCCATCGCGGCGAAGTCGGGGTTGTAGAGGTCGCTGCCGCTGACGCGGCCGGGGTATTCGCGCTCCTGGTGCATGCGGATGGTGCCGTAGCTGCCGTTGTCGACCACGATGCATAGGAGCTTGCCTTTGCCGCGGCCGGCGCCATAGCCCGTGGCGGTGGCCATCTCCTGCCCGGTCATCAAGAAGTCGCCGTCGCCGGCGACGTTCACGACATGGCGCCCGGGGTAGAGCAGCGAGGCCGCCACCGCCGCCGGGAAGCCGTAGCCCATTGCGCCCGAGGTCGGCGCCAGTTGCGTGCGGCCGTGCACGTGCAGCGCCGGGTACAGCGTATAGCGGTGCAGCCAGCCGCTGAAGTTGCCGGCGCCGTTGGTGTAGATCACGTCGGTGCCGAGCGCACGGTGCACGGCGCGCACGACCACGGCCATGTCCAGCGGCGCCACCTTGGGCGCTTCGAGGTTGTGCACGTAGTCGGCATGCACGGCCTCAGCGTGCGCGGCCCAGGCTACGGTGGGTGGCGCCGCCAGGGTCTCCAGCGCCTTGGCGGCCAAGGCCATGGATGACTGCATCATCAAATCGGCGGTATAGACCCGCCCCAGCTCTTCGGCCCCGGCGTGGATGTGCACCAGCCGCTGCGCCGGCCGCGGCGCTTGCAGGAGCGTGTAGCCGCCGGTGGTCATTTCGCCCAGCCGGATGCCCAGCGCGATGATCAGGTCGGCGTCGCGCACATGCGCCGCCAGCCGTGGGTTGATGCCTATGCCGACGTCACCGGCATACAGCGCATGGCGGTTGTCGAAGGTGTCCTGGAAGCGAAAGCCATTGGCCACCGGCAGGCTCCAGTTTTCGGCGAAGCGCTGCAGCGCCCGCGTGGCGTCGGCTTCCCAGCCGCTGCCACCGGCGATGACCAACGGCCGAGTTGACTGCATCAGCAGCGTGCGCAATTGAACGAGCGCGCCCGGTGCCGGCCAGGCATGCGCCGGCTCCACGCGCGGCAACACCGGCGCACTGGTCAGCGTCGTCAACATGTCTTCGGGCAGCACCACCACCACCGGCCCGGGGCGGCCTTGCATGGCGGTGTGGAAGGCGCGAGCGACGTATTCGGGCAGGCGATCGGCGCTGTGCACTTCGCCCACCCACTTGGCCATGCCCAGCGTGCCGGGGCCGAACATCTGGCGGTAGTCGAGCTCCTGGAAGGCTTCGCGGTCGCGCTGTTCGCTCGCCACCTGCCCGACGAAGAGGATCATCGGCGTCGAATCCTGGAACGCCGTGTGCACGCCGATGCTCGCATTTGTCGCCCCCGGCCCGCGCGTGCAAAAGCAGATGCCGGGCCGGCCGCTCAGCTTGCCCTGCGCCTCGGCCATGAAGGCCGCGCCGCCTTCCTGGCGGCAGCCGATGAAGCGGATGCGCTCGCGGTGTTCGTGCAGACCGTCGAGCACGGCGAGGTAGCTCTCGCCGGGCACGCCGAAGACGGTCTCGACGCCTTGAGCAATAAGCGCTTCGACCAGCGCATGGCCGGCGGGGCGGGGGGCTTGTGTCATGGTGCTGCGGTCCTCATGTTGGGTTGCATGCGACGGCGAAGCCGCCGCATCGATGCGCTTACTTTAGGCCACCGTCACCCCACGCCCGCGGCGGCCAGGGCGAGCCGCTACGATGCGCCCTCCCTGCGCAAACCGCCGCCAGCGGACCCCAAGACCATGGACACGGTGCTCTTCGATTACACCCGGCAAGACGCCAACGGCAGCTGCAGCACGCAGCAGGCCTGGGCCAAGGTGCCCGGACCGCTTTCGCCGCACGAACGTCTGGCACTGAAAGCCCAAGCCGCCGCGCTCTTGAAGCAGCACCACGCCGTGCTCGTGGCGCATTACTACGTCGACGGCGACCTGCAGGACCTGGCGCTGGAAACCGGCGGCATCGTCGCCGATTCATTGGAGATGGCGCGCTTCGGCCGTAACCACGAAGCCCAGACACTGGTCGTCGCCGGCGTGCGCTTCATGGGCGAGTCGGCCAAGATCTTGTCGCCGCAAAAACGTGTGCTGATGGCCGACCTGGACGCCACCTGCTCGCTCGACCTGGGCTGCCCGCCCGATCAATTCAATGCCTTCTGCGACGCCCACGCGGATCGCGCCGTCGTCGTCTACGCCAACACCAGTGCGGCCGTCAAAGCGCGTGCCGACTGGATGGTGACGTGCTCTTGCGCGCTGGCCATCGTCGAACACTTGAAACAACACGGCCGCAAGATCCTGTGGGCGCCCGACCGCCACCTGGGCCGATACATCCAGGAGCAGACCGGCGCCGACATGCTGATGTGGAACGGCGCCTGCATCGTGCACGACGAGTTCAAGGGCCTGGAGCTCGAGTTGCTGCGGCGCGAACACCCCGATGCCCAGGTGCTGGTGCATCCCGAATCGCCGCGGCCTGTGGTCGAACAAGCCGATGTGGTGGGCTCGACCACGCAGCTGCTCAACGCCGTGGTCAAGGGCAGCGCACAGACCTACATCGTCGCCACCGACAACGGCATCCTGCACCGCATGCGCCAGCTCGCACCCGGCAAGACGCTGATCGAAGCGCCGACCGCAGGCCAGAGCGCCACCTGCAAAAGCTGCGCGCACTGCCCGTGGATGGCGATGAACGCGCTGCAGGGCGTGGTCGACTGCCTCGAGCGCGGCAGCGGCGAGATCCACGTGCCCGAACCCGTGCGCAGCCAGGCGCTGGGTTGCATAGCCCGCATGCTCGACTTCGTGGCGAAGAACCCAGGCGCCATCGCCGCGCCGCGTGCCGGTTTGGTCAAGCACATCGGTGCGGCGTGATGCACTTCGACCACGACGAGACACTCGACGAAGCCCGCGCGCGCAACATCCACGACGCGCTCTTCGAAGACATCGGCCGCACCGACTGGACCGGCTTGCTCGTGCCCGCGGGCCGGCGCATCCAGGCCAGCGTGGTCTGCCGCGAGCGCGCCGTGCTGTGCGGCCGCGAATGGTTCGACGGCGTGATGCGTGCGCTGGATGCATCGGCGCAAATCGACTGGCATGTGGACGAAGGCGGTTGGATGCAGCCGGCCGCGACCATTGCGCAGATCGACGCCGATGCGCGTGCCCTGCTCGCCGCCGAGCGCCCAGCGCTGAACTTCATCCAGCTGCTCAGTGCCACGGCGAGCGAGACGCGGCGACATGTCGAGGCCGTGGCCGGTGTCTCGCCCAACGCCACGGGCTGCGCCATCCTCGACACGCGCAAGACGCTGCCGGGGCTGCGCCTGGCGCAGAAGTACGCGGTGCGCGTGGGCGGCGGCAAGAACCAGCGGCTGGCCCTCTACGACGGCATCCTCATCAAGGAAAACCACATCGCCGCGGCGGGCGGCGCGGGCGCGGCGCTGCGCCAGGCGATGGCGCTGAACGCCGGCGTCGACATCCAGATCGAGGTCGAAACCCTGGCCCAGCTGGACGAAGTGTTGGCCGCCGGCGCTGCCAGCGTGCTGCTGGATAACTTCACACTTGAGCGCATGCACGAGGCGGTACGCATCAATGCCGGGCGCGCGCTGCTCGAAGTCTCGGGCAGCGTGCAGTTCGAGCAGCTGCGCGCCATCGTCGCCACCGGTGTGCACTCGCTCGGGTTGAAGCCGTAGCCGC
>JANLYV010000144.1:0-9316 GCA_031365825.1 Rubrivivax sp. | reverse complement strand
AGTCGCGAAGGCAGCGCCTGACGGTCACACGCTGATACTGACCCACGTCGGCACGATGGCGGTGAACCCTTACATGCTGAAAAATCAGCCGTATGACGTGAACAAGGACTTCATGCCGGTGACCCTGCTGGCCAAGGTACCCAAGGGGTTCGTGATTCACCCCGATGTACCGGCCAAAAATTTTCAGGAGTTCGTGGCCTACGTGAAGAAGAACCCGGGCAAGCTGAACTACGGCACCGCCGGCAACGCCAGCGCCGGGCACCTGGCGATGGAGTACCTGAAGCTCGTCACCGGCATGTTCATCACCCACATCCCGTACCGCGGCACTGGCCCGCAACTCACCGATCTGCTCGCCGGCCGCACACAGGCCAGCTCGGCCGGGCTGCCGGCGCTGCTGGCACACATCAAGAGCGGCAAGCTGCGCCCCATTGCCGTCGGCACGGCACAGCGTCTGCCGGCCCTGCCCGACGTGCCCACCGTGGCCGAGATGGGCTTCAAGGACTTCGAGACATCGCAGTGGTACGGCATCCTGGCGCCAGCAGGCACGCCGCGCGACATCGTCAAGCGCTTGCAGGAAGAGTCGCTCAAGGCGCTGAAGTCCAGTTCCGTGACCGAGCGTTTCGCTAACGACAGTGCGGTGGGTGGTGGCGGCCCGCCCGAAGAGTTTGCGGCCTTCATCGCCAAGCAGCAGAAGATCTGGAGCGATATCGTCAAGCGGGCGGGGATCAAGCCGGATTGAGCATCGGCTCGTCGGCGCTCTCCGGTCTTGAGCGTGCCGAGGGCGATGGGCGACCGGCTCCGCTCATGTCCCCCGATGCCCGGCCCGGCCGGAGGACATGAACGGAACACAGCGCCGCAGGCGGCTTCGCTCCCGCCGCTAACCGCTAACCGCCCGCGAGGTTCCCCGATGGGCGGAAGCGTTGCGGGCGGGTAAGGTCACAGCCCATCAAGCGCCCCATTCGAAAGCAGGAGACAAACAGTGACCAGCACCCCCACCCGACGCAGCTTCGTCGTCAACGCCGCAACCGCGGCGAGCACGATCGCCCTACCCTCGCTGCTTGCCACACCAGCCTGGGCGCAGGCCTTCCCGGCGCGGCCCATCCGCTACATCTGCCCGTGGCCGGCGGGTGGCTCGACCGACGCGGTGATTCGCGCGCTGGCAGAGAGTGCATCGAAGATGCTGGGCCAGCAAATCATCGTCGACAACAAACCGGGGGCCGCGGGCACCTTCGGCGCGAACGAGCTCGTGACTGCCAAGCCCGACGGCTACGTGCTGTCGCAATTGCCGCACGGCGTGTTTCGTGTGCCGCACATGCAGAAGGTGCAGTTCGATGTGCTGAAAGACTTCACCTGGATCGCCTGCCTCACCGGCTACACCTTCGGGCTGGTGGTGCCGAGTGATTCGCCCATCAAGAGCATCAGGGATCTGGTGGAGTACGCCAAAGCCAACCCGGAGAAATTCAGCTACGGCTCCACCGGCATCGGCACCAGCCCGCACCTGGCGGTGGAAGAGTTCGCGCAGCGCGCCGGCATCAAGCTGAACCACGTGCCGTTCAAGGGCAACGCCGACAACATGCAGGCACTGCTCGGTGGCCACACCATGGCCGCGAGCGACGCCACGGGCTGGGCGCCGCATGTCGAGTCAGGCCGGTTGCGCCTCTTGGCTACCTACGGAAGTAAGCGCACCAAACGCTGGCCGAACGTGCCCACGCTGGACGAACTGGGCTACAAGACGGTGTCGGATTCGCCCTTCGGCGTGTGCGGCCCCAAAGGCATGGACCCGGCCGTGACACGTACGCTGCACGACGCCTTCAGGAAGACGCTGGACGACCCCGCGGTACTGGCCAGCTTCGAGAAGTACGACCAGTCGGTGATCTACATGAACACCGAGGACTACACGCGTTTTGCGCGCGAAAGTTTCAACAGTGAGAAGGCGACGATCGAACGCCTGGGCCTGGCGGCGAAGGCTTGACGTCGATGGATTTCACCCGGCGCGCCTTCGTTGCGGCGGCTTCGCTCGTGCTGCCCCTGTCCGCCGCGGCACAGGCGCGCTTTCCTGATCGCCCCATCACGCTCATCGTGCCCTTCGCGCCTGGCGGCGTGGCCGACCTTACCGCGCGTGCCGTAGCCGAGGCCATGGCCAGGAGTCTTGGGCAGACGGTGGTCGTCGACAACCGCCCCAGCGCTGGCAGCATCGTGGCCACGGCCGCGGTGGCCAAGGCCGCGCCCGATGGCCACACCTTGCTCTTGATGAGCAACAGCAATGCGCTCAGCGCATCGCTCTTCAAGAAACTGCCGTTCGAGGTGACGCGCGACTTCGCGCCGATCAGCACGCTGGCCTTCTTCGACCTCGGCGTCTTCGTCGCCGCGTCTTCACGCTTCAACCAGCTTGGTGATGTCATCGCCGCGGCCAAGGCGCAGCCCGGCAAATTGACGGCCGGCACCATCGCCGTGGGCAGCACGCAGCACCTGTCGGCCGAGCTCTTCAAGACCGTCGCCGGCGTCGAGTTGCTGGTCGTGCCCTACAAGAGCTCGCCGGCGGTCTTGACGGCCTTGCGTGCCGGCGAGATTGACGTCGCCTTCGAGATCGTCGCGCCGATGCTGGGCCAGCTCGGTGGTGGCACGGTGCGCGCACTGGTCTTGACGGGCGAGACGCGGCTCCCGGCGTTGCGCGACGTGCCGACCGCGAAAGAGGCCGGGCTGGCGCGCTACACCGTCGCGTCGTGGAACGCCTTGGCCGCGCCGGCGGGCACACCGTCGGCAGTGGTCGAGCGGCTGAATCGTGCGGTGCGCGAGGCGCTCGAAACGAAGACGGTGCAAGACCGCCTGGCGCCGCTGGGCGTGCATCTGCGCGCGGGCACGCCCGATCAACTGCAGACGCTGCTCGTCAGCGAGATACGACGCTGGGCCGAGGTCATTCGCGTCGCGAAGATCGAGCCCGAATAGCCATCCCGACTAGCCAGCCCGCGAGGCGCTGGCTCAGGTGTCACCGTGCCGGCTGTCCTGCGCCTCGATGAAGGCTTTGCGAAAAGCCATCGGCTGCGCGGTGCCCGCCAGCGGCGCATGCGAAGCACCCGTGCCGGCGATGATCAGCGTGCCGAAGTCGAAGAGGCGCGCGAACACGCCTTGTTCAACCTGGATGCTTTCGACCTTGTTCAGGTTCATCTCCACCGTCTGGCGCTGGATGAAGCCATGCTTGACGATGACCCGCTTCGTTGTCACCGCCAGTTCAACGGACTTGAAGCGAACGTAAGCGATGCCGAGGAAGATCAAGCCCAGGCCAAAGGCCGGCAAAAGCACCACGCCCAGCGCGATGAGGTGCCACAGCGACCACAGGCTGAGATGGCCGGTGTGCACGACGCGTTCGTCCTTGACCAGCGCACTTTCAACATAGCTTGACATCCGCACACACCCCGGGCTGAAACGGCCGCAGTGTAGGCGGCAGAGCAAGGCTGCGGCGTCAAGCGGCCAGCAGCTCGGCCACCGTCAGCCGCTCGAAGCCGGCGGCGCGGCGGAACGAGGCGTTGTGCTCGCTCGGCTCGAGCAGCAGCGCTTCGAGCAAAGGCGCGGCCACGGTGCGTGCTGGGTCGCACAAGAGCACATGGCGCTGCGCGCCTTCTTCGTCCAGCCGCGCCACCCAGTCGATGTCGACCAGCGTCTCCAGCGTGGCTTCGAGCAGCAGCGGGTCGCGCCGCAGCGCCTGTGACAGCTGAATCACCGTGCGCCCGCGCGTCGTGCCTTCGTGCGCGCGCAGCAGTTCACGCAACACGGCCAACGCCAGTTGGAAGCGGGCCCCGGCGCTGGCGTCATGGCGGCGCAGGCCCATCTGCAGGCTCGGTGCGTAGGCGGCGATGACGGCGCCCAGCAGCACCACCACCCACACGAGATAGACCCACAGCAAGAGGATGGGCACCGTGGCAAAAGCGCCGTAGATGGCCGAGAACGAAGGCACGGCCACGACGTACCAGGCCAGGCCGGCCTTGGCCACTTCAAGCCCGATGGCGACGAAGAATGCGCCGGCCCAGGCGTGGCGCCAGCGCACGAAAGTGTTGGGTACGTAGTGATAGAGGCCCACGGCCGCCACCGCCACCAGACCGAACTCGACCAGGCTCAGCAGCAGTTGCACCCCGCCGGGCATGCTGGCCACCAGGCCCTTGGATGCCGACAAGGCGTACGAGGTCATGGTCAGGCTAACACCCAACGCGAGGGGCCCCAGCGTCAGCGCTGCCCAGTACACGAGGACGCGCTGGCCCAGCGGCCGCGCCTTCTTCACGCGCCAGATGTTGTTCAGCGTGCGGTCGATGGTGAACATCATGGCCAGCGCCGTCATGCCCAGGATGCCCAACCCGAGCACGCCCATGCGACTGGCCTTGCCGGCGAACATCGTGAGCTCGCGCAGCACCGGCCGGGCGATGTTGTCAGGCACCAGGCTCTGCAGGAAGTAGGTCTCGAGCGCGCGCTGGAACGAGGCAAACATGGGGAAGGCGCTGAACACGGCGAGCATCACCGTCATCAGCGGCACCAGTGCGATCAGCGTGGTGAAGGTCAGGCTGCTGGCGGTGAGGCCCAGACGGTCTTCGCGGAAGCGCTCGCGCAAGGTGCGCAGCGTGTCCAGCCAGGGCCAGCGCTGCAAGGTGTCGATGAAGTGGCGCGTGCGCTCGGGCCATGACGCGGCATAGCTGCGCAAGCGGGGCAAGGAAGACATGCTGGCTATGATGCCGCATGCACCACGGCGAGAGTTCGACCCATGACCTGGCGCACCGCGTGGCGGTGTTCGGCGTGGCCGCGCTCATCGCCCTGTGCCTGGCCTGGGAGCTGTGGCTCGCACCCACCGGGCGCGGCACCTGGGCGCTGAAAGTGCTGCCCTTGCTGCCGGCGCTGCTTGGCTTGCTGCGCCGGCGCCTGTACACCTTCCGCTGGCTCAGCCTGCTGGTGTGGCTGTACTTCTGCGAAGGCGTGGTGCGTGGCTACAGCGAGCGCGGCACGGCGCAATGGCTGGCGCTGCTGGAGGTGGCGCTGGCGCTGCTGATCTTCGCGGCCTGCGTGCTGCACATCCGCACCCGCCCCATGCCGATGGTGTCGGCATGACCGATGCCGCCAACTTCCTGCACACCCTGCGCACGGTGGTGGGCGAAACCAACGTGTTGGCCGATGGTGATCTGTCCGCGTGGGAGCTCGACTGGCGCAAACGCTGGCACGGCAAGGCGCGGGCCGTGGTGCGGCCTGGCAGCACCGATGAAGTGGCGGCGGTGGTGCGCGCCTGCGCCGCGGCGGGCGTGGCCATCGTGCCGCAGGGCGGCAACACCGGACTCGTCGGCGGTGGCGTACCTGACGAGAGTGGCACGCAGCTCCTGCTGAGCCTGCAACGTTTGAATCGCGTGCGCGACATCGACGCCGCCAACCTCACCGTAACCGTCGAAGCCGGCTGCGTGCTGCAGGCGGTGCAGCATGCCGCTGCCAACGCCGGCCTGTGGTTCCCCTTGAGCCTGGCGGCCGAGGGCAGCTGCACGATCGGCGGCAACCTGGCCACCAACGCCGGTGGCACGCAGGTGCTGCGTTTTGGCAATGCGCGCGATCTGTGCCTGGGCCTGGAAGTCGTGACGGTGGAGGGCGAGGTCTGGCATGGCCTGTCCGGCCTGCGCAAGGACAACACCGGCTACGACCTGCGCGATCTCTTCATCGGCAGTGAGGGTACTTTGGGTGTTATCACAGCCGCCACGCTGAAGCTGCAGCCCCAGCCCGCGGCCACGACCACGGCGCTGGCGGCCTGCGATTCGGTCGATGCCTGCGTGGTTTTGCTGAAGCTGGCGCGGCAGCGGCTCGGGCCGGCATTGACCGGCTTCGAGATGATGGGCCGCTTCGCGCTGGACCTGGTGGCGCGGCACTTCAAGGCCTTGCCGCAACCGCTGCCAAGCGCGGCGTGGACGGTGCTGCTCGAGCAAAGTGCGATCGACAGCGAAGCCGAGGCGCGCAGCCGCTTCGAAGCGCTGCTGGCGCAGGCGCTGGATGAGCACGTCATCGACGACGCGGTGGTGGCCGAGAGCGTGGCGCAATCCCAGGCGCTATGGCATGTGCGCGAGTCGATCCCGCTGGCGCAAAGCCTCGAAGGCTTGAATATCAAACACGACATTTCGCTGCCGGTGTCGGCCGTTGCCGAGTTCGTCCGCGACACCGACGCCGCACTGCAACGCTACGTGCCGGGTGTGCGCCTGGTGAACTTCGGCCACCTCGGCGACGGCAACCTGCACTACAACGTACAGGCGCCCGAAGGCGGCGATGCCAAGGCCTTCCTCGCGGCGCACGAGGCTGCCGTCAACCACATCGTCTACGACGCGGTGTGCGCGCGTGGTGGCTCGATCTCGGCCGAGCATGGCATTGGCGTGCTCAAGCTCGAAGAGTTGACGCAGCGCAAGTCGGCCGTGGCGCTGGCGCTGATGCGGCGCATCAAGCACGCGCTGGACCCGCAGCACCTGATGAACCCTGGGCGCGTGGTGCGCCTCTGAGCCCAGGCCGCTACTGCAGCGGCTCTTCCAGCGCGCGCGGGATCGGCAACGACATCACGTTGATGCCTTCTTCGCGCAGCGCTTCGCGCTCGGCCGGTGTGGCCTCGCCGCGGATGGCACGCTCCTGCACTTCGCCGTAGTGAATGCGACGCGCCACTTCGGCGAAATGTCGGCCGACGTCTTCGGTGTTGGCCAGCAGCCTGCGCATGGCCTGCATCCACTCGCCCTGCTCTTCGGCAGGGAGTCCTGCGGGCACACCCGCCACCAGCTGCTGTCTCGCGCTGGGCGCCGGCGCCGCTACCGCGGTTGAGACAGGTGCAGACGAAGGCGCACGCGCGCCGGAAATGTTCAGGCGCGGCGCGCTGGGCAAACGCGCGATGACGCGGTCGCCGCACAGCGGGCATTCGATGCGG
Organism: Rubrivivax sp.; assembly: GCA_031365825.1. Taxonomy (GTDB): domain Bacteria; phylum Pseudomonadota; class Gammaproteobacteria; order Burkholderiales; family Burkholderiaceae_C; genus Rubrivivax. Next base: position 2,400 of record JANLYV010000144.1, on the reverse strand, counting down.
CCGCTGCCGTTCTGGTCCATGTAGTCGTCGTCGGACGAGAACCAGCCCTCGAAGCCGTGGCCGTTGGCGCAACGCAGGTTGAGCACTCTCATGTCGCGATCATGCCGCAGCCAGCCAGTTCGGGTGCCAGCGTCCAGTGCGCAAACGTTGCAACCATTGCAAGGCAATGAGTGTTTTCACGTCGGTGATGGCACCTGTGGCAGCCAGGTGTTCGAAATGATCGTCGTCGACGGGGAAAAGTTCGATGAATTCGCCGTCGTCGAGCTGGCGCGGGCCGGGCGTGAGGCCGCGCGCGAACCAGAGATGGATGACCTCGTCGCAATACGCCGCCGCGTTGTGGATGATGCCGGCGCGGGCCCATTCACGCGCGCTGTAGCCGGTCTCTTCGCGCAGCTCACGCTGGCCACACAGCCACGGGTCTTCGCCGGCGTCGAGCTTGCCGGCGGGAATTTCGAGCATCACGCGCTGCACCGGGTAGCGGTACTGGCGCTCAAGCAGCACGCGGCCGTCGTCCAGCAGTGGCAGCACGGCCACGGCGCCGGGGTGCACGATGTACTCGCGCGTGGCAGCCTTGCCGCTGGGCAGCAGAACGTCGTCGCGGCGCACATGAAGGAAGTTGCCGTGCAGCAGCACTTCACCGCCACGGCCGTGCTCGATGAGGTGGGAGTCGGTGTTGGCCACGACCATCAGGTCGCCAGGGCTTTGATGATGGCGTCGCGGCACATCGCCATCAGCCCACCCGGCAGCAGGCCGAATCCGAGCACCGCGGCGCCGTTGAACGCCAGCAGCGCCGTTACCCCGCGCGAGCGATGGATGGGTTCGACTTCGATGGTCTCGTCGAAGTACATCACCTTCACCAGCCGCAGGTAGTAGTAGGCGCCGATGAGGGACATCAACACCGCGAACACCGCCAGCGCGATGAAGGTCGGCTGGTTGGTGCTGACCAGCGCCTGCAGGATCGCCAGCTTGGCGTAGAAGCCCACCATCGGCGGCACGCCGGCGAGCGAGAACATGAACACCGTCATCACACCCGCCGCCCACGGCGCGCGTTTGCCCAAGCCGGCCAGGTCGTCGATGCGCTCGGACTCGAAGCCCTGGCGCGACAGGTAGAGGATCATGCCGAAGGTGCCCAGCGTGGTCAGCACATAGGCCACCAGATAGAACATCGCCGAGCTGTAGGCATTGGCAGCAGAGAGCGTGTTACCGCTGACGACACCGCAGCTCAGGCCCAGCAGCATGAAGCCCATCTGTGCGATGGTCGAATAGGCCAGCATGCGCTTCAGGTTGCTCTGGGCAATGGCGGCAATGTTGCCGATGACCAACGAGCCTATGGCCAGCACCATCATCATCTGCTGCCAGTCGACCGCCAGGCCGAGCATGCCCTCCACCAGCAGCCGGATGGTGATGGCGAAGGCCGCGAACTTGGGCGCGCCACCGATGAGCAGCGTCACTGCCGTGGGTGCCCCCTGGTAGACGTCAGGCACCCACATGTGGAAAGGCACGGCGCCAAGCTTGAAGGCCAGGCCGGCGACGACGAAGACCACACCGAAGACCAGCACCGCCTGGTTGATGCGGCCACCGGCAATGCTGTCGAACACCTTCGGAATCTCGAGCGAGCCGGTGGCGCCGTACATCATCGACAAGCCATAGAGCAGGAAACCGCTGGCCAGCGCACCGAGCACGAAGTACTTCATCGCTGCTTCGGTGGCGATGGCGTGGTCGCGTCGCAGCGCTGTCAAGGCATAGAGCGACAGGCTCATCAATTCCAGGCCGAGGTAGACGACGAGGAAATTGTTGGCCGAGCACATCACCGAGATGCCCAGCAGCACGAACAGCGTGAGCGTGAAGAACTCGCCGCTGAGCATGTCGCGCGGCGCCAGCGTCGGCTGCGCGTAGGCGATGGAGATCATTGTGGCGATGCCCGCGAAGAAGGCCAACAGGTGGCCCATCGGGTCGACCACCACCAGGCCCTGCATGCCGTAGGCCGTGGTGCCGAGGTTGAAGTAATAGAGGTGCAGGCCGCAGTACACCGCGATCGCGGCCTGCGTCAGCCACGATGTCGGGCGGCGCAGCGCATCGGTGCTGAAGAGGTCGACCAGCAGCACAGCGCAGGCGGCAAGCAGCAGCCAGATTTCAGGGTAGATGACGAGCCAGTTCATCGAAGACTTTTCTTTGCGGCGATCAATTCAGTTTGCTCTTGGCCACATGCTGCAGCAGCTGGTCCACCGAGACATGCATCACGTCGGTGAAAGGCTTGGGGTACACGCCCATCCACAGCACTGCGGCAGCAAGCAGTGCGAGCATGATGAACTCGCGGCCATTGATGTCCTTCAGTGCCTTCACGTCGTCGTTCGCGACATCGCCGAAGTACACGCGCTTGACCATCCACAGCGTGTAGGC
>JANLYV010000050.1:0-5423 GCA_031365825.1 Rubrivivax sp. | reverse complement strand
GCCATCGCGGTAGCAGGCCGCGTCGGTATACGACAGCAACGCGGCCTTGTCGTTGCGCTGCCAGCGGTCGAGAAACTCGCGGTCCCAGGCCTCGTTGATCTTGCCGGAGTCGGGCGTGGCCGGCCAATGGCTGATGCCGCCAGTGCCGACGATGGCGATGCGCTCGGGCGCGCTGTCTGCCGCCCGGCGCAGCGCCTCACCGAAGGCCCAGGCGCGGTGCAGCGGCGCCAGTGGCGGGCCCTGGCAATTGATGTTGACGGGGATGATGGGCAGGTCGTACTTCGGCGTCAAAAAATGCAGCGGCACGGCAATCGCGTGGTCGAACTTCCACTCTTCGGCAAACGCCACATCCACTGTCTGCATGACCTCGGTGATCAGTCGCTTCGACAACTCGGCATGGCCCGGCACCTGCGTGCGCGCAATGCCGAGCCAGCTCGGGTCTTCGATCGGGCTTTCGTAGGCGTCAGTCATACCGATGGCGAACGAGGGCATGTTGTTCATGAAGAAGTTGCCGAAGTGCTCGGCGCCGACGACGATCAGCGCGTCGGGCCTGGCCGCGTGCAGTTCCTCGCCCATGCCGCGGAATGCGCCGTGAAAAGCATCCTTCGCCGCCGGGTCGGCGAGGTGGGCGCGGCCGGTGATGCCGGGCGCGTGGCTGCAGATGCCGGCGAAGACCAAGCTCATACACCAGCCACCTTTTCATCCACGGTCGTCGTCATTGTGTAGACCCCGGCACGCACCGGGCCGTGCTTGGCGATGCCATCGCGCATGGACTGGATGTAGTCGGGCCAGGGCATGCCGAGGAAGGCCGCGAAGTGCATCAGCAACTGGCCGTTCGCGCCGAGCACGTAGATCAGGCCAATGTCGCCACGCTCGATCGCGCCGCGCTCTTCATCGTCGAGCGGGTACTCGTCCAGCAGATCGGCGCGGCCGTCGCCAAAGCGCTGCTGCACCTTCATGTCGCGGTTCAAGTGGTAGAGAAACTTCTGCAACCCGTACAGGCTCATCGCGGCACCTCAGTCGGTCTTGATCTTCGCGTCACGAATCACTTTCGCATGGCACGCGGCCTCGCTGGCCAGAAAGCCCGCGAACTGCTCCGGCGAGCTGGCCAGAACGATGACGCGGATCGGCTGTGTGGGCCAGGCCTGCGCGCGCGGCGAGCGGCAGTGCCACCAGCCAGCCCGCGCTGAACGTACGTCGCGACAGGCTCATCAGACTCCCCAACGCGGAATGTGGTGGGTGCCCATCGCCGCGCAGACGTTCTTCGCTTCGAGGAAGACCTCGTAGCTCCAGGTGCCGCCCTCGCGCCCGGTGCCGCTGGCCTTGGTGCCACCGAAGGGTTGCCGCAGGTCGCGCACGTTCTGGCTGTTGACGAAGCACATGCCGGCCTCGATAGCAGCCGCCATGCGGTGCGCGCGGCCCAGGTTCTCGGTCCAGACGTAGCTCGACAAGCCGTATTGAATGTCGTTGGCCTGGCGAATTGCATCGGCCTCGTCGCTGAACGGAATCAGGCAGGCGACGGGGCCGAAGATCTCTTCCTGGGCGATGCGCATGTGGTTGGTCACGTCGGCGAACACGGTCGGGCGCACGAAATTCCCCTTCTTCATCGAGTCGGGCAACTCGGGCGCATCAAGCCCGCCGGCGATCAGCGTGGCGCCTTCCTTTGAGCCGAGTTCGATGTAGCTGCGCACCTTCGCCAGGTGGGCGGGGCTGATCATCGGGCCGACGATGGTCGCCTCGTTCATCGGGTCGCCGACGACGATGCGTTTCGCGCGCTCGGCAAAACGCTTCGAGAACTCGGCGTAGATGGACCGCTGGATCAGGATGCGCGAGCCCGCGGTGCAGCGCTCGCCGTTGTTCGAGAAGATCATGAACAGCGCGGCGTCGAGCGCGCGCTCGATGTCAGCGTCTTCGAAGACCACGAACGGGCTCTTGCCGCCAAGCTCCATGCTGAACTTCTTCAGGCCGGCGTTCTGCACGATGCGCTGGCCGGTGGCGGTGGACCCGGTGAACGAGATCGCGCGTACATCGGGGTGGCCGCACAGGGGCTCGCCCGCTTCCTTGCCGTAGCCGTGCACGATGTTCAGCACACCCTTGGGCAGGCCGGCTGCTGTCGCCAGTTCACCAAAACGCGAGATGCTCATCGGCGACAATTCGCTCATCTTCAGCACCGCAGTGTTGCCGAACGCCAGGCAGGGCGCGATTTTCCAGGTGCCGGTCATGAAGGGCACGTTCCACGGCGATACCAGCGCGCACACGCCGACCGGGTGGAACAGCGTGTAGTTCAGATGCGTGGGCGTGGGGTAGGTGTGACCATCGACGCGCGTGCACAGCTCGGCGAAGTAGTAGAAGTTGTCGGCCGCGCGCGGCACCAGCTGCTTGCCGGTTTGCGTGATCGACTGGCCGGTATCGCGCGTTTCGATGGCGGCGATTTCGGGCACATGTTTGGCGATCAGATCGCCAAGCCTGACCATCATCTTTGCGCGCTCGGCAGCCGGCAACGCGGCCCACTTCGGGAAGGCTTGCTTGGCGGCGGCGACGGCCGCATTGACCTCATCCGCGCCGCCGGATGCCACCTCGGCCAACACTTCTTGCGTGGCAGGGTTGGTGGTCGCAAAGTAGTCGCGGCTTTCGACCGCCTTGCCGTCAATCAGGTGCTGAATGCGCATGGCTTGCTCCTTGCTCCATCAAGAATTCAACGGCCGAATTCGCTGTCGGCCACGATGGTATTCACCAGCCGGCCGATGCCGTCGATCTCGGTCATGACTTCATCGCCCGGGTTCACGTTGACCACGCCTTCGGGCGTGCCGGTCAGGATCACGTCGCCCGGCGACAGCGTCATGAAGCTGCTCAGGTATTCGATCAACGCCGGCACGTCTTTGATCAGGTCGCGCGTGTTGCCGCGTTGCGTGAGTTTGCCGTTGACCAGCGTGCGCAGGTCAAGCGCGTGCGGGTCGGGCACGTTGGCCGCAGGCACGAACCAGGGGCCGAGCACGGTGCAGCCGTCGCGGTTCTTCACGCGCAGGTTCGGGCGGTACCAGTTCTCAAGGTAGTCGCGGATGGCGTAGTCGTTGGCGACGGTGTAGCCGGCCACACAGCCCATCGCAGCCATGCGGCGCACGTTCTTCGCGGTCTTGCCGATGACCACCGCCAACTCGCATTCGTAGTGCATGAAGGTCGCGTCGCTGGGCCGGCGCGTGAAGCCGCGGTGGCCGATCAGCGTGTTCGGGGCCTTGAGGAAGGCCAGCGGCTCGTCTTGCGCGCTCGTCGTCAACTCCTTGGCAAGCTCGCGTGCGTGGTCGGCGTAGTTGATGCCGAGCGCGATGAGGGTGCCCACCTCGAACGGTGGCAACCACACGACCTGCGTTTCGGCCAGCACCCGGCCATCGGTAAGCTGCACACCACCGGGGTGTTCTGCGGCCTCGTGGACGGCGCCCGCGTAGGCGACCCGCGCAGTGCGCTTCGTCGCATGGCTGTTCATGCCAGCGCTCCTTCGGCGACCAAGGGGTTGTCGAGGCGGCCCAGACCGTTGATCGCGATGCTGACATGCTGCCTTGCGCGCGCTCTTGGCGCCCCGGCCGCGACACCCACCGACAGCACATCGCCCGGCACCAGTGTCATGAAGTCGCTGACCTCGGCGATCAGTTGCGCGGCCGAACGAATCAACCCTGCCGTGCTGGCGCGATGCACCATCTTGCCGTCGATGGTGACAGCAATGCCCAGCGCATCGGGCGCGCTGATCGCATCACGCGCCACGAACGGCCCGATGGGGCAAAAGGTGTCGCGCGCCTTGCAGCGCAGCGACGGCCTGTAGTACGAACCGTGCGGCACGCTGACATCGTTGACGATGACGTAGCCGGCGACGAAGCGCATCGCATCGGCCTCGCTGACGCGGCAGGCGGCACGGCCGATGACCAGGCCCAGCGTCGCGCCGATCTCCAGCTCGAGCACGCCGGCGGGCACGACGATGGCCTCGCCGGCAGCTATCCAGGTATTGCGCGGCTTGATGTAGAGGATCGGCGCCTTCGGCGGCGCTTTGTAGGGCGGCGCGTTGGCGGCGTTACCCAACGCCGCGAGTGCATCGCGGTGGTTGAGCAAGGTGCCATAGACGGTGCCACGGCGGGCGATGTTTTGCATGGTCTTCAGCCGCTCAAATGGACAAGGTACAGGCAGATGACAGGAAACGCCACCAGCAACACGATGCGCACGAGATCATCGCTCACGGCACGGGCCACTTCGAGCATCTGAAGACCTGTGTTCTCAGCCTCTGAGCCCATCCGGGCCGCTCATCGACCCGCGCAGCCAGCCCTTGGCCGCAGGGCCCGACACCGGCACCGAGAACACCGCCGAGAACAGGTAGTTCCACGCGAAGTGCATGCCGATGGGCAACCACAGGCGCCGGCTGAGTTGATAGGTCGCGGTGAAAGCGAGTGAAGCCGCTGCCGTCACCAGCACGCCCATCAGGCTGACCTCGGCGGGCAGGTGGGCCGCCACGAAAACCACGGTCGAGCGCAACGGCGCACGCCGGCTGCCCCAGGCCTGCTCGGCGATGCGGAGGATCACGCCGCGGATCAACAACTCCTCGAACACCGAGACCAGCAGCAGCTCAGGGATCTGCTTGATGAGTGCAAAGCTGTCGCCCCAGCCCTCAATGCGATAGACGCCGAGACCTCACCGTGGCGCCAGCGTGGCCTTGGTGTCGAGGTAGTCGATTTCCTCAGCGGTGAAGGCCATCGTGTAGACCGTCTCCCCGTCCTTTTCGTAGTTGTTGTTCTGCACCCGGCCGACCACGTTGACGTGGCTGCCCTTGCCCAGGTACTGCGCCGCGTTATCGGCCTGCTTGCCCCACAGCGTCCACTGAATCGCAGTGGCCTCCTCGCCGCGGTTGTTGCCTTCTCCACGCCCACCGCGTCGGGTGTTGCTGATCGCGGTCAGCGTGGCCTTGCTGATCGGGCCGTCGCGGCCCTCCACGGACATGAGCCGGACGGTGCCGGCCAGGTGTGCATTGCGTTGTTCGACACGAACGAAAGCCATGATGGAACTCCTCATCGGAAGGACCAGCCGCATCCCGTCTTGGGCTGCTGAAAACTGATCCTTCTGCTCGGACTCCTCGCTCCCGCCCTGGGGCGGGCGGGGGGTGGGGTGGCTGTTCAGGCGGTCGCCAACATGCGAACCGGTGAGCCGGTTTCGCGGCCCACCGCATTCAAGATCCCCCCACAAGTCCCCCTCACTGAAGACGGGGGCGCAGTTGGGGGGATCGCGGTGGGCTGAACCGGCACGACGGGCAGTGACCGCAACGCAAAGAGGGTCGGAGCGATCGCAGCCGGTGTGACGGGTACCCCTGGCGCATCGTCTGCCGCGAGACGCCCGCCGCACATCACGAGGGCCGACGCCTCTGCGACCGACGTGCCACCAAGCGAAGC
>JANLYV010000089.1:0-15868 GCA_031365825.1 Rubrivivax sp. | reverse complement strand
GCCTATGTGCAGGAATTCATCCGCCATGCCGGGCCCGAGGCGCACGTGATCTCGGTCTGCCAGCCCACCGTGCCGGTGCTGGCTGCCGTGTCGTTGATGGCCACGGCCGGCGAGCGCACGCCGCTCACGCTGACGATGATGGGCGGCCCGATAGACGCACGACGCAGCCCGACCGCAGTCAACAACCTGGCCATCAACAAGAGCCACAGCTGGTTCGAGAACAACGTCATCTACCGTGTGCCGGCCAACTTCCCCGGCGCCGGGCGCCGCGTCTACCCCGGCTTCTTGCAGCACACCGGCTTCGTGGCGATGAACCCCGATCGCCACATGAGTTCGCACTACGATTATTTTCGCGATCTCATCCGCGGTGACGACGACAGTGTCGAGTCACACCGCCGCTTCTACGACGAGTACAACGCCGTGCTCGACATGCCGGCCGAGTACTACCTCGACACCATCAAGACGGTGTTCCAGGACTTCGCGCTGGTGAATGGCACGTGGGAGGTCAACGGCGCATTGGTTCGGCCGCAGGACATCCACAGCAGCGCCTTGTTGACCATCGAAGGCGAGCTCGACGACATCTCCGGCGCTGGGCAGACCAAGGCCGCGCATGAGCTTTGCTCGGGTGTGCCGGCAAGCCGGCGCTTCCATTTCGACGCGCTCGGTGCCGGTCACTACGGCATCTTCTCTGGCCGGCGTTGGCGCGAACTGGTCTACCCCGAGGTGAAGGCCTTCATCGCCAAGCACAACAAGCCCTTGGTCAGCGCGACGACCAAGGTCAAGGCCGCCTTGCCCGCCAAGCGCCGCCGATAATTCGTCGGTGCCTACCGACGCGCTGCATCGTACGATTGCCCCGAGCGTGGCCGACGCGCTCGACGCGGCGTTGCCGCAGACGCAATGCACACGTTGCGGCTACCCTGACTGCCGCGGCTACGCGCAGGCAATGGCCGCCGGGGACGCCGACATCAACCGCTGCCCGCCGGGTGGCGCCGAAGGCATCGTTCGGCTGGCGGCGATCACCGGCCGAGCGGTGTTGCCACTCGATGCCGAGCGCGGTGTCGAAGGCCCGCGCGCGCTGGCGGTGATCGACGAAGCCTGGTGCATCGGCTGCACGCTGTGCATCAAGGCCTGCCCGGTGGACTGCATCATCGGCGCGTCGAAGGTGATGCACACGGTGGTCGACGCCGATTGCACCGGCTGCGAGCTGTGTGTGCCGGCCTGCCCGGTCGACTGCATCGCGATGGTGCCGGTGACGGCCGCGCGCACGGGCTGGGCGGCGTGGAGCAGCCCACAAGCCGCGCAAGCACGCGCGAGCTACGGCTTTCATCGCCTGCGGCTGCAGCGCGAGCAGATCGACAACGATGAACGGCTGGCAGCCAAGGCGCAGGAAAAGCTCGACGACCTGGCTCGGCACTCAACCCTCAATGATCCGCAGGCGCTGGCGCGCAAACGTGCGGTGGTCGAAGCAGCACTGGCACGTGCACGCGAGCGCCGGGCCAGCAGCGAGGGCAAGCCATGACCGACGCCGACGTCGAGCGCTTCTTCGCCACCCTGGCACACGTCAACCCCCAGCCGCAGACCGAACTGGCGTTCACGAGCGTGTTCGAGTTGTTGATCGCAGTGATGCTCTCGGCCCAGGCCACCGACGTCAGCGTCAACAAGGCCACGCGCACACTCTTTGCGCTGGCGCCGACGCCGCAGGCGATGCTTGCACTGGGCCTTGAGCGCGTGACCGATCTGATCCGCAGCATCGGCCTGTACCGCATTAAGGCGCGGCACGTCATCGCGACCTGCCGGCTGCTGATGGAACAACACGCGGGCCAGGTGCCACGCTCGCGACAAGCGCTGCAAGCCTTGCCTGGCGTTGGTCGCAAGACCGCCAATGTGGTGCTCAACGTCGCTTTCGGCGAACCGACCCTGGCCGTTGACACGCACATCTTCCGCGTTAGCAACCGCAGTGGCCTGGCGCGTGGCAGCAACCCTTTGCAGGTCGAGCTCGGCTTGATGCAACGCGTGCCGGCGCGCTGGGCGGTGGACGCGCACCACTGGCTCATCCTGCACGGGCGTTACGTCTGCAAGGCGCGCCAGCCCGAGTGCCACCACTGCCAGGTGCGTACGTGCTGCGACCACGGCAAACAACTTGGCGTCGAACGCGCCGCCTAGAATGCCTCTCACTGGAGTCGCCCCACATGCCCACGCTGCAAGACTTGGCCGACCGCATCGAGCGTTTGGTGCTGCGGCACGAAGAGCTCAAACGCACCAGCGTCTTGATGGAGCAGCAGCTGGCGGCAGTCACCGCCGAACGTGACAGCCTGCGCTCACGGCTGGCCGCGGCGCGTACCCGCATCGACACGCTGCTGTCGCGGCTGCCGACCGAAGTCAACGACGCCGGGAACCACCGATGAAGCAGGTTGAAGTCACCATCATGGGCCAGGGCTATGTGCTCGGATGCCCCGAAGGCGGCGAGACCTTGCTCACCGCCGCCGTGGCCGATGTCGACCGCGAGATGAGCGGGATCCGCGATTCCGGCAAGGTCAAGGCGCGTGAGCGTATCGCCGTGCTGGCCGCGCTGAACCTGGCCTACCAGTTGGCCGAGCGGCGCACGGCAGCGCCGCCCGCGCGCGCCAAAACCGCCCCCGCACCCACCACCCATGACGACGGCAGCATCGACGTGCGCGCGCTCGTGCACCGTATCGACGCGGTGCTGGATCAAGACGGTCATCTTCTGTGACTTGAGGCGCGTGCAAAGCGCCACTTTGCAGGTCTAGAATGGTTTTGTCCGCCGCATCTGCGTGGGTTTTTATTTCCCTGAACCGATGCTCATTGAGCAAGGGCTTGGAACATTGTTTGGCTGGTGTGAGCATCTCGCGTCAGATGAACCCGAAGCCATGCTGACCTCGCCCACCTGAACTTCGCTGAGGGTTCAGGAATGCGGGCTCACGGTTTGCGGCGGACACCTTCCTCAGCTCTGGACACACACGCATGCCCAGCTACTGGTTGATGAAAAGCGAGCCCAGCGAGTGCTCGATCGACGACTTGGCGCGAGCGCCGAAAAAGACCCTGCCGTGGACCGGCGTGCGCAGCTACCAGGCGCGCAATTTCATGCGCGATGCGATGCAGGTGGGTGACGGCGTGCTTTTCTACCATTCGTCCTGCCCGCAGCCTGGCGTCGCCGGGCTGGCCTCAATTGCCGGTGGCCCGGCGCCAGACACCACCCAGTTCGAAACGGCCTCGCCCTATCACGACCCCAAATCGCCGCATGACAAACCGCGCTGGCTGCAGATCAACGTGAAGCTGCAACGCAAGACGCGGCTCTTGTCCTTGCGCGAGATGCGTGAAGCGCCTGAACTCGCCACGATGCGTGTGCTGCAAGCGGGCAACCGCCTGTCCATCACGCCGGTGAGTGAAGACGAGTGGCACGCCGTGCTGCGTCGGCTTGACGCCTGACGTCGCCGACATGGAGTTCGGCATCGCGCTCGTGTTCGAGCTGCTCGCGCTTGGCCTGGCCACTGGTTTCCTGGCCGGCTTGCTGGGGGTGGGCGGCGGCATGATGCTGGTGCCGTTCCTCACGCTGATCCTCTCGAACCGCGGTGTCGAGCCCGGCATGGCGGTGAAGATGGCCATCGCCACGGCCATGGCCACCATCTTCTTCACTTCCGTGTCCAGCGTGCGCGCGCACCACCAGCGCGGTGCGGTGCGCTGGGACCTGGCGCTGGGACTGGCACCCGGCATCGTGATCGGCGGGCTGCTCGCCGGCGCGGGTGTGTTCGCCGTGCTCAAAGGTCAGTGGCTGGCGCTGCTGTTCGCGCTCTTCATCGGGCTGTCTGCGGGGCAGATTTTTCGCGACGCCAAACCGAAGCCGACGCGCGTCATGCCCGGCGCTACCGGCCAGCTCGGTGCGGGCGCAGTCATCGGATTTTTTTCCGGGCTGCTGGGAGCAGGCGGCGCGTTCATCTCGGTGCCGTTCATGGTGTGGTGCAATGTGCCGATACGACACGCCGTGGGCACCAGCGCTGCATTGGGTTTCCCGATCGCCGCGGCCAGCACGCTGGGCTACATCGTCGCGGGCTGGCAGCTGCCGCCGGCGCTGCCGGGCGCCATGGGCTATCTCTTCCTGCCGGCACTGCTTGTGCTGGCCTGTGCCAGCATGGCCGCGGCTCCGTTCGGTGCGCGCGTCGCCCATCGCAGCGATGTCTCTCGGCTGAAGAAGGTGTTTGCCTTGTTGTTGTTCGCGCTGGCGGGCTACATGCTGTTCAAGTCGTTCGCCGGCTGATTCGGCATGGCGCCGTGGCCGGGCCACCCCGATGTCATGCCCCGTCGAATCGAATGCTCGCCAGCGTCACCACGTTGCCGCCGCGCGAATGGGCCACAGCCAATGCGGCTTCGCTGGACTCGACGAGTTGATCGCGGTCGCTGGCCGTGTGCGGGAAGCTGGCCACCCCCATGGACACCGTGAAGCGCACTTCCTCGCCGTGCAGCAAGACAATCTGCGTCGCGCACTGGCGACGCAGGCCTTCCATGCGCGAGTGCGCCGTGGCCAGGCCGACGCCGGACAACAAGACGGCAAAGCGCCGACCATCGATGCGGCATGAAGCGTCCATCGCCCGCGTGCCACTCGTCAACAACCGCCCCATGGCCTCAAGCACGCGCTCTTGGGCGGCCGGCTCGCGCGTGGCGTCGCCTGGCGTATCGATTTCGATCAGCACCAGTGCAAATTCGCGGTGTTCCCGTGCCGAGAGATCGAGCTCGCGCCGCAGCTGTTCTTCGAAATGCGTGCCCGTGTGTAGGCCGGAGGCGGGGTCGCGCAGCGACTGGTCCGCAAACTCGCGGCGCAGTTGCTCGCTGGCGCGCTGCTGCTCCTCGACCTGATGAAGCACAGCCTGCATTCGCGCTTCGCGTTCACGCGTGGCGCCGAGGTCAGTCCACATGCTGCACAGCCAGTCACCCGGCGTGGCTTGGCCGCCTTGCCCGCGGACCACGGCGCGCAACACCGAAAACTCGTGGCGCCGGCCGTTGCGCTCGATGACGTGTTCACTGACCAAAGGATCGGTCTGCGATAGCGCCGTGGTCTCGGCCGCGCGTAGCGCCGCCATCACACGTGGCTCAAAAAACTCAGCATCGGTGCGCCCGAGCAGCGCCTCTGGCGCGTGCCCGAGGAACGCCGCCATCGCCGCGTTTACATGCACATAGGCGCCGTCGTCCAGGCGCTTTACCGCCAGCATGCCGCCCAGGTGTTGAACCACCGCGGGCAGGAGGCGCCGCCACACCGAGTCAAGCGCGGTGTGTTCGATGGCAGTAGGGGTATGGAGATCAACCATGCAGGACCCATGGAAGCCGGAAACGGGCGAAGATCGCGCGGGCTGCAAGCATAGGGCAGCCGGCAACGGCGTCCACCCAGGACAGCCCACCGCTGCGCAACTGGAAAGCCCTTCGCTTTCGCGCTAGAATCACGGGCTCTGCCGCTGCGGCAGTCTTCATGCCGCCAAGCCGTAGATGGCCTGGCGCCACACTTTTCGGACACTTGCTGAGATGACCACGATTCGCGTCAAAGAGAACGAGCCTTTTGATGTCGCCCTGCGCCGCTTCAAGCGCGCGATCGAAAAGATTGGGCTGCTGACCGAACTGCGCGCACGCGAGTTCTACGAGAAGCCCACTTCCGAGCGCAAGCGCAAGAAGGCGGCCGCGGTGAAGCGCCACTACAAACGTGTGCGCAGCATGCAGCTGCCAAAGAAGTTGTACTGACTCTGCGCGGGTTCGCCCGTGGCTTGAACAAGACGTCAAAGAGAGCCCGCGCGGCCCATCCTCGCGGGCTCTGCCATTTCTGAAAGTCCATCATGACCCTGAAAGACCGCGTCACCGAAGACATGAAGTCGGCCATGCGCGCGAAAGACGCGCCGAGACTGTCGACCATCCGCATGCTGCTCGCCGCCTGCAAACAGCGTGAAGTCGACGAGCGCATCGTGCTGGACGACGCGGCCGTGGTGGGCATCGTCGACAAGCTCATCAAGCAGCGCAAAGACTCGATCGCCGCGTTCCAGCTCGCGGCTCGCGCCGACCTGGTGGACAAAGAGCAGGCAGAAGTGCGCGTGCTCGAGGCCTACCTGCCACAACGTCTGTCGGCCCAGGACATTGCCACGGCCGTGGCCGGCATCGTCTCCACGTTGGGTGCCAAAGGGCCGGGTGACATGGGCCGGGTGATGGCCGCCGTCAAAGCGCAGCTCGCCGGCCAGGCCGAAATGGCGCTGGTGTCGGCGGCGGTGAAAGACGCTCTGGCCAAGGTGACGTGATGAGTCAGCTGACCCTGCGCCAGCTCACACCCGAGCTCTTCGTCGCGCCGCAACTGACACCCGAGGCGATGGCCGAAGCAGCAAGCGCCGGCTTCAAGAGCGTGGTCAACAACCGCCCCGACTTCGAGCATGGACCCGGCCAGCCGACCAACGCGGCCATCGAAGCCGCGGCACGCGCGGCCGGGCTTGAGTACCGATTCCTGCCGGTCGATGGGGGCTACCAGTCGCCCGAAGAAATCGAACGCATGGCGGCGCTGCTGGCCGAGTTGCCACGCCCGTTGCTGGCCTTCTGCCGCAGCGGCGCCCGCTCGACGCGACTGATCACGGCCGCACTTAGCCCGTAGCACGCCGGCGCGATTCACCGCCGGTGTTTTCCCTCGTGCGCGGGTAAGTGACCCCGGCAACCGCACCAGCGCTACTTACAGTCGCGTGCGGATGCTTCACTGCATTGGAGTCTGTGTGTCTCAACTGCTTCAACTGTCTCGCCTTATCGATGCGATCAATGACCGCTTCGGCACCATCGCCAAGTGGGCGGTGTTCGCGTCATGCTTCATCAGCACGGCCAATGCGTTGGTGCGTTACCTCGCCAACTACAGCTCGAATGCGTACCTGGAAATTCAGTGGTATCTGTTCGCCGCCTGCGTGATGCTGGGTGCGGCGCAAGTCATGCGCGTGAATGAGCACGTGCGCGTGGACGTGCTCTACGGCCGCTACTCGGGCCGCACGCAGGCGATCATCGATCTGGTAGGTTTTGTGCTGTTCGTGCTGCCTTCGATGGCCGTGATGCTGTACTTCGCCTGGCCACTGTTCGCCAAGATGTACGTCAGCGGCGAGATGTCCAGCAACGCCGGTGGCTTGATCCGCTGGCCCGCGATGCTGATGTTGCCCGTGGGCTTTGCGCTGCTGTTCGCGCAAGGCATCTCCGAATCCATCAAGCGCGTGGCCTGGCTTGCGCACAAGTACGACGCTGACTTCCATTACGAGAGGCCGCTGCAATGACCATGGATACCTTCGCCCCGCTGATGTTCGCGGGGCTCGTGCTGGTGTTGCTGATCGGCTTCCCGGTGGCTTTCTCGTTGACGGCATTGGGCCTGGGTTGCGGTTTCTACGCCGTGTGGATGGGCTGGTTCCCGGCGACGTTCATGACGGCGCTGCCCTTGAACGTCTTCGGCATCCTCTCCAACGACCTGCTGCTGGCGATCCCGTTCTTTACGCTGATGGGCACGCTGCTCGAACGCTGCGGCCTGGCCGAGGACATGCTCGACTCGATGGGCCAGCTCTTCGGCCCGGTGCGCGGTGGCCTGGGCTACTCGGTCATCATCGTCGGCTTCATCCTCGGCGCCATTACCGGCACCGTGGCCGGGCAGGTCATCGCCATGGCCATGATCTCGCTGCCGGTGATGATGCGCTGGGGCTACAACATGCGCTACGCCACCGGTGTGTTGGCGGCCTCGGGCACCATCACGCAGCTGGTGCCGCCCTCGCTGGTGCTGATCGTGCTGGCCGACCAGCTCGGCAAGCCCGTGGGCGACATGTACAAAGGCGCCTGGGGCCCGTCGATACTGCAGGTGCTGCTGTTTGCGCTGTACACCTTCATGCTGTCGCGCATCAAGCCCGAACATGTGCCTGGCGTGCCCAGTGAAGGCCGCACGCTGCGCGGCTGGCCGCTGGTGTCGAAGTGCCTGCGCGGCATCATTCCGTCGGCCGTGCTTATCTTCACGGTGCTCGGCAGTATGGGCGGCCTGCCCGGCATGAATACCGCCATTGCCACGCCCACCGAAGCCGGCGCCATGGGTGCGGCCGGCGCGTTCATCCTCGCGGCGATGCACAAGCGCCTGACGCTGGACTTGATCAAACAGGCACTGCTCAGCACCATGCGCATCACGGCGATGGTGGTCTTCATCCTCATTGGTTCACGCGTGTTCTCGCTCGTCTTTCAGGGTGTGGACGGCGGCATCTGGATCGAACACATGCTGGCCGGCTTGCCTGGCGGGCAGATCGGCTTCCTCATCGCCGTCAACATATTCATTTTCTTCCTGGCGTTCTTCCTCGACTTCTTCGAGATCGCTTTCATCATCATCCCGTTCCTGGCGCCAGTGGCGGCCAAGCTGGGCATCGACCTGGTCTGGTTCGGCGTGATGATTTGCGTCAACATGCAGACGAGCTTCATGCATCCACCGTTCGGCTTCGCGCTGTTCTACCTGCGTGGCATTGCCGACACGCTGTTCAAGAACAAGTCGCTGCCGCAAAAGGTGGAGTCGCGCGACATCTACCTCGGCGCCATACCGTGGATCGTGATCCAGCTGATCCTGGTGGGCATCGTCATCTTCTTCCCGCAGACCGTCACGATCTTCCTCGACAAGGAGCAGACGCTGGACGTGGACAAGGCGGGCGAGATGATCCAGCAAATGGGTGGGGGCAAGGGCCAGTCGCCGGCGAAAGCCGACCCGATGCAGGGCTTCAGCACGACGCCGAGCGCAGCGCCCATCGACGCCGCTGCGGCTGCCAGTGGCGCAGCGCCCGCTGCCGAAGACCCGATGGAAGCGGTGAAGCGCGCACTCGACCAGGACAAGGCCAAGAAGTAGCGCGGCGCTCCGCAAAAAAAAGGGCTGCGGCATCGCCGCAGCCCTTCGACATTCAGTTTCGCGTGGGACTCAGAGCTTGGCGCTTTGCATGTAGTCGTCAAAGCCGGCTTCGGTGAAGCGGAACCACAGGTTGACATCACGACGGAACGCAGCGAAGTCGGTGTGAACCTTCTTCCAGGCCGGATTGGAGGCCGAGTTCTCGGACTCCAAAGCCATCGACTCCTTGAAGGCCGCGTCCATCACGTCCTTGGGGAAGCGGAACAACTTGGTGCCCCCCGCGACCAGGCGCTTCAACGCTGCCGAATTGCGCCCGTCGTACTTGGCCTGCATGTCCAGGTGTGCAAACGCCGCAGCTGATTCGATGATGGCCTTGTACTCCGGCGACAGCGCTTCGTAGGCCTTGATGTTGACGTGCAGGTCCAGCTGTGGCCCGCCCTCCCAATAGCCGGGGTAAGCGTAGTGCTGGGCGATCTTGTGAAAACCAAGCTTCTCATCGTCATAGGGGCCGACCCACTCTGCGGCATCAATGGTGCCTTTCTCCAGGGCGGTGTAGATCTCGCCGCCTGGGATGTTGGCCGCGACACCACCGAGTCGCTCGAATACCTTGCCGCTGTAGCCACCGGTACGGAACTTGACGCCCTTGATGTCGGCCATCGACTTGATTTCCTTGCGCCACCAGCCGCCCATCTGCGCACCGGTGTTGCCCATCGGGAAGCTGATGATGTTGTAGTTGCGATAAAACTCGCGCATCAACTTCATGCCGTTGCCTTCGTACATCCACGCCGTCATCTGGCGTCTGTTCAAGCCGTACGGAATGGCGCAGCCCAGCGCGAAGGTCGGGTCCTTGCCGAAGTAGTAGTAAGGCGCCGTGTTGGCACACTCGACCGTACCGGCCTGCAGCGCGTCGACCGTGCCGAACGCCGGCACGATCTCACCGGCGGCGTGCGTGGAGATCTGGAACTTGCCGCCAGTCATGTCGCCGACCTTCTTGGCAAACACATCGGCCACACCGAACAGTGTGTCGAGCGACTTGGGGAAGCTCGAGGTCAAACGCCAGCGCACATTGGCCTGGGCGTGCACGATGGCCGGTGCCATGCCAGTGGCGAGCACGCCCGCAAGGCCGGCACCATGAACAAATGAACGACGTTCCATTCGCTAACTCCTATGAAGAACGGGGATCGGAATGACGGAAACGCGCAATTCTAGGAGCGCGTGATTTCCACACTCAGGCGGGTTTACCCGCTCGAACTCCGCAGCTTCAGGCGCCTGCCAGCTTCATGCGGTCGACCAGCACCGAGCCTATGGTTTTCGCGCCCTGGGCATAGACATCCGCACCGATCGCGACCACGCCTTTGAAGATGTCGCGCAGGTTGCCCGCGATCGTGACCTCATGCACCGGGTGCACGATGACACCGCCCTCGACCCAGAAGCCGGCCGCGCCACGCGAGTAGTCGCCGGTGACACCGTTCACGCCCTGCCCCATCAGCTCGGTGACGAGCAAACCGCGATGGAGCTTTTTGATCATGCGCTCGAGGTCGTCGCCAGGTTTTGTCAAGCGGCTTGTCATCGTCAGGTTCTGCGAGCCGCCGGCGTGCCCGGTGGTGCGCATGCCGAGCTTGCGCGCCGAGTAGCTCGACAGGAAGTAGCCCTTCACCACGCCGCCCTCGACCACACGGCGCGCGCGCGTGCGCACCCCTTCATCGTCGAACGGTGCACTGCCCTTGCCTTTGCGCTGATGCGGATCCTCGTGGATGTCGATGTGTTCGGGCCACACGGTCTGGCCCAGGCTGTCGAGCAGAAACGTCGCCTTGCGATACAGAGAGCCACCCGACACGGCTTGCACGAACGAGCTCAACAAGCCGGCGGCGACTGGCGCTTCAAAGAGCACCGGCACTTCGGCCGTGGCCACCCGACGCGAATGCAGGCGCGAAAGCGCGCGCTCGGCGGCATAGCGCCCCACGACTTCAGGCGCTGCCAGTTCACGCGCGTCGCGCATCGACGTGTACCAGGAATCGCGCTGCATGTTCTTGCCGCGGCCGGCAATCGGCGACACCGACACGTAGTGCCGCGAACTCGAATAGCCGCCCCGAAATCCGCGCGAATTGCCGGCCCAGAAATGGGCCTGCTGCGCCGAGACACCGGCGCCTTCGGTGTTGGCGATGCGCCGGTCGGTGGCGATGGCCGCAGCCTCGCAGCGACGCGACAGTTCCGCGGCCTGCGCCGCATCAATCTCCCACGGGTGGAAGAGGTCGAGGTCGTGCGCGGCTTCCTTGACGGACGCCAGGTCGTCGGCGTCGGGCAAGCCCGCGGCCGGGTCTTCAGCGGTGAAGCGCGCAATGTCGTAGGCCGCCTGCACCGTCTGTTTGATGGCCGTGACCGAGAAGTCCGAGGTGCTGGCGTTGCCGCGCCGCTGGCCAAGGTAGACGCTCACGCCCAGCGACTTGTCGCGGTTGCGCTCGACGTTTTCCAGCTCACCCAATCGCACCGACACCGACAGCCCCACGCCTTCCGAAACCTCGACCCCCGCGTCGCTGGCGCCCATGCCGCGTGCCACGGCCATGGTGTCTTCGACGATTTGCTCGAAGGTCTCGCGACGGAAGGCAAAACCGGGTTCGGAGTGGTTGCGAGTCATCGTGGGCGCGGCATGGCTGCCGACATGTCGGTGGACCAGGGGGTGCGAATTATCATCGCTGCCATGCCCCGCCAAACTGCTCCCCACCGCGGCGTCGACGCCCACTACGGCGACGATGTCGAAGACGAGCGCCCGAGCAAGTCCGAGCTCAAGCGCCGCTCGCAAGACTTGCAGGACCTGGGCCTGGCCGTTGCCGCGCTGTCCGACGAGCGCATCGCGAAGATCGAGATGTCGGAGGCACTGCGCGAGGCCATCGACACCTACCGTCGTACGCGCTCGCACGAAGGTCGGCGCCGGCAGATGCAGTACGTCGGCAAGCTGATGCGCACGGCCGATGAAGACGCCCTGCGTGAAGCCGTGGCCGCGGCCACCATTGGCTCGGCGCGCGACACCTTGCTGCTGCACGAAGCCGAGCGCTGGCGTGCCGAACTCATCGCCGACGACGATGCGATGACGCGCTGGTTGCAAGACCACGCCGACTGCGACACGCAGCAGCTGCGCAGCCTTGTGCGCGCCGCGAGGCGCGATGCGGCGGCACTGGCGCCCGAGGCGCGACAGCCGCGCAGTTATCGCGAGCTTTTCATTTTCCTGAAGCCGCATCTGGCGGCCACGACATGAACCCATCGGGCTACGACCACGTCCGCATCGGCGTCGTCTCGATAAGCGACCGGGCCTCGGCCGGTGTCTACGAAGACAAAGGCATTCCGGCGCTGACTGAGTGGCTGGGCAAGGCGCTGCGAAATCCGATCGAATGGGTGACGCGGCTCATCCCCGACGAGCAGGGCGGCATCAGCCAGTGCCTGATCGAACTGGTCGACGACGCGAAGTGCGACCTGGTGCTTACCACCGGAGGCACCGGCCCGGCATTGCGCGATGTCACGCCCGAAGCCACGCTGGCGGTGGCGCACAAGGTGATGCCGGGGTTTGGCGAGCAGATGCGCCAGATCAGCCTGAGCTTCGTGGCCACGGCGATCCTGTCGCGCCAGGTGGCGGTGGTGCGCAGCAAGGCCTTGATCATCAACCTGCCTGGCCAGCCCAAGGCCATTGCCGAAACGCTGCAGGGGCTGCCCAACGCCAGCCCGCCGGTACACGGCATCTTCGCCGCCGTGCCTTATTGCGTCGACCTCATCGGCGGGCCCTACCTCGAAACCGATGACGCGGTGTGCAGGGCTTTCCGGCCCAAGACCGCCCTGCGCCCGGCAGCGCCACCGCTCACTTCCTGAGTTATTTCACCAGCCGGCTCAAGCGCTCGGCGTCGAATGTTTCGGTGGTGTTGGCGTCCTGCGGCACGCAGTCGTCGGCCGGCAGCTCTCGCGCGCGGGCCGACAATTTCTCGATGGCCTGCCACAGCAGCGCAATCTGGTGTTCATGGCCCGAGGCGTTGTCGATCAGGCCTTTCATCGCCTGCGACACCGGGTCGTCACCCTGCGTCACACCATAGGCCGAGAAGCCCATCTTCGCCGCCACCGCTTCGCGCTGCGCGTCGGTCTCCGCCTGCAGGATGCGCGCCGGGTTGCCCACCGCGGTCGCGCCGGGCGGCACAGGTTTGACCACCACTGCGCTCGAGCCGATTCGCGCGCCGTCGCCGACCGTGAAGCCCCCCAACACTTGCGAGTTGGCACCGACGATCACGCCGCGCCCCAGCGTCGGATGGCGTTTTGCGCCTTTGATCAAGGCCGTGCCGCCCAGCGTCACGCCTTGGTAGATGGTGCACTCGTCGCCGATCTCGGCCGTCTCGCCCACCACCACACCCATGCCGTGGTCGATGAAAACGCGATGGCCGATGGTTGCGCCGGGGTGGATTTCGATGCCGGTGAAGAAGCGCGCGATGTGCGAAATGAAGCGTGCGCTCCAGCGCCAGCCGCGCTGCCAGAACCAGTGCGCACGCCGGTGCAGCACCAGCGCGTGCAGGCCGGGGTAGCAGGTCAGCACCTCCCAGGTCGAACGCGCCGCAGGGTCGCGCTCGAGGATGCAGGCGATGTCTTCTTGCAGGCGGCTGAACATGGTGTTGCAGGTCTAGCGTTGGCGTTTCAGTGTAGCGGCGCGGGCAATCCCGCGCAGGATGTGGACTTCCTCGACCGTGGGCCGCGCGCGCTGGACGAATTGACGCAACCGAGGCAGCAGCTTCTTCGGCGCGGCCGGGTCGAGATAGCCGATGGCCACCAGCGTCGCATGCCAATGCGCCAGCAGCCCGTCGACCGCGGCGGCATCGGCAAGTTGCGCATCAGACGTGCGCGGCGTGACGTCGAAACCACCCAGCGCCTGGCGCCAGTCGTAGGCGATCAACTGCACCGCCTGCGCCAGATTGAGTGAGCCGTACAGCGGGTGCGTGGGCACGCTGATGCAGGCCTGGCAGCGGTACACGTCTTCGTTTGAAAGTCCCGTGCGCTCGGGCCCGAAGACCAGCGCCACGCGGTGCGTGCTGGCCGCGAGACTTGTGAAGTGTTCACGCGGCGCGAACGTGGCCGGGCCGAAGTCGCGCGGCGTCATCGCCGTGGCGCAGGCCCAGGTGCAACCTTCGAGCGCTTCACTCAGGCTGTTCACCACGCGCGCCGCAGCGAGCACGTCGGCGGCGCCGCTGGCCAAGGCCAGCGTCTCGTCGCGCAGCAACACATCGGCGTGTCGTGGCTGCACCAGCACCAGCTCGGCAAAACCCATCACCTTGATGGCGCGCGCGGCCGCGCCGACGTTGCCAGCGTGGCTGGGTTGCACGAGCACGAAGCGGGTGGGGTCGGCGGCGGCTTGCGGCATCGGTGGTGGCGCGCGCCGCATAAAATGCGGCCTCATCGCGCGGGGGCTGCATTGTCGCCGCGTCGCTCTTTTCACCGTCGATCGCCCTGCCCCCTGAAAGCTGCCACCCATGTCGCAAGCGCTGCATCCCATGCTCAACATCGCCATCAAGGCGGCACGCCAAGCGGGCGCCATCATCAACCGCGCGGCCCTGGACCTGGAAGTGCTGAAGGTCGGCAGCAAAGGCCCCAACGACTACGTCAGCGAAGTCGACCAGGCGGCTGAAAACGCCATCATCGACATCCTGCTCGAAGCCTACCCCGGCCACGGCATCCTGGCCGAAGAGTCGGGCCGCGTGCATGGTGCACGTGACAGCGAATTCACCTGGATCATCGACCCGCTCGACGGCACCACCAACTTCCTGCACGGCTTCCCGGTGTATGCCGTGTCAATTGCGCTGGCACATCGCCACATCGTGCAGCAGGCTGTCGTCTACGACCCCACGCGCAACGACCTCTTCTATGCCTCTCGCGGGCGCGGCGCTTTCATGAACGACCGCCGGCTGCGTGTCTCCAAACGCATCCGTCTTGGCGAAGCGCTCATCGGCACGGGTTTCCCCTTTCGCAAGGGTGACAACTTCAAACGCTACATGAAGATGTTCGAGGAGGTGATGCAGAACTGCGCCGGCCTGCGCCGCCCCGGCGCCGCCGCTCTGGATCTTTGTTATGTGGCTGCGGGCTGGTACGACGGCTTCTTCGAGACCGGCCTCAACCCCTGGGACATTGCCGCCGGCTCGCTGATGATCACCGAGGCCGGGGGCCTGATCGGCAACTTCACCGGCGAGTCCGACTTTCTCTACCAGCGTGAAGTCGTTGCCGGCGCACCCAAAATCTACGGCCAGCTGGTGCAGTTGCTAACGCCGTACACACGCGTGCTGAAAGACGCCGAGCCGACAGCCGGCATCGTGACGGCCCAGGCAGCGCCCGACGCCACCAGTGCTTTCGTCGCGGCAGCTGCACCACTCGAGGAAACCGTGAAACAGCCGCCCGTACGCATCCGCAAATCTGCCGCACCCAAGGCACACAACGATGGCCAGTAGGTCGGTGTCTTCGTCCGCAGTGCCGCCTCAACGCCCCGAATCAGCCGCCGCCAGGCACCTCGCTCTGCCGCTGCTCCCAAGCCGCCCAAGCCACCACGATCTCGCGGTTCCCGGAGATGTTCGTCAGGAAGCCTTCGCGCAGCTTGACATCGGTGATGGTGGTGGCTTGCACTTGCAGCGAACTGTGGGCAATTTGCAGCCACTCGGTGGCGCGCACATCGCCTGCGGCGGCCAGCACTTGGTGGCAGGTCATTTCGATCTCACGGCCGAAACCTGCTGCACCACCGCTGTCGGCCGAGTGGGCCAGCAGGCGCTCTACTTCTTGCAGCGCAGTGGGTATTTCGCCCCGCGCCAGGGCCACGCGCGCCAGTCCGGCCGTGGCGTCGTGCTGGTCCCGACCGCCTATCGTCAGACTGAGTGCACGCTCTTGCTCAAACGCCTGCGCCGCTTCGGCGTGGCACCCCAGCGCCAGCTGCGCCGCACCAAGGTAGCTCAGCGCCTCAACTTCCCTGTCGCGGGCCTCCACGGTCACCGC
>JANLYV010000555.1:0-27677 GCA_031365825.1 Rubrivivax sp. | reverse complement strand
ATCGTCATCGTCGCCGTACCCAGGAAGGCACGGAAGTCGAGCTGATCGTCGGTACCAACACCATCGTTGTTGAAGTTATTGATGATGTCGTTGCCGTTCAGTGCGGCGGTGGCTTCGAAGACGTAGATGTCGTCGCTGTCGATCGCTGCCGCGCCGGGTGTAACAACGACCACGGGGTCGAGCGTTCCGGCACCGTCAGCGGCGGTCAGGTCGGTTACGTTACCAGCAGCCGGCGTGAAGTTAAGCGAAAAGACATTGCTGGCGCTGTCATACGATTTCGAGGCGATCGACCCAGCGGCGTAGCCCAACTCTGTCTCGAGGAACGTGTTGGTCTGAGCGATCAGCAACGCGCCGACCTGATCCGCATCAGCCGTCGCGGTTGCCGTCACGAGTTCGCCGCCCGAGCCGCTACCACCGATGGTCAGTGTGAACCCACCAGCGCCAGTGATCGTCAGAAGCTGAACACCCGACAACACGCCGGCACCACCGGACAGTGTCATCGCGGCGCTCTCGCCGACGGCGGCCGTGAAGCCACCGTTCAGCGTGTCATCGCCCGATCCACCGCGCAGCGTGTCGGCACCACCCCTGGTGGTGATCGAGTCGTTGCCGTTACCGCCTGTGATGTTCACAGCCTCGTTACCGGTCATCGTGATCGTGACGCCAGTGATGGCATTGAGGTCGGTCGCAGCGCGAAGATGTCCGGGTGCGGCTGCTTGCTCGAGCACTGTGCCGCTAAAGCTCAACGTGTTGGTGAGATCCGTCAACGCAATGGTCTTGGCGCCTGCCGTGACCGAATTCGAGCCGGTGTTGAGGATGTACGTCGTGCCGTTTTCGCCGATGGTTGCCTCGGTGAATACCACCGCCTCGAAGCCCAGCGCCGAGGTGATGTTGTTGATCTTGCCGATCACAACCTCGTCGGTATTGAACTCAAGACTGGCCAGCGCGCCGGTCAGCGTCGTCACCGTGGTATCGGTCACCTTGGTCACGTCGAGAACGTCGAAATCGAAGCCCGCCGCCGCAATCGCGCCAGAGTCGCGTATTGCGCCCAGGCTGATTTCGGTGGCGCCAGCATTCACCACACCACCGCCCAGGGCATTGCTGCCGTCGTAACCAACCGCATCGTTGCCAACTTTGACCGTGTCATGGTCGTTCGCCGGGTTGTCGATGAAGTTCAGGCCGGCACCGGCGTTAAGCAAAGAGCCGAAGTCATAAACGTCGTTCGACGCCGCATCCAACACGATCTCGAAGCCGGTCAGGATGACCGAATTCTGGGCTGAGCCACTGCCGATCTTTACGGTGATCTGGTTGTCGACCGTGCCGACTTCCGCCAGCAGGAAGATCTTCTCACCCAGACCAGAGAACTTCAGCGTGTCTTCCGCGTCCTGCGAAGCTGCAACCCGCAACGAGCCCGAAGCGATACCGTTGTTGGCCGTGTAGCTCGTGATCGTGTGGATCTTCGAACCTGCGATGTACGGACCTTCGACGCCAGCACCGGTACCGTCCTGGAACTGGACGTAACCAGTAACTGCACCCTTCTGCTGCGTTACCGCATTACCGAGCGGATCGAGCGCTGCAATCGTGCCCAGCGGGTCGGCCGCAGAGAAGTCGTTCACAGCCAAGGTCAGCGTGATCGACTTCGTCAGCTCGTTGTACTTGACCTGGTTGGCACCGCCACGCAGATTAAAGGTGTCGGTGTCGAGCGCATGCGCGCTGTTCGCGATCACCACTTCTGCGTTGTCGCTGCCTTCCACGCGGTTCCAGGTCGCTTGCGGTTGCGTGATGGTGGCGCTCAGGCCGGCATCGCGATACTCGACAAACGTACGCTGTATCGGGCTGGACGTCGTCAGGTCAGAAATACGCACCGTGTAGACATCGCGGTCGAGCGCAGCCACTTGCGAGGCCAGGTCGAAGGCGCTCCACTTGATCTCCAAGCCCTTGGTCGAGCTCGAGAGGTCCAGCACCGATTCGAGCTGTGACGCGACGATGCGCTCGACGCCGATCAACTGGTCGATACGGTCAGTCGAACTCGTCAAGTCGCCAGGGCCGGCACCATAGAACGTCGTGCCATCACCGTCCACCAACACGAATTGGTTCGGCTTCGTGGCGTCGAGCTCGACCACGACCGAGATGTTGTCGACTGCATTGCTGTAGTCGACCGTGTCGGAGTCGGCACCAGATCCGGTCTTGCTCAGATTGAACTTGAACTCATTCTGGTTGACGGTGACTTCGATGTCGTCGTCGGCACGTGCATCACCACCAACTACCACACCGGGCGCGCCGATCCGGCGAGCGTCCTGCGCGGCAAATGCGAGGCGGGTGTTGGTCGTACCCGGCAACGTCAGTGTGTCGAAGTCCAGGAACGTCGCCAGCGCCACGTTGGCAGGAGCCGTACCGTTGGCGGTGTCTTCGCGCTGGTTGCCCGACATGATCGAAGCGTCGGCGACGATCACGGTGTCATTGCCGCCATCGGTCCAGATGTTCTCGAACTCGTCGATGCCTTGCACGGTGACGTGCGTGGTGCCGGCCAGGTCCTTCACGGTGCCGTCGATGTAACTGATGATGGCGCCGCCAGTCAGTGCCGTCGCGTCCAACACGTCTGCTTCAGTTCGGCCAGCGGCCGTGTTGTTGCTGAACGTGATGTATTCGACACCCATCAGCGTATCGGTGGCAACCGTGGTGCCGACGCGGCCACCGGTCATCGTCACCGTGTCCACACCACCCAGCGATGCTGCGATGGCGTCGACCTTGAGGGTGACCACCGGCTCAGCGATGCCCGGCAGTGATTCACCAGAGAACGCGTTCTGATAATCGATGCGGTCAACGCCCAGACCAGCGTTGAAGGTGTTGTTCTTCGCGGCTTCGGTTTCGTCGATGATGAGCAGGTCAGCACCGGTGCTGGTAATCAGATTCTCGACGCCGTCAACCTTGATCACCAGCGACTCGTAGTCGCTCGCGGTCGGGAACGGTGAGTCAGGAGGCACTGCGCCGATGATGGCGTTGGTGCTGTACTTGACCGAGCCCGGATCGCCACCATTGGCGCCAAGGAAGTTGTTGGTCAGGTTGTAGCTGATGCCACCCGCGCCCGTGGTCGTTGCGGACAGGGCTGTCGCGTCCAGCGTGTCATTGCCCTGACCGTCGCCGGCCACTGCATTGCCGGTGCCAGACACCGTACGGATGTTTTCGAAGTTGGTGAACTTCGTCCAGTTATCCAGCGTGCCGTTGCCGTCCACATCAACACCGACCTTGCCGGCGCCGTCGTTACGCAGTTCGATAACACCACCGGCCGCCAGCGCGAAGTCGTCAAGAACGACGGTGAAGCGCGACGTGCCTGCGGTGAACAGCTTCTGGCTGAACTGCAGCGTGTCGTCGAACACGCCGCTGACTGTGGACGTGCCCGACTCAGTCTGGTCGATCAATGTGACCGACGACAGGATCAGGCCGGTCAGGGCGGTGACCTTTGACGGGTTGGCGGCTTCCCACTTGTTCAGGATGTAGACACGAGCTTGCGGCTCGCCCAACACTTGCACCGCGTAGAAGTTCTTGCCGCCGTCGAGCAGGTCGAACGTGGTGGTGCCGTTACCACCGACCGAGCCTTCGACACGGTCGTCGCCCGTGCCGCCGTTGATAGTGTCCAGACCGGCGCCACCGAGCAGGAAGTCATCACCGTGTACGGCAAAGCCATTCGGCACGTTGGCCAGCGGTGCGTTGCTGGTGGTGTTGTTTGGAATCACCGTACCCAGCGGGTTGGCAACGGTGATGGTGCCGAAGACTGCGTCTTGCAAATCGTTCGGGCCGACGTCGATGACGATGGCTTCCTTGCCCGTGATCGTCTGGCCACCTGCGGACTTAGCGGTCTCGAGCGTGGCACGGCTGAAGTCAACGCCTGATTGGCCGATGAACAGCACGTTGGTGGAATTCAATTCACCATTGCGGCCGTCGAAATCAAGCAATTCGACTTCGTGTGAAGACACGTTGGCGACGGAGACTTTGGCGGGTTCGCCGCCGGAGAGGTTTTGCAGTGTCACGGTCGGCTTGACCATGAACACGGTTTCTTCGCCGTTGTACTGGCGTTGCGTCAGGAACAAGGTGTCGACACCGTTGTAGTTGGCGTCGACGGCACCGGCGGACGTGTCGTCGTCCATGAAGCTGTTGATGAAGTCCTGCAGGCGGCCCAGGAATGCCGATTGAATGTTGACTTGGGTATCGCCCACGCCATCTTCGCTGCCGATGATGTTGCCGTCGAGGTCGACGCCAACCTGCAGGCTGTATTTCACGCCGTTGACATCGATCGTGACCTTGTCTTTGGTGGTCAGGTTCGTGAACTTCAGCGAGTACTGCTGGTCTTCGGCGATGCGGGTTGTGGCCTTGCCATTGCCGTCTTCGTCGGCGAAGTTGATCACCAGGTCTTCGGCGTAGTTGTCTTCGCCGAGGGAGATGATGCTGCCCAGGAACGAGTCGTCGTCTACGCCTTCGTTGTCCAGGCGGTCTTCGTAGGCCTTGTAGATCAAACGGTCTTTGGTGGTCTGCGTGCCGGCCGGGGCGAAGGTGGCTTGCGCCGAGAAGGCACCGTTGGACACCACACCACCGACTGCGTAGCCTTCGGCCACGGTGTCAGAGATGTCACGGCCGGCCTGCGTCGCGGTTGACGCATCGGTCACGATGATGGTGTTGCCCACCGCCACCGCTGAGACACGTGCATCCTGCGCGTGGTAGGCCGTGTTCACCAAGGCTGCAACTTGCGCGGCACTGGTGGCGGCGATCAGGGCGTTGGTATCAGTCACGGCGAACGTGACGCCGCCGATCTTGATGGTGAACGAGGTCATGGCCACATCGGCCGATGCCAGGTCAGTAGTACCCAGGTCCACCGTCAGCTTCGACGGACCGAAAGTGCTGGAGCCACCGATGTTGAAGTCGCGCTCGTAGGTGTTGTCGCCGTCGGCGTTGACATCCCACAGGTTGTCGCCGTTGACGTCGGACTGACGATGGATGACGTCGACGCCGTCGCCGGAATCTTCACCACCTTCACCGCTGCCGAGGTCGAAATAGAAGTCGTCGTTGCCGTCGCCGCCGGAGAGGGAATCGTCGCCCTTGCGACCTTCGAGCACGTCAGCACCGCCAACGGCGTACAGGATGTTGTCGCCGTCTGTGCCGCGCAGATCCAGGTTGCCAACGAAGGCGAAATGGTTCTGCTGATTCTTGAAATTCAGCTCAGGGTTATTGGTGCCAGCCGCCAGATAGTCCACCGCGCCGAGGCCGGTGGCGATGACGTTTTCAAAGTCCTCGACTTGGGCACGTGCGAAGCCAGCCTTGTATTGCGTCTGGTCTGACGTGAACAGGCCCGTGGCCGCCGCTTTGTCGGCACCGCCATAGCCGGCTGCGTTGGCGAGGCCACCTACCTTGCCGACCGCCAGGTCGATGCGCAGGGTGCCATCGGTCGTGACATCTGCGGCAGTCTTCGAGCCGAAGGCTTCGCGCGTCAGCCACAGCGAGTCGTTACCGGAGTCGTCAGACTCATAGATCCTGCCGCCTTCGTAGATGCCGCCGTCGGTTTCGAAGACGATGTTGTCGTCGCCGTTACCGCCAACGAGTTCGTCGCGGCCGTTATTGGCGATACCGACCAGATTGGGGTTCTTCAGGTGGTTGAGGTTGCCACCCATCAGCAAGTCGTCGCCGTCTTCGCCGTTGATGTAGTCGTTGTCGTAGCCGCCGATGATGATGTTGCCGGCGTTGCTGCCCTGAATGTGCAGCTGCGCCGACGAGCCGAAGCCGTAGTTCGAGGCGTTGGCGACGTCACGCGTGTCAAGACCGCGACCGCCGATTTCGACGTTCACCCCGTCCAGGAAACCGTACAGGTTGCCCGAGGCGTCGATGTTCTCGACGTCATCGATCGTCATGCTCTCGCCAGAGCGCGACAGGACGCGGCCTTTGCCGTCGTCGATGCCGTCGCCTGGTTCAACCGGGCCGACGTTGTCGTCGTTCATCCAGATCATGACCGGCTCGTCGTCGTCCGAGGCTTCGAGCAGCAGCCAGTCGTTGTCTTGCGAGCTTTGGCCATTTGCCGCCGAGGTGTCGTCGGCGGTGTTGCCACCGTCGATCACCAGCGAGGAGCCGTCGGTGGCGTCGATGCCCGAGAACTCGGCGAAGAAGAAGTCGGCATTGCGGCCACCCGACAGCACGTCGGCGCCAAAGCGACCTTGTGCAATGCCGCCGCCAGCCAGGAAGTCATTGCCTACGCCACCGAAGGCGGTGTCGACACCCAGGCCACCCAGGAAGATGTTGCCGTCTGTATTGACGCCGTCCCCGCCGAAGGCGGTGCCGTCAAAGTGAATGTCGCCAAGGAAGTTGTTGGCGGTGTCTTTGTGGTTCAGCGGGTTGCGCGAATAGGCGTCAACGATTTCGAAGTTGGCGGCGCGGCCGGTGATGCTGCGCTCCCTGCCGTCGAATTCGATCGTGCCGTTACCGTTCAGGTCCAGCCCGACAACTTGGTTCGCGGGGTTGGTGAAGTCGATGCGAACGTCCATGTTGCCCGTCAGGCGCATGGCGTCGGCGCCGGCAGCACTGGCCGACGACAGGTTGAACACCGGAATCACTGAAGAAACCAACACGTCGGCAGTGCCGAACGTCTGGCCGTAGATCACGGCATTGGCGACTTGTGCGTTGAACGCGGTCGCGGCAGCGCCGTAGGTCGGGTTGGCAGTCAGGTTTGCAAACTGGTTCAGCAGGTTGATCACCACCTCGCCGCGTGCAGCCGGGGCGGCGCCATCCAGCGCTTGCTTCACCACGGCAACGGCGTCAGCCACGCCGGCACCGGTGATGCCGACATTGCTGACCATCAGTGCTGCCACATCGGCGGTCGACTTCGAACCGAAGTCACGGACGTAAAGCGCATTCACCAGCGCGCCAAGGCCACCTGCGGCGTTGGCCGATGCCAGGGCCTCTTGATAGGTGGCGTAGCCGATCTGCGAACCATACAGACCACTGGCGACGCGGGCGACTACGGTGCTGTTGAAGGAAATTGCCATTCGGAAGACTCCTGCAGTGTTGTGGAGGAAAACAGTGTTGGTATGAGGAACTCAACGATGAGTGATCAGGCTTTCACCCAGACTCGGCTCAAAGCCCGGCCGCTTGGCCAGACGCTGAGTCGAATTGGGTGCATGGCGATTGATCATGGGCATTGAGTTTCCGGCGGGGGCCTCGGGGCCGATGTGATGACCATCACATGGCGCCGGGGATTTTCTGGGTTATTCGGAATCGCGTGCACGCACGACGCCCCGCACACCCCAGCCGACAGCCGCGCGATTATTGCATCGGTACCGGGGGGGGCGTCCCAGGTAAAAGCGTGACATCACGCTACCCAGGCCCTTCAGAGTGGCGTGGCCACAACACTGACTGGCGCAATCAGCTACCAAGACCAGCGCAGGCCACCGTAAGTAGAGATGGCGCTGTACCTGAAGATGGAAAGATTGCTGCCCTGTCGAACTGCCTGGACCTGCAGCAAAGCTTCGGCGCCTGTACCGGGCATCCAGCTCAGCGGCCGTGCAAGCTCGAGTGAGAACTGTGTTTGGTTCAATTGGCGCTGGGCATTGTTTTCCAGCAGCGGGCTGTAACCAAGGACGTCTTGCACGCGGCTGAAGCGCAGCGCCGCTTCGACGCGTATGCCGTTTGGCAAGCCGCCCACGACCCGTGTGCCCAGGCTGAACAGCCGCTGGTCACCCCCCGGCCGGTTGGCATCGCGCGCCTGATCAAGACTGGTGCGCACAGCCAGCCCCCACGACCATGCCTTCACGGTCGGCATCGGGCACTGAGCGCTCCAAAGTCCCGACAGCGTTCGTCCATCGAGGTTGGACGTTGTTTGCTGGGTGCGCCGCTCGGCGTCTATCGCGAAGCGGAGCATGCAACCCAGGGCGTCGCGTTCGCCAGTGGCCGAGGCGCGCAGCAGTCGGTAGGGCTCGTTCAGCGGCCCACCAATCCATGTGGCGGCGAGTTCAAGCTGGCCGCGCCAAGGTCCCCAGCGTTGCGAGCCGCTTGCGGCCCATTGGATGTTGTGCCAATCGGTTTTGCTTTCATTGGGCGCTGATCGTGCGCCGACGTGTACGCCGGACCGCCAGACGCGGCCGGCCTCGGGACTGCCGGCCAGCTGCCAGGAAAGTTCCGCCAGCACCGCCGCGCCGCGGCGCGGTGTCAACGGGTTGAGCAGAGGAAGCGCGAGCGGTCCATCAGGCACTGTCAGCGTGATTTCAGCAAGTTTCGGCGAGTGGTCCAGGTTGCTTTCGTAGCCCAGCAAGGTGGTGGCTTCTCTGTAGCTTGCCCATCGGCCGTTCGACTGGGCCGTACCGGTCGCGTTGCCGTTGGCGCGAGGCGGTGCCGAGGCCAGCGTCGGTGATGTCAAGCGAAGAACCAATGCCGCCGGCACATCGGTGCGGCCTTGCCAGGATTGAAGCAGGCCTCGCAAGGCATCGCCCTCGCCGAGTGCCGCCAATGCCAGCGCGTGGTCGGCCTGGGCACCGAGGTTCTCCGGGTCAAGCAAAAGCGAACGCTCAAGCCAGATGAGGGCGCGACCGGGTTCGCCCTCCTCAAGCCACAGCCCGCCCAGGGCCGCAAGGAACGGCGGGTGCCCAATGCACTGCGCCCGCGCCGACTCCAGGCGTTGCAGCAGCGCGTGCCGCGCCAGCGCCTGGGTGGTCAGTGGCGACTGCGCCAGGGCCGTGCACTGGCGCTGTTGCAAGTGCTGAGCGTCGACAGGCCCGCCATCGCCATCGGCGATGGCATGGTCTTGAGCCTGCGCTGCGGCGATAACGGACACGTAGAACAGCGTCGAGAGACTCAACCGGCGGCTGAGCCACAGACAAACGCCGCCTTTCACGCGTCGCGCAGTGAAACTGACGGGCCGCGCGGTGTGGGGCCGGATGGCGCGCGATCGGCCCAGCGCGACCACCCTGACGAGTCGGCCACGCGCTCGCTCGAAGTGGCGCTGCGCACCCAATGCGGATCGACGGGCACCAACTCGGCCCATGCCGTCGGCGCGAAGAGGCTGTAGTGCTTGCTCAGCCCCTCAAGCAGGTACTCGCCCAGGGGCTCGGTGGCTTCGGCGGGCAGTCGTGCCGCCAGTTGCGGCCCGATCAGGATGGGCATGGAGAGGTCGAGCGTCATGTTCTGGATACGGTTGGCCACGCTTACCGGCTCGCCCAGCGCGGCATGCGCGCGACGTCGTGCAGGCCCGAAGGAGCCGACGATAGCGGAACCAGTCTCAAGGCCAACACCCAGGGCGAGCGGCTGCACGGGGCTGCCCTCGGACATGGGCCCACTACTGGTCAGTAGCTGGCGCGTGGCGCGCAAGAGTTCACTTGCGGCAGCCATGGCCTGTTTGGGATGGTCGGCACATTCGGAATAGGCGTTCCACACGGCAAGTATGGAATCCCCGATCACATTCTCCACCACGCCGCCGTGCTGCTCGACCACATCGACCGTGATGCAACAGAACGCATGCAGCATGGCGGCGGTTTCTTGCGCCGGCCGGTGCGCGGCGAAAGCCGAGAAGTTGCGGATGTCGGCAACGAGCACGCTGATGTCGCGCTGATCAACCTGCAGCATGCCCGACGGATCCGTGGCCATCAAGCGCTGCGCCACCGGTGCCGGCAGGTAGGCGCCCAGGTGTGCCGACAGGCGCTCACGCTGCGCCCTGGTCAATGCATGTTCCACCGTTGCAAGCGACACCGAAGCCAACGCGGCGAACACCGCCACACCGGCCCAAGGCAGCCACAAGTCGAACGACAACAGCGCCAACGAAGCGCCCGCCCAGCACAGCAACGCCAAGCCCAGGCCCGCCAGCGGCAGCCGCTTGGCGGGCACACCGCGGCGCCGCGTCGCCAGGGCCCAAAGCGCAGTGGCGACCAACACCAGGGCCAAACCCTGCCCGAGACGGGATTGAGCCGGGGCGTAGGGCAACCGGTTGTCGAGCAAACCGGCCAAGGCCTGGGCATGGACTTCGATACCCGAGGTGATGGCCGAGTGCGGCGTGGCGACCGTGTCGCCGATGCCAAACGCGGTCGCGCCGACAAGCACGATGGTGCCCTTAAGCAGCGACGCCGACGCGGCGCCGCGCAAGACCTCGGAGGCGGACACCGAGGCGAATGCCTTGCGATCGAGCCGGTAAGGCACCAGCATGTCACCGCGGTAGTCAAGTGGCACAAGAAGGCCGGGCAGGCTACGGCTGGTCAACCAGGCTGCGGGCGCCGGGCCATTGCCGCGGAAGACGTCGGCGTGCCGGGTATGCCATTGCCAGTCCGGTGGCGGTACGGTACCCCCTGTTTCGGCCTGGGCCACACGCCACAGCGCGGCCAATGCGAGTGAAGGGTAGGCTCGCCCTTTGTGGCACACGAGCGCCGGCAGCTTGCGTATCACGCCATCCTGTTCAATGCGCGGCGTGATGTGTCCCATCGAAGGCTGCGCTCGCAAGAGCTCCGGCGACGTGCCGTAATGGCCGTAGCTGCGGGGTGCAAAGTCGGGACATCCCGACTGCGCCAGCCCTCCTGCAGCGGCACCCGCCTCGGGCGTGACCGATGGGTCCAACGAGAAAATTTGCGCGCCGACGATCGGCGCATGCGCCCAGGCCTGGCGCAACTGCTCATCGCCGTCCATCGAATCAGAGAACGAGATGTCATAGGCCTGGACGAGTGCGCCGGCTTGCGACAGCCGCCGGGAAAGCTCGGCCACCGTGCTGCGCGGCCATGGCCATGGACCGACTTCGCGCAGGCTGGTCTCGTCGATATCCACCACCACCAGGCGGCGCTCGGGCGTCGTAGTCGCACTCACGCGCCAGAGCATGTCTCCCGACATGTACTCGGCCCCCGAAAGGGTTTGCGGCGCCCACGCCTGAAGCATGCCGACCACCGCCGCCGATAGCGCCAGCACGGCCACACGCAGTCGCCGGGGACGGTTGCGCCAATAGCCGATCATGGGGCGGGCGTGCGAGTTTCAGGCGGTCGTGGCTGCGTGCGGTGTCAATGACCCCAGAGTGTCTTGCCGCGGAACATCCCACCGGCCCAGTTGCGCTCGAACAGGTAGCCAGCTTCCTTGCCGTCGAAAGAGACGGCGCCGGCGATGCGCTGGTCGACATCCCTCACGGCGAACGTGCCATCGGTGCGCACGTCGCCACCCATGCGCAATTCCGCTCGGCCGGCAGCGGCCGACGACATGGCCAGCGCCGTGGCGAAGGTGCGGCGAGAGAAGTCGAGCGTGAGGCTGCCGCCTTCCACCACGGCCGCTTCCGTGCGGCCGCCAGCTTCGAAAGAAGCACTGGCGCGGCTGAGGCGCAGTTCGACCTTGGCGTCCAGTGAGTCCGACAACAAGCGCCCAGGGTTGGCGACATCGTTGTTGCGAAACAGCCCGCCCGTGACACTGTCAGCCACCGTGATGTGACGCCCAACCGAGGCCGCCGCAAAGGGCACGCTCAATTTGTCGTCGGCGTCCGGGGCGATCGACCAGCGCCCCCAGATGAGCTGCCCGTTGGGGTCGGAACTGCGGTTGAGTTCGGGCAGGTTGGCTTGGGCGATGATCAACAACTCGGCTGCGGCGCGGTCGTTGCCGCGCAGAATCGCTGAGGGCGTGGGCTCGGCCGCTGCCAGGCCGGCAGAGCGCGCCGCGTGTTCGGCAGCAGAGCGCGCGGCGACGCGTTCTTCGGCACTGTAGGCAGCGCTGGCAAGCGCGGCACCCGCTGCAGGTACGACGCGGGCCACCAGTTCGCCGGGCCGTACTTCCACCATCACCCGGCCCATGTCAGCCGAAAGCACACGGGCACTGCTGCCGCCGCACGGGCCGAGCGCGGCCGCGCTGCAGCCAGCGCCCAGCGCGCCGACGATGATGGCGCCGTCGGACACGGTGGCCCGAACGCCGGTGGGGTCGGTCTGGACGATGAAGTCGGTGCCACGCACGCCGATGGCGGCGATGGGCGTGTTCAGGCGAAAGCGCCCCTTGTCGACCTCTGTCGCAGCGCCCGAGATGGAGCGGCTGGTGCCGTGGTCGACGCGCAGCCGGACTTCGCTCAGTTCAGGGTGTTGTGCGTCGTAGCGATAAGCCTGCACTTCAAGCACGCTTTCAGGCCGCACGCTGACGGCGGCGTTGTCGACGAAGCGCAGGTGCACGTGGCCGTTGGCGGTGGTCTCAATCCGATCACCCACCTGGATCGCTGCGCCGCGGCGCAGCACAACGCGGCTGCCATCGAGCCGCACCACCCGCGCCACGCCGATCATCAGGCTGACGCGCCCCACCGCGGCATCGCCGGCCTGAGCCGCAGCGACCGAAGGCGCAGACAAGCCCAGCACACAGGTCAGCGAAAGGGCCAAGGTGGCCAGCGCCGACACGCTTGACGCCGCTCGCGTCGCGCAGGAGGTTCGGGTGTATGTCATCGTGGGCTCCGTCAATGCTGCTTCGGCCGCTCTGGGCGAAGTGCAAGAGAATGGATACTGCACCCAAACACACGCCGCCGTTGTGTTGTGCATCACATGCCCTTGGCCTTTCGCAAAGGCACAGTTCGCCCTCCCATGCCGATCCCGATCCCGATATTGCAGGGCTTGCGCCTTTTTGACCGCCTGCCTGTCGAGACGCTGGCAAAGATCGCGCCAGCCATGAACGAGCGAAAAGTGGAGCGCCGCGCCGTGGTCATCAAACTCGGCGAGACCGACGCCGGCCTGGGTTTCTTGATCGAAGGGCGCCTGCAAACCGTCAACTTCACGCTGGACGGCAAGGAAGTGGGCATTGACTTCATTCACGAGGGCGACTTCTTTGGTGAGCTCTCAGTGATCGATGGCAAGCCCGCACCCGAGTACATCATCGCGGTGGCGCCGTCGCGGCTGGCCTTCCTGGGCCGGGAAGAGGCGCGCGAGCTGATGTTCTCGACGCCCAACAGCGCGTCGGCCATCGCCACGCGCATGGCCGAGCGCATGCGGCTGGCCGCCAGCCACCGCGCCATGCTGGCGCTGCCGAGTTCGTTCCAGCGCGTTTGCGCGCAGCTGAGCCTGCTGGCGCAAAAAAACCCTTCGGGCAAGTTCGTGATCGTGATGCCGCCCACGCACCAGGAAATCGCCATCATGGTCAATACGAGCCGCGAGACCGTGACGCGCACGCTGCAGTTTTTGCAGGGCATGAAGGTCGTGGCGCGCGCCGGCGGCGAGCTGGTGGTCGACCAACCCGAGACCTTGCAGGAAGCTGCCGACGGCAAAGTCGCGCCGGCCAAACCATGATGCCGGCGGCGCCATGACGTCTGACAAGCCTGACGTTGCACAGCCGCACGGTCACCAGCCGCGTGACGGCCCGACTGTCGCGCCGGCCATCACCATCGTCGGCAAGCCGCGCGGTTACGCGGGGTACGTTGACGGCCATCGCCAGCCGACCTTGCAGCTGCAGCTGCACGTGGCACCGTTCGATGCCGCGTCATGGCCGGTCGTGGAAGCCTTGTTGGGTGCCGCGCTGCCAGCGGGTGAAGCCGGTGACGGATCGAGTGACGCCGCCGCGGTGGTCGCAAGGATCTCGCAGTGGGTGGCGGCGGTGGAGCAAAAGGCTGGCATGCCGGTGTTCGAGCGAAGTCGGCAACTGCAGCTGTCCGCCGCCAACCCAAGCACCTATGCACTGCTGCAGCCGTGCCTTGACCGGAGCGAATGCCTCGGCGTTTTCAGGTTCGTCGTTGGCATCGTCAACCGGGTCTTGGCAGGCGGCGCAGCGGCCGGCATTGAGGCGGTGCTGCACGCCGAGATGGCGGCGACGGTGGAGCGTGTCGGCGCGCGCGCGCCGCGCGGCTTCAACAGCCTGCACTTCCTGCAGGCCGCGTTCGAGCTGGGCATTCCCTGGGCACGCATCATCGACAACGTCTTTCAGTTCGGCTGGGGCGAGCGCTCGCAATGGATGTCGAGTTCGTTCACCGAGAGCACCTCGAGCCTGGCCACCAAACTCGCGCGCAACAAGCTGCAGTCGGCAGCGGTGCTGCGCGACAGCGGCCTGCCGGTGCCCAGGCACAGGGTTTCACTGACGCGAGACGACGCCGTGGGCCATGCCGAAGCGCTGGGCTATCCGGTGGTCGTCAAACCGGCCAACCTGGACGGTGGGCAGGGTGTCTCGGCCAACCTCAAGACGGCGGCGGCTGTGCGCAAGGCTTTCGACGAGGCGATTGCGCTTTCGGAACGCGTGCTGGTCGAACAACACATCGCCGGCCGCGACTACCGGCTGCACGTGGTGCATGACCAGGTGCAAGGCGTGCTGGAACGCGAGCCCGGCAGCGTCACCGGCAACGGGGTCGATTCGGTGCGGGCATTGCTTGCACAGCAAAACCTAGGGCGCCGCACGGCCGGCGATGACCGCCGCTTCCTGAAAGAAATGGCGCTCGACAACGAGGCGCTGGAACAACTGGCCGAATGCGGCATGAACGCCGAATCGGTGCCGGCGCCGCAGCAGCGTGTGCGCTTGCGCGGCGCCGCCAACGTGGCCAGCGGCGGCATTCCGGTGCCGCTGCCGTCGGAGCAGGTGCACCCCGACAACCTGCAGCTGGCCGTGCGTGCGGCCCAGGCGCTGCGGCTCGACGTGGCCGGCGTCGACCTGCTCATGCCCGACATCGCGCAGTCGTGGCGCGAAGTCGGCGGCGCCATCTGCGAAGTCAACGCGCAGCCGCAGATGTTTTCCACCATGCACCGGCCGATGCTGCGAAAGCTGGTGGGCAGTGGCCTGGGCCGCATCCCCACGGTGGTGGTGCTGGGCGACGCCGCACCGGCGCTAGGGCGCGCGCTGCAACAGGCGCTGATGGCCAGGGGCAGGGGCATCGGATGGCTAGGCGGCGACCAGGTCTGGATCGACGGCCACTGCCTGCACCGCGGTCGCATCAGCACCCACCAGGGCGGCACCATGCTGCTGCGCGACCGCAACGTGCACGCCGTGGTGTTGACGCTGAGCGACACGCGCGGGCTGGAGCAGGGCTGGCCCATCGATCGTTGCAATGTGCTGGTCTTGCCCGCGCCGCCGGCGGCCGGCGCGGCCACGCCTGCAACGCTGGTGGCCCAGGCCAGCGCATTGCAGCCTGTGCGCGTGATCGTCGATGCCAGTGCGGACCCGCACGTGGCTGTGGCGCATGCCAGCTTTGGTGGCGATGGGCGCGTGCAGCTCGTCGAGCAAAGCGCGCAAGCCTCGGCGCCATGGCACGCCCTGACGGACGCGACGCTGCGTGCGCTGGGCCTGGACGGCGCGGCGGACCCAGGGTGAACGCGGCTTGAGCGTGGACATGCTGATCCGCACGCCCTGCCTGGTGGACGGCCAGGGCGTGCGCCACGGCGACCTGGCACTGGCCGTGCAGCGCGACGCAACCGCAGCAACCATCACCGACATCGGCAATTTCGCCACGCTGGCGGCGCAGTCGCCCGGCGCGCAGCAGATGCAGGCCGAGGCGGTGTGCACACGCTTCGTCAACGCCCACACCCATCTCGACCTGACGGCCTACCCCGCGCTCGAACTCGACTTCCCGCAGTTCATCGCGGCCATGACCGAACACCGGCGCGTGGACCCCGGCGCGCGCGGCCTACCGGCTGCCTCAAGGGGCCTGGCGCAACTGATGGCGCAGCGCGTCGTGGCGGTGGGCGACATCGTCGCGCGCGAACCGGTGATGGTGGCCGAACTCAGCCGCAGCCCGGTCGCCGGCGTGGCCTACTGGGAGCTGGTCTGCACCGACCAGGCCGCCGCGGCGGCCACGCTGGCCCGTCTGGCGCAACGGCTGCAGACGTGGCGCACGTTGCAACGTGCGCACGGCCCGCGGCTGGGCTTGTCGCCGCAGTCGCCCTACCTGGTGTGCAAGGACGTGCTGCAAGACTTGGCGCGACGCTCGCTGGCTGAAGGCATTTCCTTGCAGATCCACGTCGCCGAGTCGGCCTCGGAGATCGAGTTCTTTCGCAGCGGCGGCGGCGCACTTGCCGACGTACTCGCGCGCAGCGGATTCAGGACCCCGCCTACGCCCACATCGCTGGGCTTTCGCGCCGACCCCGGCCTGACGCCGGTGCGCTACCTGGCCGAGATCGGTTTCCTCGACGCCTCACCCACGCTGGTGCACTGCGTACACGTCAGCGACGAAGACATCCGCATCATTGCCCAGCACGGCTGCGCCGTCGTCACCTGTCCGCGCAGCAACCTGCACCTGAATTGCGGCGTGTTTCCGTGGCAGAAGTTCGTGCAGGCCGGCGTGCCCGTCGCGCTGGCCACCGACTCCACGGCCTCGGCGCACAGCCTGGACATGCGCGCCGAACTCGCCACCGCGTTTGCCGCTTTCGGGCCTGAATTCCGGCTGCCCATGGCCTTGGACTGGCTCACCAACGGCGGCGCACGCGCGCTGGGCATGCAGGCGCCACGCATCGAGCGCGGCCACAGCCTGGACAACATCACCACGATCAACCTGCAGCCGGCTAGGGCAGCCTAGGGGTTCGACAGGGTCTGGCGCGACAGGATGTCGCGCAACACGGCGATGGCACTGTTCTGGCTCAGGCCGGCCATGAAAGTGGCCCCGGCGCGCTGAACCTCGCGTCGGTGCATATCCGTTTCATCCGACAGCAAGCGGCCCATGTGGTGTGGCAACTCTGCCAGGCTTGCGGCCAGATGCCGGTGCAAGAAGGCGACACACGCCGCCGTCTGCTGGCCCCAGGGCATTGGGGCGACCGTCTGCTGCAAGGCGGCCTTCGCGCCTTGCGCCATGCTGCCGGGCAGGCCCATGTCGTTGAACACGCCGTACTGCATCCACTGCGTGCTGTTCATCGGCGGCAGCAAGACGCTCGGCACGCCGCTGGCCAGGGCTTCGAAGTTGGCGCCAAGCCCCGGCGTCGACAGCAGCAGCTCCGAGTCGGCCACGAGTGCCGCCGTCTGCGGCGGGCTGATGTCGGCCAGCAGCGTGAGGTCGTCCGCACCCGCGGGCGCGATGCCGGCCAGATGCCGGCTGCCGATCACGTTCAGCCTGCGCCCGAAGCGCCGCGCGAGCGTGTGCGTGTGCTGCAGGATGTGCTCGATCGGCTCGCGCAGCATGTCCCAGCTGACCAGTGGGGAAGTCACGCCGCCCAGGTGCAAGGTGACCCCGCCCCGTGGGCGGCGACGGCCATCATCCTGGGCGGCACTCCAGACCATCGGCGCCACACGCTCGATGCGCTGCGCCCGGCACGCGTGCATGCAGGCCTCGACCCCGGGGAAGTCCTGCACCAGGTAGGCGAGCACGGGTGCGGCCGTGGCGGCCGGGCCATGCGCGGCACGCCAGGGCAGGATGCTGTCGACGAAGACGGTGCGCGCGGCCAGGCCGAGCTCGACCAGGTGTTGCACGGCGGGCTGGTTGTTGAGGCTAACGACCAAGTCGAACGGCTCCAGGCTGGCGGCATGGGGAAACGAGGTGCGAAACCCGCCGTGGCGGCAGACCGCGGGCCCGCTTTTGTAGCGCTGGACGAAGCGGTAAGCATCGCTGCTGGACAGGATCGTGCTATCGGCCACCGTCGCCAGGCCATCGGCCACGAGCAAGGCCCTGGCCGCGGGGCCGTAGCCGAAGGGTGCCGCGACGATCAGCACCTTCTTGCGCGGTGTCCGCTCGATGCCCATGCCTTCAGCCCGGCCGGTATTCAGGTACGGCGGCCATCAACCATGCACGCGCGGCCTGATCGCTGGGTGCTTCGTCGCCCAGGCACTGCAGCAGCGAGTCGATGACCGCAGCCTGGCCACCATCGGACTGCAGGCGCGCGATGCGCAGGCAGCGAAACCCGGTGGGCAGCGTGGTGTCGGCATCAGCCAACAATTCTTCGAAGAGTTTCTCGCCCGCGCGCAGGCCGGTGAAGACGATGGGGATCTCCTGCAGCGAATGCCCGGCCATGCGGATGAGGTCCTGCGCGAGCTGCACGATCTTCACCGGCTCGCCCATGTCGAGCACCAGCACCTGCCCGCTCTGGCCGATGGCGGCGGCCTGCAGCAGCAGTCGCACGGCTTCGGGAATGGTCATGAAGTAGCGAATGATGTCGGGGTGGGTGACCGTCACCGGCCCGCCGCTGGCGATCTGCTGCTTGAACTTCGGGATCACGCTGCCGCTGCTGCCGAGCACGTTGCCGAAGCGCACCGCCATGAAGCGTGTCTGCGGGAACTGTTGCGCCAGCGCCGAGACCACCATTTCGGCCGCACGCTTGGTGGCGCCCATCACGTTGGTCGGGTTCACCGCCTTGTCGGTGCTGATGAGCACGAAGCGCTCGACGTCGGCCATCGCCGCCGCCAACGCGGCGTGGTAGGTGCCCAGGGTGTTGTTGCGCAGTGCTGCCGTGGCGTTGTGGTCTTCGATCAGCGGCACGTGTTTGTAGGCCGCGGCGTGAAATACCACCTGCGGCAACCAGGCCGCAAAGCTGCGCTGCAGGTGTGGAAGGTCCTTCACGTCGCCCAGCAGGCAGCTCAGCGCCAGCGTGGGGAATGCCGCAGCGAGTGATTGCTCCACGGCGTACAGGTTGAATTCGCTTTGTTCGTAGAGCACCAGTCGCGCCGGACCATAACGCGCCACCTGACGGCACAGCTCACTGCCTATGCTGCCCCCAGCACCGGTGATCAGCACCGTCTTGCCATGCAGGCTCTGGTCGATACCGGCTTCGTCGAGCTGCACCGGCTCGCGCCCGAGCAGGTCTTCGGGCTCGATATCGCGCAGCCGCTCGATGCGGCTCTTGCCTTCGCGCAGCTCGTCCACGCTGGGCACCGTCAGCACCGGCAGCCCGGTGCTGCCGGCGAGCTCCAGCGCGCGCCGGCGCTGCGCCGCACTGGCCGAAGGCAAGGCAATGACGATGTGCGTGGCCGCACCGCGCAGCGACTTGTCACGCACGGCCGCTAACTCGCCAAGCACCGGCACACCGGCGATGCGCGCGCGCCGCTTCAAAGGGTCGTCGTCGAGCAGGCCGAGCACGACCCAGCCTTGTTCGTGGATGCCCGCCAGCAAAAGCCGCGCCGCCTGCCCCGCCCCCATCACGATGGCGCGCCGCGGCTCGGCATGGCTGCCGGTGACGCGTGCGCGCATGTGCTCGTACAGCATGCGGTAGCCGATGCGCACCATGCACACGCCCATCAGCGCCACGAAGGGGTGCAGCGCCAGCACCGCGCGCGGCACCTGCTTCAGCGACAAGGTCATCACCGTTGCGGCCGCCAGCGCGCCCGCCACGGCGCAGGCCAGCGTCAGCCGCTTGACCTCGCCGAAGCCCGAAAAGCGCCACATGCCTTGCGGCACCTTCAGGCCGGCGAACGCCAGCAGGTACAGGCCGACGATGCCCAGCATGACCCACAGGTCGTAGCTTGGGCGCGCGCTGAGCCAGCGCTCGAAGCCCAGGCGAAAGAGGTAGGTGACGTTCCACGCCAGGCTGACGACGATGGCGTCTGCCAGCAACGCCACGGGCTCGCGGTACGGCCGCACGCGCGCCAGCAGCAGGTCCAGGCGATGCCAGGGCGTGGGCCGGGTGGGCGTGGGGGTCGGGTTCACGGGTGCGGCGGACATGGCCCGATTCTTCAGCAGCCTTCGCCCATCACGGCCTCGGCCGGCGGCGCAGCAGCAAAGCCACCGTCGCCACCAGCACGCGCAAGTCGCTTGTGAGCGTGGCGCGTTCGGCGTAGTCGGCCGCCAGCTGCAGCTTGCGCGGCAGGATCACCTCCACATATTCGCGCTCGGGGTCGCTTGCCTGCGCCAGCTGAATGGCCTCGTCGGCAAAGGCCAGGGTCGACGGGTCGGTGATGCCCGGCTTGACGGCAAGCACGCGCGGGCGCAGCTCGGCTGGGTAGCGCGCCACCCAATGCGGTACTTCCGGGCGCGGCCCGACCAGGCTCATGTCGCCGCGCAGCACGTCGAAAAGCTGCGGCAGCTCGTCGATGCGGCGCGCGCGCAGCCAGGCGCCGACACGCGTGATGCGCGCGTCGTCGCCCACCGTCAGCGGCAGGCCATGCGCAGCCGCGTCGTGCGCCATGGTGCGGAACTTGTGGATGCGAAAGGTCGCGCCGTTTCGCCCGACACGCGTCTGGCGAAAGAACACCGGGCCGGCCGAGTCGCGCTTGATGGCCAGCGCGGCCCCAAACAGCAAGGGCGAGAAGATCAAGAGCCCACCGGCCGCGACCACGACATCCAGCACACGCTTGGCCGGGCGGCGGCTCACGCGGCGGGGGCCAGCAGCGCGCGCACGGCATCGATCACGCGCTGCACGTCGCCATCGTTCATGCGGCTGTAGATCGGCAGGCTCACCAGGCCTTCATACGCGCGCTGGCTGTGCGGAAACATCGTCGGCTGCAGCGCGTAGCGCTCGCGCCAATAGGGATGCAGGTGCAGCGGGATGTAGTGCACGCTGCAACCTATGCCCTGCTCGAACAGGCGCTCGATGAAGGCATCGCGCGGCACAGGCGCGCTCGGCAGCAGGCGCAGCGCGTAGATGTGCCAGGCGTGTTGTTCGCCGGCGGGCGCGTGCGGCGCGGTGATCACGGGCAAGGTTCTGAACGCCGCGCTGTACGCTGCCGCAATCGCCGCACGTCGCCGCGCGAAGGCATGGGCTTTTTTCAGCTGATGGATGCCCATCGCTGCGGCGATATCGGTCAGGTTGTATTTGAAACCCGGCGCCACGACTTCGTAATACCAGCTCGGCACCTTGGCCGTGAAGCGGTCAAACGCATCGCGGTTCATGCCGTGCAGCCGCATCACCTTGGCGCGCTGTGCCAGCGCAGCGTCGCGCGTCACCAGCATGCCGCCTTCGCCGGTGGTGATGGTCTTGTTGGCGTAGAAGCTGAAGACCGTCGCATCGCTTGCCAATGTGCCTATCAGTTGGCCGTTAGCCGTGCTGGGCAGCGCATGCGCCGCGTCTTCGACCACCTTCAAACCATGGCGTTGCGCCAGCGCCAGCAGCGCCGGCATGTCCGCCGCCAGCCCGGCGTAGTGCACCGGCACGATGGCCTTGGTGCGCGCTGTGATCGCCGCTTCGACCTGCGCCGGGGCGATGTTCATCGTGCTCGGGTCGATGTCCACCAGCACCACATCGGCGCCGAGGTAGCGCACCACTTCGGCCGTGGCGGTGAAGGTGTGGGTGGTGGTGATGACCTCGTCGCCCGGCCCCACGCCCAGCGCTTCCAGCGCCAGGTGCAGGCCGGCGGTGGCCGAATTCACGGCCACGCA
Source organism: Rubrivivax sp. (assembly GCA_031365825.1). Lineage (GTDB taxonomy): Bacteria > Pseudomonadota > Gammaproteobacteria > Burkholderiales > Burkholderiaceae_C > Rubrivivax. Next base: position 6,517 of record JANLYV010000555.1, on the reverse strand, counting down.
GTGCAAGCCCTCGTCGCCGAGGAAGGCGGCGAAGTCACGCTCGAAGCGCTGCGCCTTGGGCCCGGTGGTGATCCAGCCCGACTTCAGCGCGTCGACCACCTCGGCGATCTCTTCGTCGCCTATCTCAGGCAGCGCGTAGGGTAAAAAACTCGGGTTCGACATGACTGGAATGATAGGTGGCGACGATGGGATTCAAGCCGTGCGCAAGCCCTGCAGCACCAGCGCCGTGCCACCCATCAGGATCGTCGCTTCCATCACCCAGCCGTGCACACGCGCGGGGATGTGGTCGAGCAAACGCCGCGCCACGAACGCGCCGGGCATCGTGCACAGGCCCACCAGCAGCGCGGCGCTGGCGAGCTGCAAGTCCAGCCGCGCCAGGCTGCCGAAGAGCGCGACCTTGGCCACGCCCATGACGACAGAAATGGCGGCGTCGGTGGCGATCAGCGCCGGCCCCACCACGCCTGCGGCCATGAGCAGCGCCACGAGCAGCACGCCGACCCCGGCCAGGCTGCCGTTGAGCACGCCGAAGATCGCACCAGCGCCGACCTCGGGCCCGGCCGCGAGCTTCATGTCGAGCCGCTGCAGCACGCGGCGCAGCGGCACGCTGAAGATGAGGAAGCCGCCGAGCAGTAGCGCCACGGCGCCTGAGCGCAGCTGCGTGTAGCCCCAGGCGCCGAGCACACAGGCCGGCAGCCCGAGCAACAGCATGCGCCGCACATGCGGCCATTGAATGTCGCGCCAGAAGGCGAACACGCGGCTGCCGTTGTTGAGGATCATGGCCAGCGCCATCACCGGCACGATGTTGGCGATGCCCACCAGCGGCGCCAGGAACACCGGCAGGATCAGGCCTGTGCCGTAGCCGGCCAGGCCACCGAGGATGGAGGCGACGAAGGCCACGGCGCACACGCCCAACCAGGGCAGCCAGCCGGCGTCGAAGAGTGAGAGGCCTTCGGTCATGGCTCAGAGCGGCTTTTCGATCCAGGCCAGCACATGTGTGCGCAGCCACGGCAGCGTGTTGAAGAGCGTGTACAGCGAAGGGTGCACCCGGCACAGCGCGCGTGCCAGTGGCGGCGCGAGAGTGACCCGCCGCGTGGTCACGCGCGCCGCCGGAAAGAGCGCACGCACACGCGCCAGCGGCACGCCGCGCACGTCAGCGTTGAAAGGGTTGTCGATGGTGAAGTCGTACCAGAGCACCGCGCCGCCAGGTCTGAGCCAGCGCCACATGGTTCGCGCCAATCGCTGCTGAAAGGCGTCGTCAAGCAAAGACGAGAAAACAGTGGATTGCAAGACGATGTCCTGGCTTGCGTCCGCCACCGGCGCAAGCGTCGCGTCGCCCAGCCACAGCGTGGTGGCCGCGGGCAGCCGCTCGCGCGCTTCGTCGAAACGTTCGCGCAAGAGCTCGAGCCCGGTGAGGCGTTGCGGCGCAAAGCCCAGGCGTAAGAGCTCGAGCAAATTGCCGCCACTGCCGCAGCCGACCTCCACGACATCGAGCTGCGCGAACTCGGGCAGGCCGAGCTGGTGGAAGAGCTGCAGCATGGCACGTTGCCGCTCTTGCAGCGTCTGCCAGACCTCGGCTCGGCGCGCGCTGTAGCGGTCACCGTCGGCACGCTTGGCATAACGCTCGACCACCGCGCGGGTCTCGGCCTGTCTGTCGTCAGGGCTCACGACACCGCCTCGATGAAGCGCTGCGCCAGCACCGGGTACGTGTGCTGCGCCAGCACGAAAGCGCGGCCGCGCTGGCCCATCGCGCTGCGCTCGGCCTTCGTCAGCGCCGCGAGCTGGCGCAAGCCCTGCACCACGGCGGCAGGTGACTCGGGCGCCACCGTCAGCCCGCAGCCGCTCTCGGCCACCGGGTCGTTGCCGGCCAACACCGAATGCAGCACGGCGCAGCCGGCCATCATGTAGTCCATCAGCTTGTTCGGTGCGATGCCGAAGCGGTAGATGGGCACGCGCTGCCAGCCGATGTAGGCGATGTCGATGGCGGCCAGCAGGCTGGCAATCTGTGCCTTCGGTATCGGCGTTAACAGGCTGACGTTGCCAAGGCCTTCCGTCACCACACGCCGTGCCAGCCGCGCACGCTCGTGGCCGTCACCGACCAGCACGAATTGCAGCGGCGCTCTAAGCAGTTCGCGCGCGGCATCGAGCAACACGTCCAGCGCGTTGGGCAGGCCCATGGCACCGGCATACACGACGATGCAGCGGCCGCTCGAACGCGCCGCCTGCAACACCGTGGCCACGTCGTCACGCAGCGGCGGCGCATTGCCCTGCCATTCGTCGAGGCTGATGCCGTTGGGCACGATGTGCAGCTTGCCCAGGTCAAGGCCGTGCGCGGCCATGTGCTGGTGCACCTTGGGCAGCATCGAGACCACGACATCGGCGTCGCGGTAGGCGGCGTTTTCCGCGGCCTGGCACAGCATGGCGAAAGGATGGCGCGGCGACATGCCCGTGAGCTCGATTGGCGACAGCGGCCATAGGTCGTGCACCTCGTAGACGAGTCGGGCGCCGGCAAGTCGCGCGATGCGCCGCGCGACCCAGATGTCCAACGGGTAGGTGCTCGACGCGATCACCACCTGCGGCGCGAACTCACGCACCAGCCGCGGCGTATCAAGCCACACCGCGCGCAGAAAAGCCCAGATGTTGCGCACGCGACCGACGCCGTTGCCCTGGTAGCGCGGCGTGGCGTAGAAGCGGTAGCCGATGCCGTCGATGGTTTGGTCGCCGGCCGTCGGCTGCGTCGTGCGCACATGCGAAAAGTCGGCCGCGAGCATCTGCACCTTGTGCCCCGTACGCACCCATTCACGCGCCAGGTAGTAGGGCCGGTACTCCATGCCCCAGGCCGGGCCACCGGCGTAGTGGTTGAGGTAGACGATGTTCACGTCAGCGCCCGAACGCGTTCGAGAAAGCGCTGCACGGCGGGCGCGAAGAGGGCGTGCGCTTCGATCCACCGGCGGTGACTGCGTGCGATGTCATCGGCGCGGGCGGCAAGGGCTTGCAGCTCGGCCTCGTCGATGTGCTGACCGGCTTTGAGGATCAGGCCGTCGCGGCCATGGCGCACCAGTTCATGGTTGGCCGGCAGGTCCGACAGGATGGGGATGCAGCCATGCGCCATGGCTTCCAGCACCGACACCGAGACCGAGTCGCTCAGCGGCAGGCTCAGGTACCACTGGGCCTGCGCGTAGTGTTGCGCCTGCGTCGCGGCGTCGAGCCGGCCGACGAACTGCACTCGCGCCGTGATGTTCAACTGCCGCGCCAGCGCTTGCAATTCATCGTGCAGCGAGCCGTCATTGGCCACCACCAGTCGAGCGTTAGGCCGCGAGCGCGCCAGTGCCGCGAAGACCTGCAGCACGCGCTGCGGCGCGTACACCGGCTCCAGGCCGCGGTTGGTGAAGAACAGCGCCGGGTCGTTGGCCGCAGTCAGCGGTGGCATGGCTTCGAGCCCGAACGGAAAGACCATCACTTCGCCCGCACCGAACTCGCGCATGCGCAGCGCCATCACCTGCGAATCGCTGGTGGCGAGTGCGCTGTGGCGCAGCACTTTTCGCGTCACCCAGCGCATCGATCGGCTGCGTTCGGGCGTGACGAGGATGTCGCTGCCCCAGGCCGAAGCGATCAAGCGGCCGCGCACGCCCAGCAGCGTCTGCGCCAGCCACACCAGCGTGCCGTGCGACGTGAGGTAGTGCGCGTGCAGCCACGGCGCGTCCACCTGGTGCAGCCAGCGTGACAGCCGCAGCAGATGGCGCAGCAAGGCGACGTTGCCCCCTGCGGCATCGGGCCGCGTGTGCAGCGCCAGGCGCTGCGCGCTCGGCACGAGGGCATCGAAACCGGGCAGGAAACTGCGGCTCGACGCTGCCCAGAGGTCGATACCGGGCGCAGCGGCCAGCGCCCGTGCCCACTTCAGCAGATGCGGGCTTTCGCCGTCGCCGATCAACACGTAGCGCATGCACGGACGGCCGCGTTAGCGCGCACCGGCATCAAGCTTCGCCCAGGCGTCGTAGCCGGCGCGGCACTCGGGGTGCGTGGCGAGGAAGGCTTCATCGGTTTGCCGCGTATCGCCCACCACCACGGCCGGCTGTCCCGCCACGATGGCGAAGTCGGGCACGTCGCCGTCGACATAGCTGAAGGCCCGCACGATGGCGCCGCGGCCGACGCGGCTGCCCGGCATCACCACCGTGTGTGCGCCGATGAAGCTGTAGGCACCAAGCTGCGTGGCCGCGCGAACGAAGGCCGGCGGATTCGCATCACCCCAGTAGCGCTGCCCCGCGACGCGCAGCGCCTGGTGGCTGCTATGGGTGAGCACGGCGCAATGGCTGGTGATCTGGCAGCCCTCGTCGATGCGCAAGTTGGCCGAGGCATCGATCAGGTTGAAGGGCCCGATGAAGACGTGGTCCGCGATGTCGAGCAGCTGCGGGTTTTCCACGCGCGTGGCGCTGCTGATGCGCGTGTGCGCCAGCCATCTGCCGTCGGCGTGGCGCCAGCCGTAGAGCATGCGCGGTGCGAACAGCGCGCGGTACAAGGTTTGCAGCCAGTGGCGGATCACGGCGCGATGCTAGGGCCTAGCGGTTCGGTCATGCAGCGTGGTCATGCGCCAGCGTCACGCGCATGATGTCGCCCAGCCCGAGCGCGCGCGACAGCAGCAGCGACAGCGGGTTGCGCCACAGCCGGCCGTCGCCGGCCACGCCTTCGCTCTTCAGCGCCAGCACGCGCAGGCCGGCGCGGCGTGCGGCCTCAGTCAGCGTGGCGCGGCTGAACATCGTCAGATGCCAGGGTGGCGTCATCAAATGCCAAAACGCGCCGTGGCCTTGCGCGTAGGCGCTGCCCCAGTCACCCGTGGTCAGCACCAGACGGCCGTTGGCAGCCAGCACGCGCGCCGCATCCGCCAGCAGCGCCACGGGGTCGGGCACATGTTCGATCACGTCCCACAGCGTGATGACATCGAACGTCGCGCTGGGCAACTGTGCTTGCGCCAGCGTACCGGTGAAGACCTTGAGGCCGAGTTGTTCGCGTGCGTAGGCCGATGACCATGCCGAAAGCTCGACGCCTTGCACCTCGTACCAGGCCCGCGCCTCGGCCAGGAAGAAGCCCGCGGCGCAACCGACATCGAGCAGCCGCCCGCCTCGTGCGATGCGCGGTGGCAGATGGCGCAGCGCCCACAACTTGCGTCTTGCGCTGCGCCGACGCGCGGCTTCCTGGCCGGTGTAGTCGCTGAAGACGGCGTCATGGCCACCGCGGTAGTAACTCTCGCCGTAGAGCTGCTGGAAGTCGATCGTGGCCGGGTCTTGCGCGACGAAGACGAGCTGGCAGCTGCTGCACTCGACCAGGTCGAAGCCGTCGCGCGCGAAGAGCGGCTTCGCATGGGCGCCGCCGCAAACCGGGCAGGCCCGCGCCGCCAAGCCCGTCGTCACGAGGCGACAGCGTGGGCCAATGCCGCCACCACGCGGTCCTGGTCGGCCTCGCTCAGGTCGGCGCTCATCGGCAGGCTCAGCACCTGCGTGGCGGCCCGGCGGCTGTGCGCGCAGCCATCCGGGCAGCAGTAGCTGGCGTAAGCCGGCTGCTGGTTCAGCGCGCGCGGGTAATGCACGGCGGTGGGGATGCCTTGGGCCTTCAGCGCCGCGGCCACTTCGTCACGCTTCTCCACCATCACGGTGTACTGCGCGTAGACCGAATCGCGGTCGTCGCGCACGGCAATGCGCTGCACCTTCGGCACATCCGCTAACAAACGTTCGTAGCGTGCTGCGATGCGCGCCCGCTGCTCGAGTTCCCAGGCAAAACGCTCCAGCTTGGCCAGCACCACGGCACATTGCAGCGTGTCCATGCGCCCGCCCACGCCCAGGCGCGTGTGGTGATAACGGCCAGACTGACCGTGCACGCGGATCTCGCGTGCGGCATGTGCCAGCGCCTCGTCGTCGGTGAAGAGCGCGCCGCCGTCGCCGTAACAACCCAGCGGCTTGCTCGGAAAAAAACTCGTCGCCCCGAAGCTCGACAGCGCGCAGGAACGCCGGCCTTGGTACAGCGCACCGAAGCTCTGCGCGCCGTCTTCGATCACCGCCAGGCCATGGCGCGCGGCGATGGCGTTGATGGTGACCATGTCGGCCACCTGGCCGTACAAGCTCACCGGCATCAGCGCACGGGTCTTGCTCGTGATCTTGGCTTCGATCAAGGCCGCGTCGACGTTGCAGGTGTCGGGTTCGATGTCGATCAACACCGGCGTGGCACCGAGCAGCGCGACCATCTCGACGGTCGCGGCAAAGGTGAAGGCGGTGGTGATGACCTCGTCGCCGGCGCGAATGCCCAGCGCCATCAGCGCGATGAGCAAAGCCTCGGTGCCGCTGGCCACGCTGATGCAGTGTTTGCTGCCGGTGAATGCCGCGAGCTGCGCTTCCATCTCGGCGACCTCGGGGCCCATGATGTACTGGCCATGGTCGAGCACGCGCTGCATGCGCTCGCCGATGCGGTCTTTCAACGCCGCGTACTGGGTCTAGGTCGATGAATTCGAGCTTGCCGTTCATGGGAGTGCCTC
>JANLYV010000547.1:0-1622 GCA_031365825.1 Rubrivivax sp. | reverse complement strand
GTGCAGCCATCGCGCCGGCCCACCGACGGCCGCTACGGTGCCAACCCGAACCGCCTGCAGCATTACTACCAGTACCAGGTGGTGTTGAAGCCGGCACCGGCCAACATCCTCGAGCTCTACCTCGGCTCGCTCAAGGCGCTGGGTTTTGATCTGACGGTCAACGACGTGCGCTTCGTCGAAGACGACTGGGAGAACCCGACGCTGGGCTGCTGGGGCCTGGGCTGGGAGGTCTGGTTGAACGGTATGGAGGTGACGCAGTTCACCTACTTCCAGCAGGTGGGCGGCATCGACTGCCGGCCCATCACCGGCGAGATCACCTACGGCCTGGAGCGGCTGGCGATGTACCTGCAGGGCGTCGACAACGTCTACGACCTGACATGGACCGAGGGCCTGAGCTATGGTGACGTCTACAAACAAAACGAGGTCGAACAAAGCACGTACAACTTCGAGCACAGTGATGTCGATTTCCTGCTCACGGCCTTTGCCGCGCATGAAAAACAAAGCCAGCATTTGATGGCGCAACAACTCGCGCTGCCGGCCTACGAGCAGTTGCTCAAGGCCGGGCACAGTTTCAATTTGCTCGACGCGCGCGGTGCCATCAGCGTGACGGAGCGCGCCGCCACCATCGGCCGCATCCGCAACCTGGCGCGTGCGGTGGCGCAGAGTTACCTCGACAGCCGCGCGCGGCTGGGCTTCCCGATGGCCCCGCGGGCCTGGGCCGATGAAGTCACGGCCGCACTCGTGAAGAAGGCGGCTTGAGCGTGGGCGCGCAGAACCTGCTGGTCGAGCTCTTCGTTGAAGAGCTACCGCCGAAAGCACTGAAGCGCCTGGGGGAAGCATTTGCGCGTCTGCTAACCGACAACCTGAAAGCACAGGGGCTGGTGGCGACCGACACCACGCCTACCGCTTTCGCCACACCACGGCGTCTTGCCTTGCATCTGCAGGGCGTGTCGGCCAAGGCGGCCGACACGCCGGTGCAACAGAAGCTGATGCCGGTGTCTGTCGCGCTGGACGCGCGCGGCCTGCCCACGGCGGCGTTGATGAAGAAGCTCGAAGCACTCGGAGCCTCCATGGCCGATCTGCCGCAGCTGCGCCGTGCGATGGACGGCAAGGCCGAAGCCCTTTTCCTCGACCGCCTGATGCCCGGCATCGCCCTGGCGGAAGGCTTGCAGAAGGCGCTGCATGAAGCGCTGGCCAAGCTGCCGATCCCGAAGGTGATGAGCTACCAGCTCGCCGACGGCTGGAGCAATGTCAGCTTCGTGCGCCCGGCGCATGGCCTGGTGGCCTTGCACGGCGCCGAGGTGGTCGCCGTATCCGCGCTGGGCCTGACAAGCGGCCGGTGCACGCAGGGCCATCGCTTCGAAGCGGCGCTGCCGGCGATAGCCATCGAACACGCCGACCGCTATGAAGCGCAGCTGCGCGAACAAGGCGCGGTGATCGCCAGCTTCGGTGAACGCCGCGCCGAGATCGTGCGCCAGCTCGGCGAGGCCGCCGCGCGTGAAAGGGCGCGGGCCATCGACGACGAGGCCTTGCTCGACGAAGTCACGGCGCTGGTGGAGCGGCCCAAGGTGCTGCTGTGCCGCTTCGAGGCCGAGTTCCTGGCGGTGCCGCCCGAGTGCCTG
>JANLYV010000523.1:0-1977 GCA_031365825.1 Rubrivivax sp. | reverse complement strand
CACTCGCCGAAGCTGCCAGCGCCCAGCTCTCTGGCCCCGAACAGGCGCGGTGGCTGGCGCGGCTCGATCCCGAGCAGGAAAATTTTCTGTCGGCTCACCGCTGGTGCGACCGCTCGGTGCAGGGCGCCGAAGCCGGGCTGCGACTCATGTTCGGGTTGAAGCTGTACTTGTTCAACCGGGGCTTTTTGGCGCCCCTTCATTGGGGAACGCGGGACGCGCTGGCGCGGCCGGGCGCGCAGGCGCGCACCATCGTTCGGTGTCGGGCGTTGCACACGGCGGGACAGGTCGCGTTTTTCACGGGTCGTTTTGCTGACGCCAAGCTTCAGCTGGAAGAAGCGTTGGGAATCGCCTTCGAGCTTGGGGATTCCGGTCGCGCCGCATCTGTACTGCAGACTTTGGGCATGACCTGCCTCGGCTTGGGTGATCGTGCGGATGCTGGTCGCTATCTGAAACAGGCGCTGAACCTGGCGCAAGAACGCGGTGACCAACGCGAGCTTGCTGCTGCGCTGAATGCGCTGGCTCAGTTGCACCGGGTTGAAGGCGCCTTGGATGTTGCAGAGCCGCTGTACGAGCGATGCCTTGCCCTGACGAGATTGCTCGGTGACCAGGAAAACACCGCCGTGGCCTTGCTCAATTTAGCCATGGTTGCAATGGGTCGCGGCCGCCTTGATCGTGCCGATGCGTTGCTGCTGGAGGCGCTCGATATCGCTGACGCCATTGGCTCAAGGATGTCGGGCGTGAACGTACTCGCCGTCGCGGGCGGCCTGGCTTCGCTTCGTTCTGACTGGCCGCAGGCCGCGCGATTCACCAACGCCGCAAATACGCAAATGCGGGCTGCCGGCAGCAGCCTCGACCCCGCCGACGAAGCGTTCCTAGCGCCTCTGATCGGGCGCGCCAAGCAGGCGCTCGACGCACCGCTGCCCGCTTTGGCTGAATCTGCAGCAGGACCTGGCGACTACGCCGACGCGATCATGCTGGCCCGTCAATGGTTGATGACGTCACGAAGTTGAATCGGACCGCGAGTGGCTGTGTGCGGGGTCAGTTGTTCACCATCGAAGGGTCGAGCATCAGCGGGATGCCTTCTTTCAAGACGGTGATTTTGTAAAAGTAGGTCTGACCGTTCGGCGAACCACTGAATGTGCACTCGAACTTCTTCCCGCCGCTGCCGTCAACCGGGTTACAGGCGGGGTCTCCAAGCCCCGGAGACGACTTCAAGACAATTGCGTTTGCTGGAAAAAAAACGGTCGTATCGCCGGGGTCGAGCTTCCAGACGATCTTTTTCGGAATTCCCACGCAGCGCTTGGTACGAACCGGCTCGTGGTCGATTGAGACGTTGTTGTCTTCATCGACATACACGTTCACGCCGCAGCGAGCCGGCCGCACGAAAGGCAACAAGTCGAACGCCTGCGCCGACGTGATCTCGGTCATGTTGCGCGGCATCGACGTAACTGGCAGGCTGATGCCCCCCTGCAGGTTGGCGCATCCCGCGACGAACACTGCGGCCCCCAATGTGACGAGTGCTGACTTGGACATGTTCTCTCCATTCGATAGACACGGTTCCGACTTGCTGGCTGCGGTGCAGATAAAGCGGAACGAGTTGGGTTATACGGTGATCCCGCAGCGCATCACATCCCCAACACTGATCAAGCCGCCGCGTCCAGCCGCGCCGTCACGTCGCCGTACAGCAGGTACGAATAGAAGGTCGGCGACACGTCGCCGTACTTCGCGCGCAGGTCGCGCAGCGCGGCGCCGACGGGTGCGCGGTCGGTGACGATGCGGCGCATCAACTCTTGCGTCACCTGCGCCGCGTCTTCTTCGTCGATGGCCCACAGCGGCGCGATGAAGGCGCGGAAGTGGCGCGACAGGAAGGCGTCGGCCCAGCCGCCGACGCTGCCCAGCGCGTTGCCGGTGGCGCCGACTTCGCAGGCGTTGAAGAACACCAGTGTGCCGTCGCGCTCGCCCAGCGTCACCTCGCGG
>JANLYV010000515.1:0-3478 GCA_031365825.1 Rubrivivax sp. | reverse complement strand
GCATGGTTTCTCCTTTCTTTCTCTGTTTCACCGACCAAGGTTGTTAGAGAAGTACTCGAAGAATCAATGTGATCGTATAGGAGGTCCGCGATCTCAGCAAGTATTTGTTTAAAAAGGTGATTTAAATTGGGGACTTAATGTTTTTTAAAAGTCACGCGGTTTTTTGTGGAGTGCTCACTCCCTGAGCAGGTGGGTGAGCATCTAAAATAGGATTTCGTTTGGGAGCTATTTGGCAAAAGTCTCTTAGTGAAATCCATTGGCCATTAGTAAATAGTTTTATTTTTTCTGGCTCCTCAAATGGTTACCTCAAGGGCGAGGTCAACTACAAGCAGATCGCCGAGCGTGTGTTCCTGCTCACCGACGCCAGGAAGACCATGAAGGCGCTGGACATGAAGCTGCCTGACGATAAAACGGGCGGCTACCCGCGGTTCACCATCATGGGCCGTGTGTTCGACCCCGAAAAGGCCGAGGCCTACGCCGGCAGCTTCGCCATCAAGCGCAGCTGAGGCGGGTGGCACGCATGAACAACACCCGCAACCTGGGCCTGCGCGCCGCCATGCTGTCGGCGCTGATCCTGCTGCTGCTGCTGGCGCTGTGGCACGTCGCCACGCTGTCCAGCACACCGGTGGCCGCGGCGGCGCCCGTGCAGAGCGCCGAGCAGGCCGAGTACGCCAAGCTGATGGGCAAGGACCCGGCCGCGGCGACGGCGGCGCCGGCCGCGAAGTCGGGCTTTCCGACGCTGGCGCAGATGGGCACGGTGATCGTCAAACACCTGGCGCAACCGTTCTACGACAACGGCCCCAACGACAAGGGCGTGGGCCTGCAGCTGGCCTACTCGCTGGGCCGCGTCGGCCTGGGCTACCTGCTGGCCGCGCTCTTGGCCATCCCGCTGGGCTTCGTCATCGGCATGAGCCCGCTTGTCTACCGCGCGCTCGACCCGTTCATCCAGGTGCTCAAGCCGATCTCGCCCCTGGCCTGGATGCCACTGGCCCTGTACACCATCAAGGACTCGTCGATCAGCGGCATCTTCGTCATCTTCATCTGTTCGGTGTGGCCGATGCTGATCAACACCGCCTTCGGCGTGGCCAATGTGCGGCGCGAGTGGTTGAACGTGGCCAGGACGCTGGAAGTGGCGCCGCTGCGCCGAGCTTTCGAAGTCGTCCTGCCCGCCGCCGCGCCGACCATCCTCACCGGCATGCGCATCAGCATGGGCATCGCCTGGCTGGTGATCGTCGCCGCCGAGATGCTCGTCGGCGGCACCGGCATCGGCTACTTCGTCTGGAACGAGTGGAACAACCTGTCGCTGCCGAACGTGATCTTCGCCATCCTCGTCATCGGCATCGTCGGCATGCTGCTCGACCTGATGTTCGCCAGACTGCAGAAGGCGGTGACCTATGTCGACTGAGCTGGAACGCCCGTTCCTGCAGGTCGAAGGCCTGGCCAAGCGCTACGGCGATGCGGTCGTCTTCGACAGCGTCAACTTCGGCATCCGCCAGGGCGAGTTCGTTTGCATCATCGGCCACAGCGGCTGCGGCAAGACCACCATCCTGAACGTGCTCGCCGGGCTCGAGAGCGCGAGCGAAGGCCATGTGTTCATGGACAACCGCGAGGTCGCCGGCCCGAGCCTGGAGCGCGGCGTGGTGTTCCAGGGCCACGCACTGATGCCCTGGCTGAGTGTGCGCAAGAACATCGCGTTCGCGGTGCGCAGCAAGTGGCCCGACTGGAGCCGCGCGCAACTCGACGCGCAGGTCGAAAAGTACGTCGCCCTGGTCGGCCTCGGTGCGGCCATCGACAAGAAGCCGTCGCAGCTTTCGGGTGGCATGAAGCAGCGCGTAGGCATCGCGCGGGCCTTCGCCATCGAGCCGCGCATGCTGCTGCTGGACGAGCCTTTCGGTGCACTCGACGCGCTGACGCGCGGCACCATCCAGGACGAGCTGCTGCGCATCTGCGCGCAGACGCGGCAGTCGGTGTTCATGATCACGCACGATGTCGACGAAGCCATCCTGCTCGCCGACCGCATCATGCTGATGAGCAACGGGCCGCAGGCGCGCGTGGCCGAGATCGTGAAGAACACGATGCCGCGGGATCGCCAGCGTGCGAGCTTGCACCACGACCCGCAGTACTACCGCATCCGCAACCACCTGGTCGACTTCCTCGTGCTGCGCAGCAAGGAGCTGTCGCATGGCCGCGCCAGCGCACGGCCGCTGGAGGTCAGCCCCGGACTCGACCCCGAACCCGAGGCTGCGACCAACGTCGCCAACACCCCTGTCACCCCCACCCCGCTGAGGAGAATCGCATGAGCCGCATCGACGTCACCGAAAAGATCATCGCCACCAAGGTCACCAAGGGGCTGAAGTGGTCCGACGTCGCCGCCAAGGTTGGCCTGAGCAAGGAATGGGTGACCGCCGCCTGCCTGGGCCAGATGACGCTGACGGCCGAACAGGCGGGTGTGGTCGGCGAGATCTTCGGTTTGACGCTCGAAGAGAAGAAGTGGCTGATGGTGGTGCCGTACAAAGGCTCGCTGCCGACCAGCGTGCCGACCGATCCGCTGATCTATCGCTTCTACGAGCTCGTCAGCGTCTACGGCACCACTTTCAAAGAGCTGATCCACGAAGAGTTCGGCGACGGCATCATGTCGGCCATCGACTTCAAGATGGACTTGCAGCGCGAGCCCGACCCCAAGGGCGACCGCGTGAGCATCACGATGTCGGGCAAGTTCCTCGGCTACAAGACCTACTGAATCGTGGACACGCGCCCACCCTTGCCGCCCTTCACCGAAGAGACGGCGAAGAAGAAGGTCCGTGGCGCCGAGGACGCTTGGAACACGCGCGACCCCGAGATCTGTGCCCGTGTCTACACCGAAGACACACGCTGGCGCAACCGCGCCGAGTTCCCGGTCGGGCGCGAAGAGGTCAAGGCCTTGCTGCGCCGCAAGTGGGCGCGTGAACTCGACTACCGCCTCATCAAGGAACTGTGGGGCTTCACCGGCGAGCGCATCGCCGTTCGCTTCGCCTACGAATGCCATGACGACTCGGGCCAATGGTTTCGCAGCTACGGCAACGAGAACTGGGAATTCAACGAGCACGGCTTCATGACGCGGCGCTTTGCCAGCATCAACGACCTGCCGATCACGGCCGACCAGCGCTTGTTCCACTGGCCGCTGGGGCGCCGGCCCGATGACCATCCGGGCTTGAGCGAACTCGGGCTGTAGCGCCAGGCACGTCGTCGTGAAGTGGCGCTCGCTCTAAGGGTCTAAGGGCACACCCCCGCCGGCACCACCGGCAGCGCCACCCGCTGCAGCGTCACCGGCCCGAGCACCACACGGCCGTCGGCGTCACGCATCACCACCGATAGCTCGTTAGGCGCGCCACTGGCGGCGGGCTGCACCGAGAGCGAGGCGATGACTGCGCCCAGGTTGTCTTGGGTGTAGCTGCCGAAGAAGCGTGCGTCGTTCGAGGCGGTGATGCCCCAGTCGCCC
>JANLYV010000501.1:0-6418 GCA_031365825.1 Rubrivivax sp. | reverse complement strand
CCGCGAGTCGGCTAGGTCTGAAACCTCTTGCGCGTGAGCGCAAGCGCGACCCAAAAGCATGTCGTTCGACCAGTACGAGGCCGTCGGGTCCAGGTGCCGCGGCGAGTTTTCGATCACCGCCGTGTAGAGCGTGTTGCTCGCGGCGCCGTCACTCGGCCAGGGGTTGTTGTTGCAGGCGCTAACGCACAGCAGCAGGGCCAGCAACGTGGCGGCATGGTGTAAGCGGCGTGTGAATAGCATCAGCATCGCAGTGGCCTGGCGTGGAGAGTGGATGTTAGCTACCAACCGATCAATACGTTGCGCCCATCCACCAGCAATTGCACGCGCGCGCCCACCGGCATCGTCACCTTGGGGTTGACGTGGCCGAAGGGCAGCCCGGTGAGCATGGGCGTGGCACACACCGCGCGCAGCCGCGCCACCACCGTCTTCAGCGAATAACCGCGGTCGTGAGGGGCAGGTTTCCAGCCGCTGAAAGCTCCCAGCAGCACCGCCTTCTGCGCCGCCAGCACGCCCGCCTGGTGCAGTTGCAAGAGGCAGCGCTCGATGCGGTAAGGATGGTCGTTGACGTCTTCGAGAAAGAGCACACCGCCTTTGATGCGCGGCAGGTAGGGCGTGCCCATCAGCGACATCACCATCGCCAGATTTCCGCCCCAGAGCATGCCCTTCACGTCCAGGCCGTCGAAGCCGGCTTCGCTGCGAAAACCCACGGCCTCGAGTTCACCGTGCATGGCTTCGACGAAACAGTCGCGCGTGACCTCGTCGACACCGCCGGCTGCCGTGCTGCGGCCGAAGTCGTCTGCCGCCAGCGGGCCGGCCCAGGTGATGCCGCCGCCGGTCTTGGCCAAGAGGCCGAGCTGCAGCGCCGTCATGTCACTGTGGCCGACCCAGCGTGTGCCCAGCTCAATGCTGTGGCGGATGAGCTTCCAGTCGATGCCGTCGAGCAGCCGCGTCAGGCCGTAGCCACCACGGCTGGCCATGGCGATCGATGGCGCGGCACGGGCGATGCGGTGAAGCGCGGCCAGTCGCACTTCGTCGTCTCCGGCAAAACGCTGGCTTCGCGCGAACGCGGCCTCGTCGATCTGCGCGTCGAAACCCAGCGCCTTCAAGCGCCGTTGCGCCAGGCGCAAGGGCGCGCGCTTGACCAATACGCCCGCGGGCGAGAACAGCGTCAGCAAGGTCATGGGTGTGGTGGGTGGGGTCATTCCGGCTCGGGCATGGCCGGCAATTCGATGGCCTCGCCGGTGGGGATGGGTGCCGCCGCTTCGCGCTCGTCACGTGCTTCACGTCTGGCTTCGCGCCGCTCGGCGAAGAAGCCTTGCAGCATGCCCGCGCACTCGTCGGCAAGCAGCCCGCCTTCCACCTTGGTGTGGTGGTTCAGCTTGTCTTGCGCGAACAGGTTCAGCACCGAGCCAGCCGCGCCCGTCTTCGGGTCGGACGCGCCGAAGACGACACGCTTGAAGCGCGCGTGCAGCAGCGCCATCGCGCACATCGCGCAAGGCTCGAGCGTGACGAAGAGTTCGCAGTCGGGCAGCCGGTAGTTCTGCGCCAGGTTGGCGGCGTGGCGCAGCGCCACGATCTCGGCGTGTGCCGTCGGGTCGCTGGTGGTGATGGGCCGGTTGTAGCCGGTGGCCAGCACCTGAACGCCGTCGTACGTGTGGCGCACCACCACCGCGCCCACCGGCACCTCGCCCACGAGCCAGGCGTTCTGCGCCTGGTCCAGCGCCAGGCGCATGGCGTATTCGTCTTGCCCGCTGCTCATGCTGGCGTCAAGGCGTGGGTTCCGACGCGCGCGCAGCCACGCCGGCATCGATGGCGCGCTTGAACTGCTCGGCCGCTGCGGCTGGCATCGGCACGCCACCCGGCTGCGAGGCGCCGGCGGCGGGCGCACCGGTGACTGACAGATTCGGCAACTGCGACTTCATCATCTTCGTCAGCGTCAGCATCACGATGCCCAGCACCGCCAGCGCCAGCACTATGCGCAACATCGCCGGTCCCGGTCAAGCCGCCGCAGGTGCCGGCGCGTAGCCTTCTTCGCTCAAGGCCGCGGCGAGCGCGGCCCGGTCGAGCGTGGTTTGCACACGCACGCGCTTGGTGGCCAGGTCGATGTCGACCACCGCAGCGGGGTCGCTGGCCTGGATGGTCTTGGTGACCACGCCGACGCAATGGCCGCAGGTCATGTCCGGGATGTTGAGTTCGATCATGGTGCTACTCCACAAGTTGAGGCATTGTCCATCTTCGACCTTGCCATCATGGCAAGGTCAAGCGCGGGTTGCAGAACCCGCGTCACCGACAGGGTGAGCGCAACGCCGGCTACCACGCGCGGCCTCAGGCTACCGGCGCTACGGCGAGAACGAGATGTATGCGCTGCGCTTCATCCGTCGCGCGCGCGACCTCGGTTTCAGCATGACCGAAGTCAGCGCACTTGTGAAGTTATGGCAGAACCGCCGTTTGCCGAGATGGCCGAGATGGCCGCGATGCGCGACATGCTGGTGCACCTGGCCCACGCGTGCCATGGTGACCAGCGGCCCGACTGCCCGATCCTCGACGAGCTGTCCGGCGATCAGAAGTAGCCGAGGTTGCGGCTGGAGAAGTTGCCGATGTTGGGCACGACGATCGGCAGGTTGGTGTCCGAAATGCCGAGCCAACTGGCCAGCGTGGCGCCGAACTGGTCGACCGCCGTGGTCGGCAAAAGCCGCCCTTGTCCGACGTCGTCGGGCCCGCTCACCGCCACCGCCGGCGCACTGCCGTAGAAGTGCCCGCCTTTCACCGCGCCACCCAACACGACATGGTGGCTGCCCCAGCCGTGGTCGGAGCCGTCGCCGTTGCTCGACATGGTGCGGCCGAAGTCCGACGCGGTGAAGGCCGTGACCTTGTCGGCCACGCCCAGCTCCAGCGTCGCCGAATAAAACGACGACAAGGCGTTGGCGACGTTGGTCAGGAGGCCGGGGTGTTTGTCGACGAGGAAGTCGTGCAGATCGAAGCCACCGAGCGAGACCATGAAGACCTGGCGCTTGGTGCCGAGACTGGCACGCGCGGCAATCAAACGCGCCACCATTTTCAGCTGCTGCGCCAGTGAGTTGGCGCTGTCGAAAGTGGTGCTCAGTGCCGGCAGCGTGGCCAGCGCTGCCGTCACCTGGCCTTCGGCGTCGATCGAGCGCCGCGTCACGCGGCTGTACTCGTTGGCGAAGACATGCGCCGCGTTGGACGTGATGAGCGTGCGCAGCGCCGCCTGTGCCGTGCTCGAACCGTTGAGGCTGCGGCTGATGCCGTTGATGGCCACCGCGCCGCTGGTGGTGAGTTGGTATTGCACGGCGCTTTCGCCCGAGAGGTAGACCGCATTGCCCGTGACCGAGGTGCAGGTGAAGACGCTGCCGCCGTTGCCCGAAAGCAGCAAGTCGCCGATGCGCCCACCCCAGCCGGTGCGAGCACCTTCGGCGCGGTCGGACTGCCACACCGAGACCTGGTCGTTGTGCGAAAAGAGCTTGGGCGGCAAGGGCACCGACTTGGCGTTGTACTGCGCCAGCGTCGTTGGCTGGATCAACGGCCCGACGTTCAATTGCAGTGCCAGCTTGCCGGCGTCCCACAGGGGCTTGAGCGGCGAGAGTTGCGGCGCCAGCGCGTACTGCAGGCCGCCCGGCAAGGCCTGGTCGTTGTTCAACACGGTTGGCAGCAGGTCGGCCTGCGGCGTGGCGATGCTGCCGCGGATCTTGGCGTAGGCGGCGTAGTTGACGTTGTCCACCGGCACCAGCGTGTTGGCGTAGTCGTTGCCGCCGTAGAGGAAGACGCAGACCAGCGCCTTGTAGTCCGCGGGGTCGGTGGCGGCCGCGGCTTCGGCCATCAGTGACAGGTTCAGCGCCCATGGCGCGGCGGCGCCGGCGATGCCGGTGAGCGAGGCGCGGCGAAGGAAGGCGCGGCGCGCCAGGTCGGTGGTATCGATGTGACGTGTCATGGTGGCCCCTTCACTTCTGCACGAGGTAGTCGAGGCTGGCCATCACCAGCAACACCGTCGTGTAGACACGGTTGTTCTTGCCGACATCGGTGGTGGCGGCGATGCTGTTGATGGCGCTAACGATCGTCGTGCGCGTGCTCGGCTGGAGCTGGTCGGCACACAGCAGCCGCTCGACGCGCGCCAGCAGCGCCGTGGCGTCGCCGGCCAGCGCCAGCTCGGCGCTGTAGTCGGGCTTGATATCGGCGTGGCCTGCTGCCGTGATGGTCTGCATCACGTTCAGGTAGCCGGCCACGCTACTTTCGTTGGCGAGCTGGAACTCAGGCGCCGTCAGGCCCGCGGCGGCGATGCCCGAGCCCGCCGGCACATAGCCCGGCCGGAAGAAGTTGAAGACCGAAGGCGAGCGCAGCGGGCTCTGCCCGAGCGAGCGGCCCGGGTCGCTGGTATTGCCTCCTTTCCAGTCACCCGACACGGTGCGTGTCTTGAAGCTGCGCGCCCATTGGATGAAGCGCAGCAGCGGCTCGCGCAACTTGCCGAAGTTCGGGTTGGTGAGGTTGATGTCGTCACGCGCGTCGTCGTCGAGCAGCACGGCACGCACCACCGCCTTCAGGTCACCCCGCACACCTTGGCCGTTATCGTTGAAGCGTGCCGCCACCCGCGCGACGTAGGCCGGGCTCGGGTTGCTGGTGACCAGGCGCTGGATCAGCTGGCGGCCGATGAACGGCCCGACGTTGGGATGGTTGGCCAGCGTGTCCAGCGCTGTCTGCAAGGCCGCCGCACCCGGCGTGTTGGCCGGGATCATCGTGCCCAGGAAACTCGCCGCAAGCGCGGAATGCAGCGAGGCCGTCAACGTCATCGGCGCGCGCTGGTAGTCGGGTGTAGCCACCCCCTTGCTGACGTCGCGGTTCCAGCCGGTGAAGACACGCGCCAGGTTGCTCACCGTGTCTTGCGTATAGCTGTCGACCGTCTCGCCGTTGCCCGCGCGCTGCGCCGTGCCGTCGACGTTGAGCGCGGTGAGCCCGATGGAAAACAGCTGCATCACTTCACGCGCGTAGTTCTCGTCGGGCACGCGGCCACTGGCGACGTCTTCCTTGCGGTTGCCGGCGGTGTTGAGGTAGCCGCCCATGGCCGGGTTCAGCGTCACCGCTTCGAGCAACGTGCGGTAGTTGCCGAAGGCGTTGTCAGCCAGCAGGTCCCACCACGCGGCGAGCTGGAACTGCTTGTAGGTGCCGTTGATGCCGTCGAAGCCGACGACCATGATCTCCGACAGCGCCAGCGCCACACGCTGGCGCAGGCTGTCGCCGGCCGACAGCAGGCGCTGCCAGATCTGCTCGTCCACGAGCTTGGCGACGTTGCGCGCGTCGGGGTCGACATCGATGCCGCGCGACACCAGCCAGGCCCAATTGCTGGTCGACGCCGGCCTGGCGAATTCCTGGTCGAGCCAGGCCCCGAATCCCAGGGCACGCACCGAGGCGATGTCGGCGTCGGTCACGCCGAGCGTGGCCTGCGCCAGGAAGCGCGAGGCCTGCGCGTCGGTATAGGCGTAGCGGCCGGCGAAGACACGCTGCGTGAAACTCGACACCGGGCCGACATCACCCAGCACGTCGCCCGAGACCGGCCCCAGGATGTAAATGCGGCCGTCGGCCACGCCGAGGTAGTTTCGCGTCTCGGGGTAATAACGGTAGATGTAAGGGGCGAGCGTGAGGTTGCCCTGGTGGCCAGGAAAGTACACCGTGTAGTTGCGCTCGGCCCAGTCCATCAGCTCGGTCGGGGTGGGGTCAGGCCCGACCGTGACCGCCGCGGCATCGGCGCTGCTGGCGGCGAGGATCTTGCGTCGGTCTTGGGCCTGTTCGAGCGCCAGGAATTCGGCTGGCGGCGTGTCGCCCGCACCGCCGCCACATGCAGCCAATGTGCTGGCCACGCCGGCCAGAAGCGACAGGCTGCTGGCGTCGCGGGCCACGGTTGCAGTCAGTGGCGCCAGCGGCGCCGGGCGTTCTAAGGCGGTTCCCACGTCCATCTCATCCCCTTGGAGTCGCCACGAGTATGCGGGCGGCGACCCAGGTCTGAGCGCAGATTTACCGCAGATTAACGTCGTACTGGGACACGTTTACATACACCGCGCGTGATCACACGAAACGAAAGCTGATGCTGCCCAGCGGCCCATAGTCGGCATGCAGGGCATCGCCGCGCACGGCGGTGGTCGGGCGCGTGAACGAGCCCGCCAGCACCACTTCACCGGCCTGCAGCGACTCGCCGAACGCCGCCAACTTGTTCGCCAGCCAGGCCACGCCCATCGCCGGGTGGTTCAACACGCCGGCCGCCAACCCCGTCTCTTCGATCACGCCGTTCTTGTGCAGCAGCGCGCCGACCCAGCGCAGATCGACGTCCATGGGCCGCACCGGGCGGCCGCCGAGCACGATGCCGGCGCAGGCGGCGAAGTCGCTGATGGTGTCGAACACCTTGCGCGGCGCC
>JANLYV010000460.1:0-53453 GCA_031365825.1 Rubrivivax sp. | reverse complement strand
GCGATGGTGTGCAGCGGGTTCAGCGCCGACATCGGCTCCTGAAAGACCATGCCGATGCGCTCGCCACGCAGCGCGCAGTAGGCCTCTTCATCCAGCGTGGTGAGCTCGCGGCCGTGGAAGCGGATCGAGCCCGAGACCTTGGCGCCTTCGGGCAGCAGGCCCATCAAGGCCAGCGCGGTGATCGACTTGCCGCAACCCGACTCGCCGATCAGCCCCAACGTCTGGCCGCGTTCGAGCGCGAACGAGACACCACGCAGCGCGTCGGCCGGGCCGCGTGCGGTGTTCAGCGTGATGCGAAGGTCGGTGACTTCCAGGAGCTTCAAGCGTGATGTGCTGCGGCCACGATGGCCCCGGACGATAGCGCCTGCCGTGCGCCATCTCACACCCTAGCCGTGGCGCATCCACGAGGCCCCGACCGCCAGCATCCAGGCCGACAACACGCTCACGGCCACCGCCACGGACACCAGCGCGGGCAGGCGCAGCGCCGGCAAGAAAAGCGCCAGCAACAGCGTCGCCGCCACGATGCCCAGCCAGGCCAAGGGGCGCGGCAAGGTCGCCGCATGCAGGGCGCCGATGTTGAGCAACATCACCGCCAGCGCCATGCACAGTGCCACGCCCAGCAACTCGCCAATGCCGCCACCGTAGAGCGTGCTGACCTGGAACACCAGTTCGATCTGCGCACGCGTTGCCGGGTCGGCGCCAGCGTGCATCGTGGCCAAGGCCGGCATCACGGTCAGCCAGCGCAGGATGCCGATGGCGCGCGCCAGCGTCGAGAGCGCCGCGAACGCGGCCACGCTGGCGGCCAGTGGCCGGTGCAGGCCGCCGAAGAGGCGCGCGGCCAGCGCCATCATCAGCGGGGCGATCAGCAGCGAGTACAGCAGGTACAGGCTGTAGCCCAGGGCCACCGCGTCGGCGTGCGCGTGGATCGCCTGCAGCTGGTCGGACGCCGGCCGGCCCAGCGACGCGGGCCAGCCGATGGCCGGGCCAAGCACGGCGATGGGCGCGAAGCTGAGCAGCGCTTCAATGATGAAGAGGGCGCCTAGCCATCGGCCCGATGATGCGCGGGGCTGGGTCGATGGCCAGGCAGCGGCGATGGTCGTGGTGTTCATGGAGTTGCTCCTAACGTACAAAATGTGGTGACGATGTCAGGCCGTAGCCGCAGCTGCGCGCGGCGGTGCCGCCAGGCCCATGTCGACAAGGCTGCGCTGCAGCGCCAGCGCCGGCGGGGTGCAGGGCAGCGCGCCTACGCGCTGTTGAAGCAAGGTGCCCGACAGCGCATGGGGCCGCTGCCAGAGGTAGGCCATCTCGGCCAGCTCGCGCCACATCGGCTTGACCAGGCCGCCGAGGCGGATCAGGCGCCAGGGCATGCTGCCGTGGGC
Organism: Rubrivivax sp.; assembly: GCA_031365825.1. GTDB lineage: Bacteria > Pseudomonadota > Gammaproteobacteria > Burkholderiales > Burkholderiaceae_C > Rubrivivax. The sequence continues at coordinate 52,074 of JANLYV010000460.1, read as the reverse complement.
GAAACTGTGGGCCGGGCGCAGCCCCAGCTTGGCCGCCGCGGCGGCTATGCCCTCCAGCAGCTCGAGCCCTGTCAACGTGAAACCCTCGAAGTGCAGCCGCTCGAAAGCGGCAGCGGCCGGCTGCTCGGCCACGGCCACGAAGGCGCGCGCGAAGTCGGGCAGGTAGGCCCAGGCGTGCGGCACGTCCAGCGGCCCCGGGTACACGAGCTTGCCGCGCGCCAGCGACTTGGTGATGGCCATGTCGAACCAGTTGCCCTGGCCGGCGCCGAAGAAGTCGCCGGCGCGAAGCACCACGCTCTTCAAGCCGCCGGCGGCGCGCGCTTTCATCTCGGCTTCGAGTTCACTGCGGATGCGGCCTTTCGCCGTCGTCGCGGCTTCGGGCGTGGATTCGGTCAGCACCGCTGGCATCGCAGCGCCGAAGTTGTAGACGTTGCCGGGCAGCATGAAGGTGGCGCCGAGTTGTTGCGCCACGTCCATGCCCAGTCGTGCCAGCGGCAGCACCTGCGCCGGCCAGTCGGTGTAGGGCGGGTTGACGGCGTGCACGACAGCGCGCGCGCCGCGGGCCTGGGCGGCCAGCGCCGCGGTGTCGGTCAAAGGCGTGTGCAGATAACGCACACCTTGTGCTGACAGCGCCGGCGCGCGCCGCACCTGCGCCAGCACCTGCCAGCCGGCAGCGGCGAAGGCCGACGCGGCAGCGTGGCCGAAGCGGCCGTTGGCACCGAGGATGAGTACTTTGCGATCGTGGGCGGACATCTTGGGTCTCCGAGGGGGCGGTGTCGATGCCGACAGTCTCGGCGCTGTGCGCCCATTCGACAATTGCCGAGGCCGGCAAGTCAGCTATACATTCCTGCATGGCCACAAAGCAGCTCGCCACTTTCAACTGGACGCTGGTGCGCAGCTTCCTCGCCGTGCTCGACGCCGGCAGCCTGATGGGTGCGGCGCGCAAGCTCGGCGCCCAGCAGCCCACGCTGTCGCGCCACATCGCCGAGCTCGAAGCGCAGCTCGGCGCGCCGCTGTTCGAACGCACCGGCCGCGGCGTGACCCCCACCGCGGTGGCGCTGGCGATTGCCGATTCGGCGCGCACGATGCAGGCCGGCGCCGAGGGCCTGGCACGCACCTTGGCCGGCAAACGTGACGCCACCAGCGGCACGGTGCGCATCACCAGCAGCCAGGTGGCGGCGACCTGGCTGATGCCACCGATCCTGGCGCGACTTCGGGCCGAGGAGCCGGGTATCGCGCTCGAGCTCGTGGCCTCGAACCAGATCACGAACCTGCTGCGACGCGAGGCGGACATCGCCGTGCGCATGCTGCGGCCCACACAAAGTTCGCTGGTGGCGCGCAAGCTGGCCGACATGCCCATCGTCGCCGCGGCCCACCGAAGCTACCTGGCGCGCGAAGGCACGCCGCGGCGGCCTGAGGATCTGGCGCGCCACCAGCTCATCGGCTACGACCGTGACGACACCATCACACGCGGCTTTGCGCGACTGGGCCTGCCCTTGCCGCGGGAAAGTTTTGCGCTGCGCACCGACGACCAGGTGGCTTACGGCCGGCTCGTGGCCACGGGTGCGGGCATCGGCTTCGTGGCGGCCTACAACCTGCGCCACTGGCCCGGGGTCGATGCGCTGCTGCCGATGTTGGCGATCCCGCCGCTGCCATGCTGGCTGGCGGTGCACCGCGAGATCCGCAGCAACAAGGTGGTGCGGCGCGTGTACGACTTTCTGGCCGAGGCGATACCGCGCGAACTCGACGCCGGCGTGGGCTGATCCTTAGCGCGGCGCGCGCGCCAGCAGCAGGTCGAGGTAGGCACCGGCCACTCGCGGCGCCACTGCCGGGTCGGCCAGGCCAAGCCGGTGCATCAAGTTTTCGGCGATGGCCATGCCCTGCGCATCACTTTGCCCGTCGGCCAGCACGACTTCGAGCTCCATATGGTCTGGCAGCCCTTCGACCTGGTCGAGGTGGATGCGTGTGGCGCCCACGCGCAGCAGCATGCGGCGCTTGCGCAAGCGCCCGAGTACGCCCAGCGCGCGGGTGAGTGCGTCGCGCATGCCGGCGGGCTCGCTCACTGGCACGCGCACGTAGTCGCTGGCCTTGGCTTCGGCGCTGTCGCCGCGCTGGTAGTGAATGAGCTCGGCGCTGCCGTCGGCCAACTCGCGCAGCTTCAACCGGCCACGGCCCGGGGGCAGGGCGAAGAAGGTGTCGTCCTGGTCGATGAACTCGGGCTCACCGTCGGCCAGCGCGCGCGCCCGCGGCAGCAGCGCCGACACGCTCTCGATGCGCGCCTTGATCTCGATGTTGCGCGCCAAGATTCGTACCAGACTGCACGTCACTCAGACGTTAGCTTTGTGCCTCGGCCGCGATCTGGCGCAGCGCCTGCTCGAACACTTCGGGCGGCTGCCCGCCCGAGATCAGATGGCGCTGGTTGATGACGATGGCCGGCACCGAGCTGATACCCAGACGTTGCCACTCGGCTTCGGCCGCGCGCACTTCCTGCGCATACAGGCCGTTGTTGAGCACCTCTCGTGCCGCTTCGACATCCAGGCCGACATCGCCGGCCAATTCCAGCAGCACGTCGGTGGCGCCGGGGTTGCGGCCGTCGCCGTGATAGGCCTGCAAGAGTGCGTGCTTGAGCGCACGCTGCTGCCCCGGCGCGCCCTCCATGCCTGCCCAGTGCAGCAGGCGGTGTGCGTCGAAGGTGTTCCAGACACGGTGGCGCCGCCCGAAGATGAAGCCGACCTCGGCGCCACGCTGGCGTATCGCGGCCTGGTTCTTGGCAATCTGCTCGGGCCCGATGCCGTACTTGCGCGACAGGTACTCGACCGTGTCGGCGCCCTCGGCGGCCATGTCGGGGTTGAGCTCGAAGGGCTGGAACTGCAGCTCGACGTCGATGTCGCCGCCGATCTTCTCAAGCGCACGTTCGAGTGAATTCAGGCCCACCGCACACCAGGGGCAGGCCACGTCGGAGATGAAATCGATCTTCATGGGCACAGTCTAATTCGACCTCATCGCGCACGCGCCAGCTTGGGGTCGAGCAGGTCGCGCAGACCATCGCCCATCAGATTCAGCCCCAGCACGGACAGCATGATGGCCAACCCCGGGTACACGGCCAGCAGCGGCGCCTGGAACAGCTGCGTCTGCGCTTCATTGAGCATGCGCCCCCAGCTCGGCTGCGGCGGCTGCGTGCCCAGGCCGATGTAGGACAGCGCGGCTTCGGCCAATATCGCCGTGGCGAACGAGACCGTGCCTTGCACGATGAGCTGGTTGGCGATGTTGGGCAGCACATGGTCGAAGGTGATGCGCCAGCTGCCACGGCCGGCGGCGCGTGCGGCAAGGATGTACTCGCGCGCCCACACCACGTTGGCCGCGGCGCGCGTGATGCGCGCGAACACCGGGATGTTGAAGATGCCGATGGCCACGATGCTCATCACCAGGCCCGGGCCGTAGATGGCCGTCAACATGATGGCCGAGAGCAGCGCCGGGAAGGCGAAGGTGAAGTCGCTGGCGCGCATCACCAGCTCTTCGACCCAGCCGCGCCGCGCGGCGGCGAGGCAGCCGAAGCCCACACCAGCCACCAGGCCCATGCCGACGGCGATGACGCCGACGACGATGCTGTTCTGCGCGCCCACCAGCAGCAGCGAGACGATGTCGCGGCCGAGGCTGTCGGTGCCCAGCCAATGCGCGGCGCTCGAATCTTGCAGCTTGCCAGGGATGTCGATCTCGGCCGTCGGGTAGGGCGTCCACAGCAGCGAGAGCAGCGCGGCGGTGGCCAGGCACAGCGTCAGCAGCGCGCCTACGACGAAGCTGCGATGGTGGCGTGCACGTGCGTACAGCTTCATCGTTAGCACCTCAAGCGTCGGTGCGGCGCAGCCGCGGGTCGATCAGCGCGTAGAGCACGTCGACGCCGAAATTCACCAGCACGACCATGCCGGCGAGCAGCATCACCACGTCGCGCACCAGCACCAGGTCGCGGTTGCTGATGGCCTGGAATACGAGCCGGCCGATGCCGGGCAGCACGAACACGTTTTCGATGACGATGGTGCCGGTGAGCAGGTTGGCGAACTGCAGGCCCATCACCGTCACCACCGGGATCATGGCGTTGCGCAGCACGTGGCCCAGTAGCGCCTGGCGCTTGCTCAGGCCTTTGGCGCGCGCGGTGCGCACGAAGTCTTCGCGCATGACCTCGAGTACGGCCGAGCGTGTGACGCGGGCCAGGATCGCCGCCTGAAAAAGCGCCAGCGCCAGTGCCGGCAGCAGCAGCGACTTCAACGCTTCCCAGGTGCCGCCACCGTCGTCTTCGCTCCAACCGGGGAAACCGCCGGCGCTGACCCATTGCAGCTTCACCGCGAAGAACAGGATCAAGAGGATGGCGAACCAGAAGTTCGGGATGGCGATGCCGAACTGGCTCGCGGCCATCACGCCCACGTCGCCCAGCCGGTTGTGGCGAGCGGCGGCGTACAGGCCCAGCGCCAGCGCCAGCGTCACGGCCAGGCTCATGGCCATCAACGCCAACGGCAGCGTCACGCGCAGCCGCTCGGTGATGAGCAGGGCAGTGGGCGTGCCGTAGCTGATGCTGGGTGCCGTGTGGCCGCGTGCCAGGCCGCCGATCCATTGGCCGTAGCGCGCCAGCGCTGGCTGATCGAGGCCGAGCTTTTGTTCCAGCGCCGCCAGCGATTCGGGCGTGGCGGTGTCGCCGAGGATGATCTGCGCGGCGTTGCCCGGCAGCAGCTCGAGCACGGCAAAAACGACGAGCGATGCCACCAGCAAGGTGGCGATGAAGGTGGCAAAGCGCTTGAGCAGGAACGGGGCCATCGCGCTCTATGATGCCCGAGGACTTTGCGTTCGAGCACAGCATGCATACCATCGGTTTCGACACCAGCACGGTACTCATCGGTGGCGCCTGGCGCCCCGCCGGCACGGCGCAGACGCTGGCGCTTTTCAACCCTTCCGACGGAGAAGAGCTGGCGCGCATCGCGCGTGGCCAGGCGGCTGACATCGATGCCGCCGTCATGGCAGCGCAGGCCGCGCTCGATGGCGCCTGGGGCGCGCTCACCGCCGTCGAGCGCGGGCGCGTGCTGCTGAAGATGAGCGCGCTGGTGCTGGCACAGGCTGATGAGCTGGCGCGGCTGGAAGCACTGGACGTGGGCAAGCCTTTGAGGCAAGGCCGCGCCGACGCCGTGGCGCTGGCGCGTTATCTCGAGTTCTACGGCGGTGCCGCCGACAAGGTGATGGGCGAGACGATTCCGTTCGCTAACGGCTATACCGCACTGACACTGCGCGAGCCGCACGGCGTCACCGCCCACATCGTGCCCTGGAACTACCCGATGCAGATCATCGGCCGCTCGGTCGGCGCGGCGCTGGCGATGGGCAACGCCTGCGTGCTGAAGCCGGCCGAAGAAGCCTGCTTGACGGCGCTGGCCTTCGCGCACATCGCCGTCGACGCCGGGCTGCCGGCCGGCGCGCTGAACGTCGTGCCAGGCCTGGGTGAAGAAGCCGGCACGGCGCTGGCCGCGCACCCCGGCGTGCGCCACATCTCGTTCACCGGTTCGGTGGCAGTGGGCGCGCTGATCCAGGCGGCGGCAGCGAAGAACGCGGTGCCGGTGACGCTGGAACTCGGCGGCAAGAGCCCGCAGATCGTCTTCGCCGACGCCGACCTCGACGCCGCGCTGCCGTCACTCGTCAACGCCGGCATCCAGAACGCCGGGCAAACCTGCTCGGCGGCGTCGCGCCTCTTGGTGCAGCGCGACATCCATGACGAAGTGCTGCGGCGGCTGGTGGCGCGCTACCGCGAGCTGAGTGTGGGCCCGGCGCTGGATGACTGTGATGTCGGCCCGCTCATCAGTGCGCGCCAGAGGGATGTCGTGCGCGGCTACCTCGACCTGGTGCGCGACAGTGGTCTCACCGTCGCCGCCCAGGCGCGGCTGCCCGAGGGCTTGCCGCGCGGCGGCTACTACGTGGCGCCGACCCTGGTGGCCGGCGTCGCCGCGGGACATCGCATCGCGCAGGAAGAGATCTTCGGCCCGGTGCAGGCGCTGATCGCTTTCGACGACGAAGCCCATGCGTTGACCATTGCCAACGGCACCGCCTACGGCCTCGTCGCCGGCGTGTGGACACGCGACGGCAGCCGCGCGCTGCGCATGGCGCGCAAGCTGCAGTGCGGCCAGGTCTTCGACAACAACTACGGCGCGGGTGGCGGCATCGAGCTGCCCTTCGGTGGCGTCAAACACTCAGGCCATGGCCGCGAAAAAGGCTTTGAGGCGCTGTACGGGTTTTCGACGCTGAAGACGGTGGCGATCAAGCACGATTGAGGCATGACACAGGCGCAGCACACGAGCGCAGGAGACAAGGCAATGAGACTGCAAGGCAAGAACGCCATCGTCACCGGCGGTGGCTCCGGCTTTGGCGCGGGCATCGTGCGCAAGTTTGCCGCCGAAGGCGCGCGCGTGCTGGTGGTGGACCGCAACCTCGAGGCCGCTCAAGCGGTGGCGGCCGAGGTCGGCGCGGCGGCTTTGGCGTGCCGCGCCGATGTCACGCTAACAAGCGACATACGCGCCATGGTGAGCGCGGCGCAGGCCCATGGCGGCGCAGCCGTCGACATCCTCGTCAACAACGCCGGCATGGGCCACCTGCCGCAGCCGCTGGAAGGACTGCCCGAGGACGAGTTCGACCGTATTTACGCGCTCAACATCAAGGCCTTCTACCTGGCCGCGCGCGAGCTGGTGCCGCTGATGAAAGCCGCCAAGCGCGGTGTGATCCTCAACATGGCCTCCACCGCCGGCGTGAGCCCGCGGCCGCGGCTGGCCTGGTACAACGCCAGCAAGGGCTGGGTCATCACCGCCACGCGCGCGATGGCAGTGGAACTGGCGCCGTTCGGTGTGCGCGTGGTGGCTTTGAATCCGGTGGCGGGAGAGACGCCGATGCTCAAGACCTTCATGGGCGAAGACACGCCAGAGATGCGCGCCAAGTTCCTGTCGACCATTCCCATCGGCCGTTTTTCGACGCCCGAGGACCTGGGCAACGCCGCGTGTTTCCTGTGCAGCGACGAGGCCTCGATGATCACCGGCGTGTGCATGGAGGTCGATGGCGGCCGCTGCATCTGAGCCGCGACACGGGCCGATCGGCAAGCTGCTCAGGCTGCGTCTTCGCGCGCGCGGTGGCGCAGCATCCAGCTCAGCACCGGGAACCACAACGCATCGCGCATGCGGGTGCGGAAGAAGCCCATGTGGCCGATGCTGCCGTAGCCGACATGCTTGGCGTCGACGACGCGGCGTTCCACATGCGCCGACGTGAAACGCGCCAGCAGCGGCAGGATGGCGTCGAGCGGCGCCCGTTCATCGTCGGAAATAGCGATCGACAGCACCGGCGCCGTCATCGCGCCGAAGTGGGCGGTGTCGAGCTCGAAGCGCTTGTCGAACAGGTAGTCGCGCGAGCGGCACCAGCGCGCCCATTGGCGGAACACGACGCGCGGCGCGATGGCGCCGGGCAGGCCGGGCACGGTGGTGGTCTTGTGGCCGGCGCCCATGGTCGCCAGCGGCAACAGCACACGCCACAGCAGCGACAGCGCAAAACGGTCGGGGCGCGGGTAGCGCGAGGCATGCGGCAAGGTGGCCGAGACCAGCACCACGCCGGCCAGTTGTTTGCAGGCCGGCGCCAGGCCGACGAGTTGGCCGCCGCAGCTGTGGCCGATGAGGAAGATCGGCGTGCCGGGGTACAGCGCCGCCGCGCTGCGAATCGCGGCGTCGATGTCCAGCCGGCCCCACGCCGCCATGTCGATCGACGCTTCTTGCCCGGCCACAGGTACTGACTCGCCCACGCCGCGGTAGTCGAAGGTCAGCGTGGCCACGCCTTGTGCAGCCATGAACTCGGCGAAACGTGAGTAGTAGCGGCGCGGCACGCCCAGGGCCGAGGCCACCACGACAATGGCGCGCGGCGTTCCCGCCGCTTCGTAGCACGTGGCTTCGAGGCCGAAGTCGTCGTCGCAGGTCAGCGTCAATGGCGCCGGGCCTAGCGTCGAGAGTCTCGAAAAACCTTCAGGTTCGCGCACACACCACCCTGCTCATTTGTGCCATGCGTGTATTGAACCACCTTCCCGTTACGGCTGGAATTGCCAAATGGGGGATGGCGCGCCGCTTCAGCCGCTATTGAGCAGAACTGCCGCCGCCCGCCGACCGCCGACCGCTGCAGACCCACGGCTCAGGACAAGCGATAGGTCTGCAGGTGGATGCTGGTTTCGGTGGCGCCAATGCCCTTGATCAGCCGCATGCGTTCGAGCACCTCGGCCATCGCGCCGAGGTTGGGAGCGCGCAATTCGGCCAGCAGGTCCCAGCGGCCGTTGGTGTCGTGCAGCGAGGCCACCCCGGGCTCGCCGAGCAAGGTGACGATGACGGCGCGCGTCTGGTTGCCTTCGACGGCGATGCTGGTCCAGGCGCGGATGTCATTGGGCTGCGAATCGGGTCGCAGGCGCACGGTGTAGCCGACGATCACGCCTTCGCTTTCGAGCCGGGCGATGCGGTTGGTGACGGTGCCGCGCGAGACCTTGAGCTTGTGCGCCAACGTCGCTACGGTGCTGCGGGCGTCGAGCCGCAACAAGGCGATGAGCTGCTGGTCGAGGCCGTCCATGCTGCATTTTGGCATTCACCCATGCCATAACGGCAGAAGTCTGGCGAATGCTATGCATCTTTGCCGCTTCTTCTTGGCGCAACGCCCACGAACAATCCTGGACAGCCCGACCCGATGCCACAAGAAGCCCCATGCGCCGCCCCACCTTTGCACCCACCACCACCTTGTTGACGACGCACGACGTCGCCCAGATCGTGCGCCGACTTGGCCTGCCGCCGTGTCTGCGCGCGCTTGCCACCGCCATCGAGACCGACTTCCGGCGCTGGCACGCATTCGACAAGACATCGCGCCTGGCCAGCCATTCGGCGGCAGGTGTCATCGAGCTGATGCCCACGGCCGACACCACGCACTACAGCTTCAAGTACGTCAACGGCCATCCGAACAATGGCGAGCACGGCCTACCGACGGTCATGGCCTTGGGCGTGCTGGCCGACGTGGCCACTGGCCTGCCCTTGTTGCTGAGTGAGCTCACACTCACGACGGCGATGCGCACGGCTGCGACGTCGGTCATGGCGGCGCGTGTGTTGGCGCGGCGTGAGGCGCGCACGATGGCCGTGATCGGCAACGGTGCACAGAGCGAATTCCAGGCTCTGGCGTTTCACCACTTGCTGGGTATCGACACGCTGCGGCTGTACGACGTGGACGCTGCCGCTACCGCCAAGCTGGTGCGCCACCTGCGTGCGACGCCGGGGTTGCGGGTCACGGTCTGCGAAAGCATCGCCGAGGCCGTGCGCGGTGCGCACATCGTCACCACGATCACCGCCGACAAGGCCCGCGCCACCATCCTCACGCCCGAGATGATCGAGCCGGGCATGCATCTCAATGCCGTGGGTGGCGACTGCCCCGGCAAGACCGAGCTGCATGCGGCGGTGGTGGCCGCGAGCAAGGTCTTCGTCGAGTACGAGCCGCAAACGCGCGTGGAAGGTGAGCTGCAGCAGATGCCGGCCGATTTCGCCGTGACCGAGCTTTGGCAGGTGCTGCTCGGCCAACGCGTCGGGCGCACCGGCGCGGCCGACGTGACGCTGTTTGACTCGGTTGGATTTGCGCTTGAGGACTTTTCGTCGCTGCGCTGGCTGCAGCGCACCGCGCAGACGCTGCGTCTGGGCAGCGCGGTCGACCTCGTGCCAGTGTTGAACGATCCCAAAGACCTGTTCGCCGCCCTTGCGGCGCCGCCGCCCGCGCTGCGCGCGGCGGCGTGAGCGCTGTCGCTACAACACCGCGGCCATGGCCTCGGCGGTGCGTTCGACGTTGCCGGTGTTGAGCCCGGCGATGCACATGCGCCCCGAGCGCACAAGGTACACGCCGAACTGCTCGCGCAGGCGGTCGACCTGCGCCGCCGTCAAGCCGGTGTAGCTGAACATGCCGCGCTGCGACAGGAAGTAGCCGAAGTCGCGCCCGCTCACGCGTGCCGTGAGCACGCCGTGCAGGCGCCGGCGCATCGCCTGGATACGCTCGCGCATGGCGTTCACGTCGTCCTGCCATAGCAGGCGCAGCGGCGGATTGGTGAGCACGCGGCTGACGATGCCGGCGGCGTGGATCGCCGGGCTGGAGTAGTTGCGCCGCACCGTGGCTTTCATCTGCCCCAGCACCAGCTCGGCCTCGCCGCGGCTGGCGCAGACCACGCTCAAGGCGCCGGCGCGCTCGCCGTAGACGCTCATGCTCTTGGAAAAAGAGTTGGCGATGAAAAAGGTCAGCCCGGCCGAGGCCAGCGCGCGCACGGCGTAGGCGTCTTCTTCGATGCCCTCGCCATAGCCCTGGTAGGCCAGATCGAGGTAGGGCAGCAGTTCACGCTCATGCAGCACGGGGATCAGCTGTTGCCACTGCGCCGGCGTGAGGTCCACGCCCGTGGGGTTGTGGCAGCAGGCGTGCAGCAGCACGACGCTGCGTTTGGGCAGCTGCGCCAGGGCAGCGCGCATCGCGTCGAACTTCAGACCGCCGCTGGTGGCGTCGTAGTAGGGATAGGTGTGCACCGCCACGCCCGCGCCTTCGAACATCGCGCGGTGGTTGTCCCAGGTCGGGTCGCTGACCCACACGCCGCTCTCGGGCAGCCAGCGCCTGAGGAAGTCGGCGCCGACCTTCAGCCCGCCGCTGGAGCCCACGGTCTGCAGTGTGGCGACGCGGCCGCTGGTGAGCGCTTCGTGGCCGGCACCAAAGAGCAGGTGCTGCACCGCCGTGCGCATCGCGGCCGAGCCTTCGATCGGCAGGTAGGGCTTGGCCGCGCTCTCTTCGAGCATCAGCGCCTCGGCGCGGCGCACGCAGGAAAGCACGGGGATGCGGCCGGCGTCGTCGAAGTAGATGCCGATCGAGAGGTTGATCTTGTCCTGGCGCGGGTCGGCGTGGAAGGCTTCGTTCAGGCTGAGGATCGGGTCGCCGGCGTAGGGGTCGAGGTGCTGAAACATCGTGCGGCCCGTCATGCAGCCATCGCCTTGTCGATGTCGCGCGCCAGGGCCTCGGGCGCGTCGTTGGGGGCGTAGCGCCTGATCACCTTGCCGTCCTTGCCGACCAGGAACTTGGTGAAGTTCCACTTCACCGCCTGCGTGCCGAGAACGCCCGGTGCTTCAGACGTTAGCCATTTCCACAGCGGATGGGCTTCAACACCATTCACCTTGACCTTGGCCATCATGGGGAAGTCCACGCCGTAGTTCAGCTCGCAGAAGGACGCGATCTCGCCATTGCTGCCGGGGTCCTGGCCGCCGAACTCGTTGCTTGGGAAACCGACGATCACCAGCCCCTTGTCGCGGTACTGCTGCCACAGCTTTTGCAGCCCGCCGAACTGCGGTGTGAAACCGCAGGCGCTGGCGGTGTTGACGATCAACAGCACCTTGCCGCGCTGCGTCGACAGGTGCGCGGGTTTGCCTTCAATCGACAAGGCCTCGAAGTCGTAGACGGTGGACGCGGGCATGGGCATTTCTCCTGGGGTACTCGTGCCACCGCGCACAGGCGGCGCGGCCTGCCATGTTAGCCTTCCCGTCCCACCCGGACAGGCCTGGCGCGCACCCTGCCTTCGGGCCCGACATGACCTCTCGCCTCCGACCGCCGATGACGCAGCCCATCCCCCTGCCCTTGCGCGTGTGCCTTCTCGGCTTCAGTGGTTTCGAGGGCGGCGCTTTGAGTTCGTCGCTGCGGCTGGCGGTGCAGCGCCAGCCGATGTACTCGCCGGTGAACGATGTGCGCAAGTGCGACCTCGTCGTCGTCGATGCCGACCAGAGCGACGCGCTGGCGCAGGTGGTGCGTGCCGGGATGGTGGAGCGCGCCGTCTACATCGGTGCGCAGTTGCCCGACGATGCCAGCGGCTGGATCACACGCCCGATCGACACGCGCCAGCTGCTGCACGAACTCGACCAGCTGGCGTTGATGCACTTCGGCGTGGCCGCCTCGGCGCAGACACCCGAGGCACCAAGCGCGCACAGAGGCGCGGCCCCTGCGGCGCCAGCGCGACTGACACGTGCGCTGCTGGTCGACGACAGCGAGATCGCGCTGCGTTTTCTGGAGTCGAAGCTTCAGCCCCTGGGTGTGCAGACCGAGCGCGCCATGGGCAGCGGCCGGGCCATCGAACAGCTGGCCCAGCACGCCTTCGACATCGTCTTTCTCGACGTCGAACTCGGTACCGAGAGCGAACTCGACGGCCTCGCGCTGTGCCAGCACATCAAACGCCGCCACCTTCATGCCGGCAGCGCGCTCGAGCCCACGGTGGTGATGGTCTCGGCCCACCACAGCGAGCTCGACCGCGCGCGCGGCGCGCTCGCCGGCGCCGACGCCTACCTGGCCAAGCCGCTGGACGTGGACGCGCTTCAGCGACTGCTGCACCACCACATCGCGACCATCGTGCGCTGAGTCAGCGTGTGGCCAGCAGCGCCGCGCCCAGGATCAGGGCGGCGCCGACCAGCAGCGGCACCGTCACCACGCCGGCACCCAGCAGCACGGCCGAGCCGCTGGCGAACAACACCTCGCTGATCATGACCACGGCCGTGGCGCCTGCGGCCAGGCGCGACGCGCCGTGCTGCAGCGCCAGGTTGCTGAGCAGGAACAACACACCGAGCGCGAGCGCGCCGCTGACCCAGGGCCATGACGGCAGCGGTGGCCAGGGCACCGAGCCGGTGGCCGACAGGCTCGCCGCCAGTGCACCGGCCACGACGACGCCGCCGCCGAACATTGCCAGCGCGCGCGCCGCGCCGCTGCGCGCGGCTTCGCGACGCAACATGACGTTGTTCAGCGCGAAGCTGAAACCCCCCAGCAGCGCCAGCCAGTCGGCCAGGCCTTGCGGCCAGGGCAGCCTGGCCGCGCCAGCCCCGGCCGGCCACAACACGATGGCGGCGCCGGCCAGCGCCATCCCCACGCGCAGCAAGGCCAGCGCCGTGAGCCGCTCGCCCAGCAGCGCGCGGGCCAGCAGCAAGGCCCACACCGGCATCAGGTAAAAGAGCAGCACCACGCGCACCACGTCGCCGGCGGTCACGGCCCAGTTGAAGGTGGCGTTGGTGGTGCCGGCCGCGGCCACCAGCACCCAAAGGGCCGGCGTGCGGATGAGTTCGCGCAGCGCGCCGCGGCGCAGCAGCATCAGCACCAGCGCACACAGCGCGTAGATCAACGCCGTGGCCCAAAGCGGATGCAGGCCCAGGCCTTCGAGCTGGCGAAACGGCCACCACGACACGCCCCAGATGAAGGCGTTGCATAACAGCGCAAGTACGGGCACCAGCGTGGCGCCGCGGGCTGCGTTCATCGCGCGCTCATCGTGGCCGTTGCGCTTCAGTGGCCGCCGTCGCTGCGCGCAATGCTCAGCAGCCGCTCGACTTCTTCCTGGTGCTTGACGAGGTTGGACGCGTGCCAGCGGCGAATGATTTCCATGATGCCGGCCACCAGCAGGCCGAACACGGCGATGGCGATGAAGGTCGACGAGCCGAGCTTGGTCATGCCGGCGTAGAACGCGCCCAAGCCCAGGATGCACGCCTGCTCGTTGAAGTTTTGCACGGCGATGGAACGCCCGGCGCCCATCAGGTTGTGGCCGCGGTGCTGCAACAGTGCGTTCATCGGCACGATGACGAAGCCGCACAAGGTGCCCAGCAGCACGAGGAAAGGCGTGGCGACCCAGATATTGGTGATGACGTTCAGCCCGATCATCAGCAGGCCCACGGCGGTGGCCACGGGAATCACGGCCGCGGCGCGGTCGAGCTTCATGTAGGTCGAGGCCAGCACGGCGCCGGCAACCGAGCCGATGACGACCACGCCGGCCAGGCTCGAGGCCTGCGCCGTGGTGTAGCCCAGTGCCGCTGCAGCCCAGGCAAAGACGATCAGGCGCACGTTGCCGAAGATGCCCCACAGCAAGGTGGTGGTGGCGAGCGAGATCTGGCCGAGCTTGTCTTGCCACAGGCGCGAGTTGCAGTGCGAGAAGTCGCGCACCAGGCTGACCAGCCCCGTCATCGGCTGCAGCGGCGCGTCGGTGCGCGGAATCTGCAGGTTGAAGACCGCGGCACCGATGTAGAGGAAGACGATGACGGAGATCGCGGCCTCGGGCGGCGTGTCGACCGAGGTATCCATCAACGGCAGATCGAACGCCAGCAGCGCGGCCGAGAGTTTGGCGCCGATGAGCAGCCCGCCGAGCACGAAGCCGAGCAGGATCGACGCCACCGTCAGGCCCTCGATCCAGCCATTGCCCTTGACCAGTTGCGAGGCCGGCAAGAGCTCGGTGAGGATGCCGTACTTGGCCGGCGAGTAGGCCGCGGCGCCTAGCCCGACGACGGCGTAGGCCAGCAGCGGGTGGCCGCCGAAGAGCATCATCAGACAGCCGACGATCTTGATCGCGTTCGACACGAACATGACGCGGCCCTTGGGCACCGAATCGGCGAAGGCGCCGACGAAGGGCGCGAGCACGACGTAGAACAAGGCGAACATCGGCGCCAGTGCCGGGGTCTGCCAGGCCGGTGCCTTGCTCATGCGCAACAGCTCGACGGCAGCGATCAACAAGGCGTTATCAGCCAGCGAGCTGAAGAACTGCGCCGCCATGATGGTCGAGAAACCTTTTTTCATCTATCGCCATCGGGGGCTGCAGCGCGGCGACATGGCGCACCGGCTCGAGACCTTGTCTCCGTTTTAAGGGCGGGCGGTTTATAGCATGCAGCCTGCGCTGTCAGAATGTGCCCGCACCCCGTCTGGGTGCATAGCGCACCGACCCATGCCGCGCCCGATCGAAGCCCTGATTCACAGCGGTGCGCTGGCCCACAACCTTGCACGCGCGCGCCGCGCCGCACCCGACGCGCGCGTATGGGCGGTGGTCAAGGCCAATGCGTATGGCCATGGCATCGAGCGCGTGTTCGAAGGCTTGCGCGGCGCCGACGGCTTCGCCTTGCTCGACCTGGCTGAGGCCGAACGCATCCGGGCGCTGGGCTGGCGTGGGCCGGTGCTCTTGCTCGAAGGCTGCTTCGATGCGCGCGACCTCGAGCTGTGTTCGCGCCTCGACCTTTGGCACGTGGTGCACCACGCCGTGCAGATCGACTGGCTAGCCGCGCACAAGACCCAGCGCGCGCACCGCGTGTTCCTGAAAATGAACAGCGGCATGAACCGGCTGGGCTTTCGGCCCGAACAGTTTCGCAGCGCCTGGGCACGCCTCGACGCACTGCCCCAGGTGGGCGAGATCTCCTTGATGACGCACTTCTCTGACGCCGACGGCCCACGCGGCGTCAAGCATCAATTGCGTGTGTGGGATGAGGCCACGCGCGACCTTCCCGGCGAGCGTAGCCTGAGCAATAGCGCCGCCGCCTTGCGCCATGCGCTGGCGAGCGACTGGGTGCGCGCCGGCATCATGAGCTACGGCAGCGCCCCCGACTTCCCCGAACACGACATCGCCGATTGGGACTTGCAGCCGGCGATGACGCTGCGCTCACGGCTCATCGCCACGCAGTCCCTTGCCGCGGGCGACAGCGTCGGCTACGGCAGCAGCTTCACCGCTAGCGCGCCGATGCGCATCGGTATCGCCGCCTGCGGTTATGCCGACGGCTACCCGCGCCAGTGCGGCAGTGGCACGCCGGTGCTGGTGGACGGCGTGCGCTGCGCGACGGTGGGCCGGGTGTCGATGGACATGCTGGCGGTCGACCTTTCACCGGTGCCCGCTGCTAACGTCGGCAGTGAGGTCACCCTGTGGGGTCTCGGGCCGGCCGGCGCCGTGCTCGCCATCGATGAAGTGGCGCGAGCCGCAGGTACGATCGGCTACGAGCTGATGTGCGCGCTGGCCCAGCGCGTGCCGGTCTCGCAACAACCATCAACATGAGGAGACAAACACCATGATGAGCTTGCTCGGAACCATCATCGTCGGCCTGATCGTGGGCGCCATCGCGCGCTTCCTGTTGCCGGGCGATCAGAAGATGGGCTGGATCCTGACCTGCCTGCTGGGCATTGGCGGCTCCTTCATCGCCAGGTTCATCGGCCAGGCGATGAAGTGGTACGAGCCCGGCGAGACCGCCGGCTGGATCGCCTCGGTCGTCGGCGCGATCGTGCTGCTGTTCGTCGTCGACAAGGTGCGCGGCGCAAGCGGCGGCGGCTCGACGCCGAGCTGAGCCAATGAAGCGGCGTCCGCGCATAGCGCTCGCGGACGTCGAGTTCAGCGCCATCCGCGCCCAGGGTGCGGGTGGCCAGAACGTCAACAAGGTCTCCAGCGCGGCGCAGCTGCGCTTCGATGTCGCCGCCTCGTCTCTGCCGGATGACGTCAAGCTGCGCATGCTGGCGTTGCCCGACCAGCGCATCAACAGCGAAGGCGTGGTCGTGATCAAGGCGCAGGAGCACCGCAGCCTGCCGATGAACCGCACGGAAGCACTGGCGCGTTTGCAGGCCATGGTCGACAGCGTGGCCGAGCCGCCGAAGGCGCGGCGTGCCACCAAGCCCACGCTCGCCTCGAAGCGCCGCCGGCTCGAAGGCAAGGGCCACCGCGCCGAGATCAAGGCCGGGCGCGGCAAGCTCGGCGGCAAGACCGGCGACTGACAATCGCACGATGGCCAAGACGATCTACAGCTGCCGCGAGTGCGGTGGCACCAGCCCCAAGTGGCTGGGCAAATGCCCGCACTGCAACGCCTGGAACACGCTCGACGAAGGCGTGGCCGAGTCGGCGGGCACGAAGAACCGCTTCCAGTCGCTGGCGCGCGCGATGCCGGTAGCGACGCTGTCCGAGATCGACGCGGCGGCCATCAGTCACACGCCCACGGGCCAGGAAGAGCTCGACCGCGTGCTCGGCGGCGGCATCGTCGCCGGCGGCGTGGTGCTGATCGGCGGCGACCCCGGCATCGGCAAGAGCACGCTGCTGTTGCAGGCGCTGGACGCCATCAGCACCCAGATGCCCGTGCTTTATGTCACCGGCGAAGAAAGTGCGGCGCAGGTCGCCTTGCGCGCGCGCCGGCTTGGCCTTGAGGGCAAGCGCGTGCGCGTGCTGGCCGAGATCCAGCTCGAGCGCATCCTCGCCGCGATGGCCGCAGAAGCGCCGGCCTTCTGCGTCATCGATTCGATCCAGACGGTGTATTCAGAGCAGCTCACCTCGGCACCCGGCTCGGTGGCGCAGGTGCGTGAATGCGCGGCGCAACTCACGCGCGCGGCCAAGACCTCGGGTTGTGCGGTCGTGCTCGTCGGCCATGTCACCAAGGAAGGGGCACTCGCCGGGCCGCGCGTGCTCGAACACATCGTCGACACCGTGCTGTATTTCGAAGGCGATACGCACTCGAGCTTTCGCCTCGTGCGTGCCATCAAGAACCGCTTCGGCGCGGTGAACGAGATCGGCGTCTTCGCCATGACCGAGCGCGGCTTGAAGGGCGTGAGCAACCCGAGCGCGATCTTTCTGTCGACACACGGCGAACCCGTGCCGGGCAGCTGCGTGATGGTCACGCTCGAAGGCACGCGACCGCTGCTGGTGGAATTGCAGGCGCTGGTGGACAGCGGCGGGCCGAGCCCGCGTCGCCTGTCGGTGGGCCTGGACCGTGACCGTCTGGCGATGCTGCTGGCCGTGCTGCACCGCCACGCCGGTGTCTCGTGCATGGACCAGGACGTGTTCGTCAACGCCGTCGGCGGCGTGCGCATAGCCGAGCCCGCGGCCGACCTGGCGGTGATGCTGGCGATCCAGAGCAGCCTGCGCGGCAAGCCCTTGCCGCGCGGCTTTTTCGCCTTCGGTGAAGTCGGCCTGGCGGGTGAAGTGCGGCCAGCGCCGCGTGGTCAGGAACGCCTGAAGGAAGCCGCCAAGCTCGGCTTCTCGGTGGCGCTGGTGCCCAGGGCCAATCTGCCGAAGAAGGCCATCGAAGGCCTGACCATCCATGCCGTGGAGCGCATCGAAGAGGCCATCAGCACGGTGCGCGGGCTTTGAGGTGCTAACGCTCGAGTCGCAAGGACTTAAGGCCGTAGGTCACGCGTCGCCATTCGTTGCCGATGCGGTAGGCGAAAGCCGGCAGGCGCCGCCACACACCAAACTTGCGCGACGGTGACTGGCTCGGCGCGGCGATCATCGACGCCGTGGCTTCGTCGTGCACACAAGGCGTGGGCGTGAGCAGGCGTACCTTCAGGCCGAAGGCCCAGCCCTGGTCGAACACATGGTCGTAGGGCAGGCTCATCGGCAACAGGTCGTCGAGATAGGCCATCGCGGCGCGGCGGTTGATGAGGTACGCGCTCGAACCTGTGCAGCGCGACAACATCACCGCCAGATGCTGGCCCGGCGCCACTTCAAGCACTTTTTGCGGCGTGCCCGAATGCACGGCAGAGAGCTTGACCATGTCCCAGCGCCCGGCGTGTTCGATGAGGCCGCGCAGCGCCGCCGGCAGACGCTGGGTCAGCAGCACATCGTCTTCCAGCACCAGGCCGAATTCGGCGCGCGAGGCGAGCATGCGGCGCATCACCTCGACATGCGACAGGTAACATCCGAGCTCACCCGGCAGCGGCTCCATGCCGTGTTTGCGCCGGTAGGCCGGCGCATCCAGTTGCGCGCTTTGTTCCGCCGTGAAAGCGCGGGCGTCGACCGCAGGCAGCCGCTCGAAGGGCAGCCCCACTTGCTGCAGTTGCGCACCCACCCGTGCCAGGCGCTCGGTGGCCCGGTCGAGGTTGACCACCCATGTCTTCAAACGCTCCATGCAAAAGATTCTCGACGATGCCATGCGCCGACCCATGGCTGCACACATGAACGCCGCGCTGTCATGGGCACTGGCCGCCATTGCCGTCGTCGCCGGCTACGTCAGCTACGGCTGGCCGGGCGTCGCGCTGGCCTTGACCGTGGTCGTGTTCTGGCTGCTGCTGCAGTTCAGCCGCGCGCTGCGTACCTTGCGCGCCGCCTCGGGGCGGCCGGTGGGCACGTGCAAGAGCGCCGTGATGCTTCACGCAAAGCTGCACGCCGGCATGCGCTTGATGCACATCATCAAACTCACGCAAAGCCTGGGCACCCAGCTGCACGACGAGCCCGAAACCTTTCGCTGGGTCGACGATGGCGGCGACGCCGTGCAGGTGCAATTGCGCAGCGGCCGTGTCGTCAGCTGGTTATTGCAGCGCGCGACGCAGCCCTGAGCACCCTTTTTGACGCCTCGCGCGCACGGCACCAGCGCCGGCGCTGCAACGCCGCCAGCTACCGGCGCTTTCACCTGCATCGGGTTTGTCCGGGGCTGCGCAGGCGCGACAGTGCCTACGCTGCGCACCCGTGTCTACAACCCTGCAGGGCCATGCGCACCTGCCTTGAGGAGATTCCCGAATGAGCACTTCGGTTAGCGTGAACGGCCGTGCCGTTCAGTTGAAGTCGGAATCCGACACCCCCATGCTGTGGGTGTTGCGTGAAGAGCTGGGCCTGCAAGGCACGAAGTTTGGCTGTGGCGCCGGCCTGTGCGGTGCCTGCACGATCCAGGTGGATGGCATGGCCGTGCGCGGCTGCCAGACGCCGCTGGCAGCCTGCGCCGGCAAGAAAGTTGCCACCGTCGAGAGCCTGTCGCGCGACAACAACCACCCGCTGCAGAAAGCCTGGATCCAGCACGACGTGCCGCAGTGCGGTTACTGCCAGTCGGGCCAGCTGATGAGCGCTTCTGCGCTGCTGGCCAGGAACAAGAACCCGAGCGACGCCGACATCGACGCGGCCATGGCCGGCAACATCTGCCGCTGCGGCACCTACGTGCGCGTACGCGCTGCCATCAAGACTGCCGCCGCCATGATGCGCGGCGCCAAGGCCTGAGGAGACCACCATGACGCAAGCAACGATCAAGACCGTCACGGCTGGCATCACCCGCCGCACCTTCGTCAAGTCATCGGCCGCCTTCAGTGGTGGCCTGATGGTGGGCTTCACGGTGCCGCTGGGCGGCCCGGCGCAGGCCGCCGGGCTCGTGCACACGCCCAACGCCTGGGTGCACATCGCTGACGACAACACCGTCACGCTGTTGTCGGCGCGCGCCGAGATGGGCCAGGGTGTGTACACCTCCATGCCCATGCTCATCGCCGAGGAGCTCAATGTCGACATCCACAAGATCCAGGTGGCTTTCGCGCCACCGGGCAAGGTTTATGGCAACGCGCTGCTCTTCGGCCTGCAGCTCACCGGCGGCTCCACCTCGGTACGCGAAGGCTGGGAAAAGCTGCGCATCGCCGGCGCCCAGGTGCGCGAGATGCTGGTCGCGGCCGCGGCGCAGAAGTGGGACGTACCCGCCAGCGAACTGCGCGCCGAGAACGGCATGGTGCTAGGCCCCAAGGGCCAGAAGGCCACCTATGGCCAGCTGGCCGACGCCGCATCGAAGCTGCCGGTGCCCGAGAAGCCCAGCATCAAGCCGCCCGAGCAATTCCGCATCGTCGGCAAGAAGACGACGCGGCTGGATACGCCGGCCAAGGTCAACGGCACGGCGCGTTTCGGCATCGATGTGCGGCTGCCCGGCATGGTCAATGCCTCGCTGGCGCAGTGCCCGGTGATCGGCGGCTCCGTGAAGAGCTTCGATGCGAGCAAGGCCAAGGGCATGCCCGGCGTGATCGACGTGGTGCAGATCCCCGACGGCGTGGCCGTGGTGGCCGACACCTATTGGCACGCCAGGCAGGCACGTGAGACGGTGACGATCGACTGGGACCTCGGCGCAGGTGCCAATCTCAATACTGCGGCCATGCTGGCCGGCACACGCGCCGCGCTGGCCAGCGGCAAGGCCATTCCCGTGCGCGCCAATGTCGGTGATGCGGATGGCGCCATCGCCGCTGCCGCTACGGCCGGGGCGAAGGTGCTGCGCGCCGAGTACATCACGCAGAACGTCACGCACTCGCCGCTGGAGCCGATGAACTTCACGGCGCATGTCGATGGCGACAAGGTGCTGCTGATCGGCCCCACGCAATGGCCCGACGCGGCGCAAGGTGCCGTGGCCAAGGTGGTGGGCGTCAAGCCCGAGAACGTGCGCGTGGAGTCCACCTTCCTCGGTGGCGGTTTTGGTCGCCGCATCGACATTGACTTCATCATCCAGGCTGCGCAGATCAGCCAGGCGGTGAAGCGCCCGGTCAAGCTCATCTGGTCACGTGAAGACGACATGACGCACGACTTCTACCGACCGCTGGGCGTGCATCAGCTCGCTGCCGCACTGGGCGCCGACGGCAAACCCACGGCCGTGACATGGCGCGTGGCTTCGCAGTCGGTAACCGCACGCGTGTTCAACCTGCCGCCAGAGGCACCGGATGTCCTGATGACCGAAGCCGCCGTGGCCCCTTATGAGGTGGCCGCGACGCGGCACGACTTCGTCAAGCACGATGCCGGTCTGCGTGTGGGTTATTGGCGCGCGGTCAGCCACAACATGAATGCCTTCGCCAACGAATGCTTCATCGACGAATGCGCTGCCGCCGCGGGCAAGGACCCGGTGGCATACCGCCTCTCGTTGCTGGAAAAGCAGCCGCGCTTCACGCGTGTGCTCAAGACGCTTGCCGAGAAGTCTGGCTGGGGCACGCCGGCCGCGCCCGGCCGCTTCCGCGGCGTGGCGCTGATGGAGGGTTATGACACCTACCTCGCCGAAGTGGCCGAGATCTCGATGGTCGGTGGCGAACCCAAGGTGCACAAGGTGACGGTGGTGGCCGACCTGGGCCGCATGGTCAACCCCGACACCGTGCAGGCGCAGATCCAGTCGAGTGTGATCTTCGGCCTGGGCGCGGCCCTGTGGGGCGAGATCACGGTGGACCAGGGCCGGGTGCAGCAAACCAACTTCCACCAGTTCCGCCTGATGCGCAACAACGAGGCACCGACGATCGACATCACGCTGTTGGAAAGCACCGAGAAGCCCGGCGGCATCGGTGAGCCGGCCACGGCGCTGATCGGGCCGGCGGTGGCCAACGCGATCTTCGCGGCCACCGGCAAGCGTGTGCGGCGTATGCCGTTCACGGCAGCCAACCTCGCCTGAGGGCGCGAGCGCCAGCCGGCCCCGGAGCCTCACCCCTGGGGCCGGCCCTAAAATCTCGCCCCTTCACCATAGGCCCGCTCGACCGGGCGAGGAGTTCCGCATGTCGATGTCCGACCGCGACGGCAAGATCTGGATGGACGGCGAGATGGTCGAGTGGCGCGAGGCCAAGATCCATGTGCTCTCGCACACGCTGCACTACGGCTGCGGCGCTTTCGAAGGCGTGCGCGCGTACAAGACCGCGCAAGGCCACACCGCCATCTTCCGCCTGCACGAGCACACCGAGAGGCTCTTCAACAGCGCCAAGATCCTGCGCATGAAGATCCCGTTCACGCCGCAGCAGGTGATGGACGCGCAATGCGCCGTGGTGCGCGAGAACAAACTGGAAAGCGGCTACCTGCGGCCACTGACCTGGATTGGCGACACCAAGCTCGGCGTCAGCCCGCGCGGCAACACCATCCACCTGATGGTCGCCGCTTGGCCGTGGGGCGCCTACCTCGGCGAAGAGGGCATGAAGCGCGGCATCCGCGTCAAGACCAGCAGCTACACGCGCCACCACGTCAACATCACCATGACGCAGGCCAAGGCGGTGAGCAACTACACCAACTCGATCCTGGCCAACATGGAAGCCACCGACGACGGCTACGACGAAGCGCTGCTGCTCGACGCCAGCGGTTTCGTCAGCGAAGGTGCGGGCGAGAACCTGTTCGTCATCAAGGGCGGCGTGGTCTACACGCCCGACCTGTCGGCCGGCGCGCTCAACGGCATCACGCGCAACACCGTCTTCAGCATCTGCCAGGACTTTGGCTTGAAGCTGGTGGAAAAGCGCATCACGCGCGACGAGGTCTATATCTGCGACGAGGCCTTCTTCACCGGCACCGCGGCCGAGGTCACGCCGATTCGCGAGCTCGACCGCATCGAGCTCGGCGTGGGCGACTATGTTGGAAGACGCGGGCCGATCACCGAGAAGATCCAGTCGGCCTTCTTCGACATCGTGCATGGCCGCAATGCCAAGTACGCCGAATGGCTGACGCAGGTTTGAGGGCGTGGCGATGAACGATCCCAAAGCGCCGGTGGAGCTGGCCGCGAAAGACCTGCAAGGCCCGGGCGTGACCTTTTGCCCCAACCCGAAGATGCCGCTGTGGAGCAACCACCCCAAGGTCTTCATCGATGTGACCACCACCGGGCAGGGCCAGTGCCCTTATTGCGGCACGGTCTACCGGCTCAAGGCCGGCGAGAAGTACCACGCCGCGCATTGAGCTCACGAGCCGCTAACAGGCAAAGGCAGCGCATATCCCGATGAGCCGCCGCCCGCCCGCCGCCGTGCTCTTCGCTTCGCCCGACGACGTGGAAGCACAGTTCTACGAAGCGCTGCAGCGCGGCGACCTGGCCCGGCTGATGGCCATCTGGGCCGACGACGACGACATCGCCTGCGTGCATCCGGGTGGCCCGCGCATCCATGGGCCGCGGGCCATCAGTGCTGCCTTCGAGGCCATCTTCGCCAACGGCGGCGTGCCGGTGGTGCCCGAACAGGTGCGCCGCCTGCATGCCGTGGGTCTGGCCGTGCACCACCTGGTCGAGCGCATCAGTGTGCGTACCGACGAAGGCACGCAGACGGCCTGGGTGCTGGCCACCAACGTCTACCTCAAGACCGCCACCGGCTGGCGCATGGTGGCGCACCACGCCAGCCCCGGCGCGCCCGAGCCGCAGCCCGCGCCGAGCGAGGGCCCGGCCACGTTGCATTGATGGCGCCTTTGATTCCGGACTACGTCGCGCCACGCTGGCTGCCCGGCGGCAACGCGCAAAGCATCTGGCCAGCGCTGTTTGCGTCGCGGCCGGCGGCCTCGGATATCCGCTACCAACGCGAGCGCTGGGACACGCCCGACGGTGACTTCATCGATGTCGACCTGCTGCCCGCGGCCCGCGCCGATGCGCCGCTGCTGGTGATGTTCCACGGCCTCGAAGGCAGCTCGTCCAGCCACTACGCACTGGGCTGCGCGCAGGTGGCGCGCACGCGCGGCTGGGGCTTTGCCGTGCCGCACTTTCGCGGCTGCTCGGGCGAGCTCAACCGCGCGCCACGGGCTTATCACTCGGGTGACTTCGAGGAAATCGGCTGGATGCTGCAACGGCTGCGTGCACGCGCAGCGGCGCCGCTGATGGCGGTGGGTTTTTCGCTCGGCGGCAATGCGCTTCTGCGTTGGGCCGAAGAGGCGGGTGAAAGCGCCGCGACGACCGCGCGTGCAGTGGCCGCGGTGTCCTCGCCACTGGACCTGGCAGCGGCCGGCCGCGCCATCGAAATCGGCTTCAACCGCATCAGCTACATGCGCATGTTCCTGCGCAGCATGAAGCCCAAGGCGCTGGCCAAGTGGCAACAGCATCCGGGCCTGTTCGACGCCGACCGCATGCTCGCTGCACGCACGCTGTACGAGTTCGACCAGATCGTCACCGCGCCGCTGCACGGTTTCACCAGCACCGAAGACTATTGGGCGCGGGCCTCGGCCAAGCCACACCTGCAGCGCATCCGCATCCCGGCGTTGCTGGTGAACGCGCACAACGACCCGTTCGTTCCCGGCCACTCGCTGCCCGGCGTGGCCGATGTCAGCACCTTTGTGACGTTATGGCAGCCGGCGCATGGTGGGCATTGCGGCTTTCCTGGCGATGGTTTTCCGGGTCAGCTGACGCGCATGCCCGAGGCCGTGGCCGACTGGTTGGCGGCGCAAGGCTGATGCGCTAAGGTCTTGCCCCATGGATGAGATCGTCAAGGCGGCGCTGAAGAAGTGGCCCACCGTGCCGCACTGCTACGGCTGGCTGGCGCTGGACGCGCGCGGCGACTGGTACATGCGCGACGACCGCATACAGCATGCGGGGCCATTCCCGCAGATCAAGGGCAGCCGCATACAGCACCGCAAGCTGCTCGAGTTCATCGAACGCAATTACGACAGCGACGAGCGCGGCGCCTGGTTCTTCCAGAACGGGCCGCAGCGTGTCTATGTGCAGCTCGAAGCCGCGCCCCTCATTTGGCGCCTGCAAAGCCTGGGCGCCGGCGTTCAGGTCATGACGCACACCGGCCTGCCCGCAAAGATGCGCGAGGCCTGGCTCGACGATTCCGGCCGGCTCTTTCTCAGCTGCGACATCGGCTTCGGTCTGGTGCACACGCAGGACATGGCCATCGCTGGCGACCTGGTCGAAGCCGGCCGCTGGACGCCGCAGCCGCTGGCCTTCGCGCAGATGCCGCAGCGCTTTGGCTACGTGCTGGCGCCGGTGCCGGCGCCCACGTCCACGCCAGATCACATCGCGTAGTTCAGCGTCAAGCCAACGGTGCGCGGCCGCTGACGGTAGACGGTATCCACGCCCTGGATCGATGGCCGCTGCAGCACAGTGCGGTTGTTGCCCAGGTTCTTCACGAAGAGCGTGAGGTCGATCTTCTCGAAGTTCAAGCCGGCGCCGAAGTCAGACGTGAAGTAGCCAGGGCGCAGGTAGTCGCTGTTCTCGCGCACGAAGCTGCCGTGGCTGGCACCCGTCCATTGGCCGCTGCCGCGCACGAAAGCGCCGCTGTTGCCGAAGGCGGCGAAGCGGTACTCGAAGCCAATGCGCGCGTTGTAGCGCGGCACGCCCTGCACGCGGTCGCCCTTGCGCACGTTCAGTGCGCCGCTGCCGTCGGTGCCCAGTGCGGGGGTGTCCTCGGAAAACGTGGCGTCGGTGCCGCTGCCCGACACGCTGAGCGTGAACTGATCGGTGAGGCGCGCCCTGGCTTCGAACTCGATGCCTTTGCTGGTGGCGCGGCCGACGTTGGTTTCGAAGTCGAAACCCGACTCGGGCAGCACCACGCTTTGCTGGATGTCGCGCCACCTGATGTAGAAGGCCGCGACGTTCAAGGACAGCCTGCCGTCCATCAAGCGCATCTTGCTGCCGGCCTCGTAGCTCCACAGCGAGTCGGGGCTGAAGGCCGCGGGGATCACACCGGGCAGGCCGAGTGTCACCAGGTCTTGCTTGACGAGCGCTGTCAGTGGCACGGGGCGGTTGGCACTGCCCAGGCGGAAGCCCTTGGCGATGTTGGCGTAGAGCGTGGTCGTCTTGTCGGCGTCCCAGTTCAAGGCGAAGCGCGGCGTGGTGGCGTTGGCCTTGCTGTCGACCACCACCGACGAAGGGCCGCCGGCGTAGTACAGGTCGCCTTCGCGCGTGAAGTGCTGGCTGGCACGCAGCACGCGCAGCCCGGCGATGGCACGCAGCGTCGGGCTGACGTGGTAGGTCAACTCGCCGAAGACCGAGGACTGGCGGTCGTTGTAGTGGCGCGCGCTGTAGTACGAGCTGTCGTTGAGGAACGCGCCGGGGAAGCTGTCGGCCAATTGCTCGGGGTCGTTGATGTCGATCCTGGCCGCCTTGAACGCGGCGTTGATGCCCAGCACCGGCTCGTCGTCGAAGACTTCGGTCTTGGTGCGCGCGTTGAAGTAGCCGGCGATCCAGGTGATCGGCAGGCGCCCGCTCTCGTAGCCTTTGCTCGCCAGGCGGATCTCGATCGACGTCTGGTCGACCTTGTTGTTCAGGTTCACCAACGACGGCAGAAACCCGACCAGCGTGCCCAGGGTGGCGTTGGTGACGACGCTGCCGATGTAGACCGAGTTGATACTGGTGCCGTCCTGCGTCCGGTCGAAGTTGCGCTTGTAGCCGCTAACAATCGTCGTGAGGTCACCGAAACCCAGGTCGCCGTTGACCGTGAGGCTGGGCAGCGTGAGCTTGTCGCGGCCCGGCTCGCGCACGATCTTGCTCGTCTGGAAGATCGCCAGCGGTGCGCCGACGTTGGCGCTTTGGTAGTCGCCGACGGCGGTGTAGGCGGCGTCGATGTCGCCGCTGCGATAGCGCTGCACGAACAGCGCCGGCGACAAACTCCAGTCGGTGCCGAGCTTGATCAGCGCACTGGCTTTGAAGACATCCCAGCGGTTGCTGTTGATGCCTTTCTCCAGCACCTTGCCTGGCGCGTTGACGTCGACGCGGTCGATATAGCCGCTGTCCTTGCCCGACTGCACGCCCAGGCGCACGGCCGCCACACCTGCGGCCAGCGGGATGTTCAGCACGCCTTGCACCAGCGTGTTGGTGCCG
Source organism: Rubrivivax sp. (assembly GCA_031365825.1). GTDB lineage: Bacteria > Pseudomonadota > Gammaproteobacteria > Burkholderiales > Burkholderiaceae_C > Rubrivivax. The sequence continues at coordinate 25,027 of JANLYV010000460.1, read as the reverse complement.
CCGTGGTCGGTGGTCGAGACCTCGGCCAGCGCGCTGCCACCCAGGCGCTTCAGCTCGGGCTGCTTGCTGATGAACTTCAGCGTGCCGCCGAGCGCGCTGGCGCCGTACAAGGTGCCTTGCGGGCCGCGCAGCACCTCGACGCGCTCGAGGTCGAAGAAGCGCGGCTCGGCCGTGCCCTGGCTGTAGAGATTGCGAGTGGTGAGCGAGATGTCGTCGAGGTACACCGCCACCGTGGCCGAGCCCGCCTGCGAGCTCACGCCGCGCAGCTCCAGCGTGGCCAGGCCGGCGCCGGCCTGGGTCGAGAAGGAAAGATTGGGGATGCTGCGTGCGAGGTCGCTGAAGTCGAGGATCTGGTTGTCCTTCAGTGCCTCGCCAGATAGCACCGAGACCGACAGCGGCACCTGGCGCACGTCTTCCACGCGCTTTTGCGAGGTGACGGTGACGACCTGGTTGGCGCTGGCCTGCGCCAAGGCCGCAGGTGCGGCGAAAGTGGTGCAGGCGGCGGCGATGGCAACCGCAAGGCTGTTTCTTCTTTGCATCGAAGGCTCCCCGGAGATGGAGCCTTCGAGTATCTCGGCCTGCGCCGTGCGGTAGCAAGGCCGGTGTGGTGCGACGGTGACGCGCCGCTGGCATCACACCGGCGCGGTGCTGCCGCCCCGCGCGTTCAACCGTCAGTTCGGCGCGCTGGCCGCTGCCGCCGCCATCTTCGGCTCGTCGAACCGGGCGCCGCCCTTGTTGGCGAGGAAGACCACGGCGCGCCCGACTTCGAAGTCGGAAAAATCACCGCCGCCTTGCGCGCCCATCGCGCCTTTGCCCTTCAGCGCCGAGCCGAGCAAGGCGTCGTAGCCGGTCTTGATGCGCGGCGCCCAGGCGGCTTCGTCGCCGGTCTTGGGCGCGCCGGCGGCGCCTGCCGCGTGGCAGGCCGTGCATTGCGCTTCGTAGACCTGCTGGCCAGTCTTCATCGCCGCGGCGTTGTTCATGTCCTTGAACTCGACGCTGCCCACCGGCTGCAGCCGCCGCGCGATGGCTTCGGCCGTCATCGCATCACTGCCGGCCGCGGGCTGGTTGCCGAAGGCGACGTAGTTGACGAGCATGATGATGATGACCACCGGCAGCACGAACGAGGCGAGCACGGTCCAGATCAGTTGCTTGGGCGTGCGGATCGGGCCTTCGTGGCTTTCGTGGCTTTCTTCGGCCGCTGAATCGTGTGGGTCGCTCATGGTGTCCTCAAAAGATGCTGCGCGGCGGCTCTTGGGCCGGCTTGGCAAAGCTGCGAATTATAGCGATCGCGCCCGTGCAGACCGGCCCACGCGGCAGTGCGCCGCTAGAATCCGCCGCTGGCGTGCGACCGTGGTGAAGTGGATATCATGCGGCCCTCCGAAGGCTGCGTCGCAAGTTCGATTCTTGCCGGTCGCACCAGCTGTCCACGCCAGCCCGCCCCGCACCGCACCGCCACCCGAACCGTAGATGCGCCGAGCCCGCAGCGTCGTCGTGTTGTCCCTGGCGCTGTTGCTCACGGCTTGCGCAAGCCGCACACCCTTGACCGAACGCGACGGCGTGCATGCGCAGACGCCCGCGGGACTGGAGGGCACGCCCGACGCCGTGCCGCGCATCGAGCCCATCCGCCTGGGCGGGCCGAACAAGCCGTACGAGGTGCTGGGCTACAGCGTCGTGCCGCTCACCAGCGACGTCGACTTGCGCGAGCGCGGCCTGGCCTCGTGGTACGGCAACAAGTACCACGGCCGGCCCACGAGCAGCGGCGAGGTCTACGACATGTTCGCCATGACCGCGGCGCACCGCACCATGCCGATCCCGAGCTACGCACGCGTGCGCAACCCGGCCAACGGCCGCGAGGTCATCGTGCGCATCAACGACCGCGGCCCGTTTGCACCAGGGCGCATCGTCGACCTGAGCTACACCGCCGCGCTCAAGCTCGGCGTGCTCAGCGGCGTGGCGCCGGTGGTGGTGGAGCGCATCACCTTCGACGAGATTCGCAGCGGCCGCTGGCGCCGCGATGTGCAGCCTGAGGACCCACGCGCGCGCGAACTACTGCCCTGATGGACGCGTGACGTTCAGCGCCCGCCCGTGACGTCGATCACCGCCCCGGTGGTGTAGCTCGACGCCGGCGACAGCAGCCACAGGATCGCCTGCGCCACCTCGTCGGCGCTGCCCGCGCGCTGCATCGGCACGCTGGTCGCCATTTGCGCTGCACGCCCGGGCTGTCCGCCACTGGCATGGATCTCGGTCTCGATGATGCCGGGGCGCACGGCGTTGACGCGTATGCCCTCGGTCGCGACCTCGCGCGCCAGGCCGAGCGTGAAGGTGTCGATCGCGCCTTTGGCCGCGGCGTAGTCGACATACTGCCCTGCGGCGCCGATGCGTGCTGCGGCCGATGACAGATTGACGATGACGCCGCCCGCGCCGCCGCGCGCTGTGCTCATGCGCTTCACGGCTTCACGCGCACACAACATAGCGCCGATGACGTTGATGGCGAACATGCGTGTCAGTCGCGCGGCGCTCATGGCCTCGACACGCGAGGCGACGTCGACCACGCCGGCGTTGTTCACCAGGCCGTGCAGCGCGCCGAATTCACGGTCGATGGTACCGAACATGGCCAGCACATCGGCTTCCACCGCGACATCGCCGCGCAGCACCAGCGCACGCCGGCCCAGGCCGCGCGCAAACGCCGCCACGGCTTGCGCCGCGGCTTCATCGCGCGTGTAGTTGATGGCCAGGTCAAAGCCTTGCGCTGCGGCCAGACGTGCCGTCGCCGCACCAATGCCGCGGCCGCCGCCGGTGATGAAGAGTGCTTGGTTCATCTCCCGATGTTAGGCGCGGGGGTGCTGGGCTAGAGTGAGCGCCGTCCCCAAGGAGCCGCACGATGCAACGCCGTCACCTGATGTTGTCCGCCGCCGCGTCGGCCTTGTTCGCCGCACCCGCCGTGCTGCGTGCGCAGGCCGTCGAGAAGCCCAAGGTCACCATCGCCGTCGGTGGCAAGAACCTGCTGTACTACCTGCCGCTGACCATTGCCGAGCAGCTCGGCTACTTCAAGGCCGAGGGGCTGGACGTCACCATCGTCGACTTCGCCGGTGGCGCGCGTGCGCTGCAGGCGGTGGTCGGCGGCAGCGCCGATGTCGTCTCGGGTGCCTTCGAGCACACCGTCAACATGCAGCACAAAGGCCAGCGCCTGCGCGCGTTTGTGCTGCAGGGCCGTGCGCCGCAGATCGTGCTCGGCGTCAACCCGAAAACCATGCCCGGCTACAAGACCGTGGCCGACCTGAAGGGCAAGAAGATCGGCGTCACCGCGCCGGGCTCGTCGACCAACGTCATGGTCAATTTCATCCTCGCCAAGGCCGGCCTGAAGCCAAGCGATGTGGCCATCATCGGCGTGGGCGCGGCGCAAGGCGCGGTGGCGGCGATGCGCTCCGGGCAGATCGACGCGATGAGCAACCTCGACCCGGTGATCACGCTGCTGCAGCGCTCGGGCGACCTCAAGGTCATCTCCGACACGCGCATCGTGGCCGAGGCCGAGAAGGTCTTTGGCGGCCCGATGCCGGCGGGCTGCCTGTACACGCCGCAGACCTACATCGACAAGAACCCCAACACCATCCAGGCACTGACCAACGCCATGGTGCGCGCCAATCACTGGATCCAGGCCGCCGGCCCGGGCGAGATCATCAAGGCCGTGCCCGAGAGTTACCTGCTCGGCGACCGCGCGGTCTACATCGACGCCTTCCTCGCCGCCAAAGGCGCGCTCTCGGCCGACGGCCTGTTCCCCGACAAAGGCGCGGACACGGCGTACCGCGCACTGGCCAGCATCGACGCCGACATCGCCAAGGCCAAGCTCGATCTCGCGGCGGTCTACACCAACGACTTCGTCAAACGCGCCAACCTGAAGTACCCGCGGGCCTGAGTGGCCATGCCCGTAGCCATGCCCGCAGCCACGTCAGACGCCGCACTCACGCTCGACGACATCAGCTGCACCTTCGTCAGCCGCGACGACCCCGGCCAGCGCTACACCGCCGTGCGCGATGTCTCGCTGCAGGTCGGTGCCGGTGAATTCGTCTCGGTGGTCGGGCCTACGGGCTGCGGCAAGAGCACGCTGCTGAACGTTGGCGCCGGCTTGTTGACCCCGAGCACCGGCAGCGTTAGCGTTTTCGGCCAGCCGCTCACCGGGCTGAACACGCGCGCCGGCTACATGTTCCAGTCCGAGAGCCTGATGCCCTGGCGCACGGCGCTGGGTAACGTCGCCGCCGGGCTTGAATTTCGTGGGGTCGCTGATGCGCAGGCGCAGGCCGAAGACTGGCTGCGCCGCGTCGGCCTGGGCGGCTTCGGCGACCGCTACCCGCACCAGCTCTCGGGTGGCATGAGGAAGCGCACCTCGCTAGCGCAAACGCTGGCGCTGGACCCCGACATCATCCTCATGGACGAGCCCTTTTCCGCGCTCGACATTCAGACGCGGCAGTTGATGGAAAACGAGGTGCTGGCACTGTGGTCGTCGAAGAAGAAGGCGGTGCTCTTCATCACCCACGACCTCGACGAAGCCATCGCCATGAGCGACCGCGTCATCGTGCTCTCGGCCGGCCCGGCCTCGCATCCGATCGGCGAGTTCACGATCGACATCGAACGCCCGCGTGACGTGGCGGAGATCAAGACCACGCCGCGTTTCATCGAGCTGCACCGCGCCATCTGGGACGTGCTGCGCGAAGAGGTGCTCAAAGGCTACGCGCAGCAATTGCAGGCCGCCTGATCCCTGATCCTCGAAGACATGAAGCGCGCCACCCGATGAAACATCTGCGCCTGTACCAGTTCGGCCTGCTGCTCGCCGTCTTCCTGTTCTGGCATGTCGCCACGGCACCGGGCCTGCTGCCCAACGTGATGTTCGACAACGACCGCCAGGCGGCGTTCTTTTTCGGCGAACCGCTGAAGGTGTTCGGCCGCATCTGGCATTGGTTCGTGACCGAGGCCGACATCTACCGCCACCTGGCGGTGACGCTGATCGAGACGCTGCTGGCCTTCGCCCTGGGCTCGGGCCTGGGCCTGGCCTGCGGCCTCTGGCTGGCGCTGTCACCGCTGGCCAGCGCCGTGCTCGAGCCCTACATCAAGGCCATGAACTCGATGCCGCGCATCATCCTCGCCCCCATCTTCGCGGTCTGGTTTGGCCTCGGCATCGCCAGCAAGGTGGCCCTGGGCGTGACGCTGGTCTTCTTCATCGTTTTCTTCAACGTCTACCAGGGCGTGAAAGTGGTCAGCCCGGTGGTGCTGGCCAACGCGCGCATGCTTGGCGCCAGCCCGCGCCAGCTGCTGCGCCATGTCTACCTGCCCAGCGCCACGAGCTGGGTGTTTTTGAGCCTGCATACGAGCGTGGGCCTGGCCTTCGTCGGCGCGGTGGTGGGCGAGTACCTGGGTTCGAGCCAGGGTGTGGGCTACCTCATCCTGCAGGCCGAAGGCACGTTCGACATCAACACCGTGATGGCCGGCATCCTCGTGCTAACGGCCTTTGCACTGGTGCTGGATGCGGCCGTGGGCCGCGTCGAAAGACGGCTGATGAAATGGCAGCCACGTTCGGGCGAGACCGAGAAACTCTGACAGGAGACCAGCGACATGTCCAAAGACTTCGACACGATGGAAGACAGCAACGGCTCGCCGAACCCGAGCATCCATGACATCTCCAGCCCGGCGCGGCGCATCGTTGTGCTGGGCGGCGCCGGTGCAGCCTTGGCGGCCTTGTTGCCCGGCTGCGCTTCAGCGGTCGGCAACGCCGGCCCGGTGATCGGCTTCAAGTCGGTGCCTGCCAGCGTGGCCGATGCGGTCACCGTGCCTGAGGGTTATGTCGCCAACGCCATCGCCGCCTGGGGCGAACCGATAGGCGTGGCGGGTCGCATGCCGGCATTCCGCGACGACGCCTCCAACAGCGCCGCCGACCAGGCCGTGCAGATGGGCATGCACCACGACGGCATCCACTTCTACGCGCTCGGCGGCAGCAGCACACGCGGCCTGCTGGCGATGAACCACGAGTACACCGACGACGGCCTGCTGCACAGCGACGGCATGAAAACCTGGAGCGCTGAAAAGGTGAAAAAAGCGCAGGCTGCGCATGGCTTGGCGGTGATCGAGGTCGAGCTGAAAGGCAACGCGTGGCAGATGGTGCGCCCTTCCGCCTACGCGCGCCGCTTCACGCTGAACACGCCGTTCTCCGTGGGCGGCCCCGCGGCCGGCCACGCGATGATGCGCACCGGCGCCGACGACGCCGGCCGCACCGTGCTCGGCACACTCAACAACTGCGCCAGCGGCAAGACCCCCTGGGGCACCTACCTGTCAGGCGAAGAGAACTGGATGGGCTACTTCGGCGGCGGCGACAAGCTCAGTGAACACCAGCGCCGCTGGGGCATGCGCAAGACCAGCTTCTACCGCTGGGAGGAGCACGACGAGCGCTTCGACGCGGTGAAGAACCCGAACGAGCCGAATCGCTTCGGCTGGATCGTCGAGATGGATCCTATGGACCCGACGAGCACGCCCGTCAAACGCACCGCGCTCGGCCGCGCCGCGCACGAAGGCGCATGGGTCGCCGTCACGAAAGACGGCCGCGCCGTGGTGTACTCGGGCGAGGACGCCCGATTCGAGTACCTCTACAAATTCGTCAGCCGGGATCGCATCGCGCCCGGCGGTGCCAAACCGAACCGCGAACTGCTCGACCACGGCACGCTGTACGTCGCACGTTTCGATGCCGACGGCTCCGGGCGCTGGTTGCCGCTGGTGCACGGCCAGGGCGCGCTGACCGCGGCCAATGGCTTTGCCGACCAGGGCGAGCTGGTGATCAAGGCGCGCCAAGCCAGCGATGCGCTCGGCGCCACCAAGATGGACCGCCCCGAGTGGCTTGCGATCGACCCGAACCAGGCGTGGGTCTACTGCACGCTGACCAACAATTCAAGCCGCGGCGCGAAAGACCAGCCCGGCCCCGACGCCGCCAACCCACGCGCCAACAACGTGATGGGGCAGATCATCCGCTGGCAGGAGGCGAGCGACTTCGACGCCACGTCGTTCAAGTGGAACCATCTCGTGCTCGCGGGCGACCCTGCCAATCAACGAGCCGAGGCCAAGGGCAATGTGCGCGGCGACCTCTTCGCCTGCCCCGACGGCATCACCTTCGACGCCCGCGGCGTGTTGTGGGTGCAGACCGACATCGGCCCGGCGGCTTTGAACAAGGGCGAGCTGGCGCGCATGGGCAACAACCAGATGTTGGCCTGCGATGTGGCCACGGGCGAGATGCGGCGCTTTCTCACCGGCCCGGTGAACTGCGAAATCACCGGCTGCACGTTCACGCCCGATGGCACCACGATGTTCATCAACGTGCAGCACCCGGGCGAAACGCCGAGCGAGCGCAGCGACCCGGCCGAGCCGGGCAAATACTCGCGCTGGCCCGACTTCAAACCGGGCGGCCGGCCACGCTCGGCCACCTTGGTGGTGCGGCGGCTTGATGGTGGCGTGGTGGGTAGCTGAACGTGCGTTTCGGTGGCACGCATCGCGGCAGGTGCTGCCCGCTGGCGGCCCAAGCTGGGTCGGTCGTCGCTGCGTGCCGACTGCGCTGTGCTGCTCACACCGGGGTCGCGCCGCATAACTCACTACGCGACCTGCGGTCGCTGCGTTCAAACAGGATTCGGCGAGTTAGTCAACGAAGCGCGCTGTGCGCGCCGACCCCGCTGCTCCGCTGCTCGCCGCCCCAGATAGGGCCACCAGCGGGCAGCACCTGCCGCTCAGGCACGAGGGGTGCCTCTTTGAACACCCACCGCTGTGTCCGCAAAGAGGCGTTCGGGCAGGCCGCAGTGCGCCTTGCGGGGCGCTGAGCAGCGCAGGGCTCGTGGCCGCGTGCGCAGCACGCTTCGTCAACCTACTCGTCGCGATTTTTTGAACGCAGCGGCCGCAGGTCGCGAAGTGAGTTCCGCGACGGGCCCCGAGACCGAGCAGCGCAAGGCAGTCGGTGCGCAGCGCCGACCGCCCGGCACGAAGCACTGCGGCCTGCCCGAACGCCCCTTTGCCGCCACCGAAGCAAGCACACCAAGCAGCGCTTCCTAGAATGGCCAATGCCCGACACCGCAGCAGTCGTCCCTCCCGCACAGACACAGCGCCTCACCGCCCTGTGGCGCGCGGTGGTCGTGGCCACCCTCGGCTTCGCCTCCGGTTTGCCGTTAGCACTCACCGGCCAGGCGATGCAGGCCTGGTTGTCGACCTCGGGCCTGGATGTCGCCGCCATCGGCTTCATGAGCCTGGTGGGCCTGCCCTACACCTTCAAGTTCCTGTGGGCACCCTTGATGGACCGCTTCGACCTGCCCTGGCTCGGCCGGCGCCGGGGCTGGCTGGTGTTGACGCAGCTCCTGATGGCCGGTGCCTTGCTGCTGTTGGCGGGTATCTCACCGACGGGCGCCACGCGCGCGTTTGCCTTGATGGCGGTGGCGGTGGCCTTCATCTCGGCCTCACAGGATGTGGTCATCGACGCCTACCGCACCGAGCTGCTGCCCGCGACTGAGCGCGGTCTCGGTGCCTCCATCAACGTGATGGGCTATCGGCTGGCGATGATCCTCTCCGGCGGCATCGCCTTGATCTGGACCGACCCGAACCAGGGCGGTGGCTGGAGCTGGCCCGAGGTCTACCGCGTGATGGCGATGTTGATGCTCATCGCCGCGGTGTTCTCGGCACTGGCGTTGCCGAAGTTGCCACCCTTGCCGGCCGCAGCAAGCAACACCACCGCCGCGCGGCAAGACCTGCTCGGCTTCGGCGCGGTGGTGCTGGCCGTGATCCTGGGCTATGCCCTCACCGATCAGTTCGGCAGCACCATCGCCGCCGCGCTGCTCGCACCGCTGCTCGATGGCAGCAGCATGCCCGTGGCGCTGCAGAAACGCTGGGTCGACCTGCTGACGCTGCTGCTGGGCATCGCGCTGACGCTGCCGCTGGCGGCCTGGGCCGCACGCCGCGCGCGCTTCGAGACGCTGCTCGGCGGGCTGCGCAACTACTTCAGCCAGCGCGGCGCCGCCGGCTTCCTGCTCTTCATCGTGCTCTACAAGTTGGGCGATGCTTTTGCCGGCGCCTTGATGACGCCCTTCCTGCTCACCAGCATGGCCTACAGCCCGGCCGAGGTGGGCGTGGTCAACAAGGTCATGGGACTGTGGTTGACCATAGGCGGCGCACTGCTGGGTGGTGCGCTGATGCTCAAGCTCGGCCTGTGGCGGGCGTTGATGCTCTTCGGCGTGCTGCAGTTGCTCAGCAACCTCGGCTTCTGGTGGCTGGCGGTGAACGGCAAGGGCGTGCTGCCCGGCCTGAGCATCCCGGCCTTCGACTGGGGCTTCGTCAAGCTGGCGTTGCCGACGCCGGTGGACGGTGGCCTGTTGATGGTGGTGGCGTTCGAGAACATCTCGGGCGGCATGGGCACGGCGGCCTTCCTCGCCTTCCTGATGAGCCTGTGCCAGCAACGCTTCACGGCGACGCAGTTTGCGCTGCTCAGCGCCTTTGCCTCGGTCGGGCGCGTCTGGGTCGGGCCGCTGGCGGGCGTGCTGGCGCAGAGCATCGGCTGGCCGCTGTTCTTCATCATCAGCACCGTGCTCGCGGTGCCAGCCCTTGTGATGTTAGTTTGGCTGCGCGCACCCGTGGTTGCGCTTGAGGCCAAGCCATGATCGAGCGCCTCGAAGCCCCCGGCGCCTGGCGCGTTGTCTGGGCCGCGTTCGCGGCGCTGGCGTTGATCTTCGGCGTGGCCTATTCCTTCGCGGCGTTCTTCCAGAGCTTCGCCTCGACCTTCGATGCCCAGCGCGGTGACGTGGCGCTGGTGTTCGGCCTGTCGGGCCTGACGTATTTCGTGCTCGGCGCGCCCGGCGGCTTGCTGGCCGACCGCTACGGCCCGAGGCGCGTCACCAGTGCCGGCGTGGTGTGCATCGCGCTGGGCCTGTTCGCGGGCAGCTTCGCCAGCTCGATCGGATGGATCTACCTGGCCTACGGCGTGGGTGTGGGTGTGGGCATCGCGCTGGTCTACACCCCGGCCATCGGCTGCGTGCAGCCCTGGTTCACGGCGCGACGCGGCCTGGCTGCGGGCCTGGCCAGTGCCGGCATAGGCGCCGGCACGATCGTCGTGCCCGTACTGGTGGCGTTAGCCATCGACACCCTGCTGTGGCGCGACGCCATGCGTGTGCTGGCGCTGGCCGTGCTGGTGCTGGGCCTGGCCGCCACGCTTTCGCTGCAGCGGGCACCGTCGGCTCGCGCCGTGCGTGGCGAGGTGGTGCCCGGCATGAGCCTGGCGCAGGCCGTGCGCAGCCGCAACTTCCGCTGGCTCTACTTCGGTGTGTTCGTCGCCAGCCCGAGCATGTTCATCCCCTTCGCGCATGTCTCGGCCGCGGCGCGCGACCTCGGCATAGCCGACGCGCGCGCCGTCGGGCTGGTCGGCCTCATCGGCCTGGGCAGCCTCACCGGCCGCTTTGCCATCGGCGCGCTTGCCGACCGTGTCGGCCGCGCGCGCACGCTGGTGCTGGCGCAGGCGGCCATGGGTTTGTCGTACCTGGTGTGGGGCACGGCCGGCGGCTACGTCGCCCTGACCGTGTTTGCACTGTGGTTGGGCCTGGCCTATGGCGGCATCGTCTCGCTGCTGCCGGCGCTGTGCATGGACTACTTCGGCGCACGCGCCGTCAGCGGCATCATCGGCACGCTCTACAGCGGCGCGGCGCTGGGCAACCTGCTCGGGCCCTGGGCGGCAGGGCGGGTGTTCGACCACAGCGGCAGCTACACAGCGGTGATCTGGGCCTGCCTGGTGTTGTCGACCCTGGCCACGCTGGCGGCGACACAGCTGCGTCAGAATGCCTCATGAATGTGCCCACGCCCATGCCTGAACTGCTAACGCCCCAAGTCAGCACCAGCTGTAGCTGCGCGCAGCCTACACGGCGACTGTTCACGGGGCTGTTGCTGGCGGGTGGTGTCGGTGCCGTGTGGCCGGCGGCGGCCAGCATGCCCGAATGCCAGCGCTCGAACTTCACCAAGGCCGTGTCGGCCGAACAGGTGGAGCAAAGCGCGATGGGCAACTACCGCCAGATGCTGCAGCAGGCGCGCAGCCAGAACGCGCTGGCGCCAAGCGACCACCCACAGGCGCAGCGGCTGCGCTTCATCGCCGACCGGCTGATCCCGTTCACGCCCGAATGCAACGAGCGTGCGCGCCACTGGCTTTGGGAAGTCAACCTCATCGGCAGCCGCAGCATCAATGCCTTCTGCATGCCCGGCGGCAAGATCGCCTTCTATTACGGCATCCTGGCCGAGCTGCAGCTCGACGACGACGAGGTGGCCATGATCATGGGCCACGAAGCCGCGCATGCGCTCCTGGAGCACGCGCGCGAGCAGATGGGCAAGAACGCCGTCACCAACGGCGCGCTGCGCCTGGGTGCCGCGATCTTCGGCCTGGGCCAGGTGGGCGACCTGGCAGCGCAGATGGGCAGCAAGCTCTTGTCGCTGAAGTACAGCCGCGACGACGAAACCGAAGCCGACCGCCTGGGCCTGGTGATGGCCGCGCGCGCCGGCTACGACCCGCGCAAAGGCGTGACGCTGTGGCAGAAGATGATGGGCGTGGGCGGTGGCGCACCACCGGCGATGCTCTCGACTCACCCCGCCGGCCCGGCACGCATCGCCGACATCCAGGGCCGGCTGCCGCTGGTGCTGCCCGTATACGAAGCAGCGCCCAAGCCGGGGCGGCGCTTCGAGCCACCGGTCAAACTGGCGGCAAAACAAGCGCCCAGGGGCGACGCGCAGCCGCGCTGACCGCAGCCCGGCGACGACCTGTACCGCAAGGGCAAGCTGCGGCTGAAATAGCGCTGCGTGCTCACTTCGCCTTGGGCGCGGGCGATCGGATCCTTCAGCGCGCGGCCGTCGCGCAGCACATCGCGTGTCACTTGCTGCCAGCCGCCCGGGGCGTCGTGCCTACCAGCGCGGCGGCAGGATGCGCACGACGACGATGCGGTGCGCGTCGCTGCGGATGTAGCCACCTCGCTCCAGGTCCTTCATCAGGCGGCTGACCATCTCGCGGCCGCAGCCCAGGCGCTGCGCGATCTCGCGGTGCGTCAGCAACTCGGGCACGCGGCGCGCGCCGTCAGCCTGCACTTGCGCCAGCGATTCCAGCAGCAACTTCAATCGGCCGTAGACGTCGTTCAGGGCGATTTGTTTGAACCCGACCGTGGCCGCACGCGCGCGGCGTATGACCTTGGCCAGCAGCTCGAAGGCGAAGGGCGGGTCGGCGGCAATGTGGGCCTGCAGCGTGGCGCGCTCGATGCGCGAGCACACGCTGGGCACGAGCGTGATGACGCTGGCCGAACGCTCGCCGCCGTCCAGGCTCATCTCGCCAACGTATTCGCCGGGGTCGTAGATGCCGTAGGTGATCTCGCGCTCGCTCAGCTCGTGCACGCTGAAAGCACGCAGCCGGCCGCTGAGGATGATGTAGAGGCTGTCGCCACGCTCGCCTTCGCTGATGAGCAGCGTGCCCTTGGCGTAGCGCCGCACGTCGCCGGCGCGGGCCAGGGCACGCAATGACTCAGACAGCGGCGCCGATTCGATCAGCTCGCGCGATGCTGCTTTGGAACTCGGCATGCGGCGATCGTAGCGGCCGCACTTTGTGCGCTGCACCCTCGCTGCAGCTGGCGCGCAGCATGCTCACCATCGGCGGCAGCTTGGCCACCTGCTGCACCAGCGTGCGCATGCTGTCGGCGCCGGCCTTGGCGCGGATGCTGCCGATCTGCGTGCGCACCGTGGCCAACCCCACGCCCAGGTGCAGCGCCGCCGCGCGCGGCGTGATGCCGGCACACAGCGCTTCGAGCACGCGTGCTTCGGCCGCGGTCAGGCCATGGCATTGCGCGAACCACTGGACAGAGAGCTGCTGGCACACGCGCCGCTTGCCCAGCGTCACCATGCAGGCCTGTTCCAGCACCGGGCTGCTTTCGGGCAGCGGCACCACGGCCAGGCTGACGCTGTGCTCGCCCTCACCCATGCGCAGCAGCCGGCGCAGGCCGCGGCATGAAGCCGCCAGCAGCGCGTCATGCAGTGGGGCCACGTCCTGCGGCTCACGCGCCCGCAGTTCGCGGCCGAAAACCTGCAGCGGGTGCGCCTCGTCGAGCTCGGCGCGCGCGGCGTGGTTCATCAGCATCAGCTGGCGGTCGGGGCTGAGCAGCAGAATGCCGTAGTCGAGCTCGTCGAGCATGGCCTGGGTCCAGACGGACGCGGTGTCGCGCCGTCGCTCGGGGCCCGCATAAGGCCGCGCCGCCTCGAAAGCCACCGGGCCCATGGGCCGCTTGGGGCTGATCTTGGCGGTGATGGTGAACGCGCACTTTTGTGTCGGGATGGTGTGCATCAAAGCCTCCTTGAACCCTGCCGGCATGGATGCTGGCCGGGCAGACAAAGGCTAAGGACGCAGCCGACTCAGGTGCTGTGACGCGTGCTACCGCCTTCTTGTGATCTATTCACCTTCAGCGGGCGATTCATACCGACTCGCTTTCAGCGATATAAGAACTCCGTTCGGGCTGAGCTTGTCGAAGCCCTTCGACAGGCTCAGGGCGAACGGTGGTTCCTTATCGCTTGATCGCGAATCCGTATCACACCCTCACCCTAACCGGGCGGCCGCCGGCCTGGCATCCCAAAGGCATGGGATGAGCGCGTGCGTGGCTTCAGCTCGCCTGGCGTCGGCCGAAGCCGGGGTCGATGCGGATGAAGGCCGCGGCCACGAACGAGGGCACCGTGGCGATGCAGGCCCAGATGAAGAAGTCGACGTAGCCCAGCTGCTGCTGCAGCCAGCCGGCCCACATGCCCGGCAGCATCATGCCCAGCGCCATGAAGCCGGTACACAGCGCGTAGTGCGCCGTCTTGTGCGGGTTGGCGCCGTCGGAGCCGCCGGCCACCATCAGCATGAAAACCATGTAAGCCGTGAAACCGAAGCCGTAGCCGAACTGTTCCAACGCCACGGCGGCACTGACCAGCCACAGCTCTTGCGGCTGCCACCACGCCAGTGCGATGAAGACGGCGTTGGGCGCGTGCATGCACACCATCAGCGGCCACAACAAGCGCTTCAGGCCGCCACGCGAAATGACCCAGCCACCGAGCAGGCCGCCGACGGTGAGTGCCGTCACGCCCACGGTGCCGTAGGCAATGCCCATGTCCTGCGTCTTCAGCCCCAGGCCGCCGGCCGCCAGCGGGTCGAGCATGAAGGGCGTGACGAGCTTCAAGAGCTGCGCTTCGGCGAAGCGGTACAGCAGCAGGAAGGCGAGCACGCGCAGGATGTCGCCACGGCGGAAGAAGGCGGCGAAGACGGTGGCGAAGTCGGCGAAGAACGCGCCGTGGCGTGGCGCGGGTTGGTCCAGCAGCGGCTGCGGCAGGGCCCACAGGTGCCACAGCGCGGCCAGGCCGAAGCCGGCGGCAAGCAGCGCAAAGACCAGCGCCCATGCGCTGCTGGCCTGGCCCGTGCGCTCGGTCCACATGCCGGCGAGGTACACCAGGCCACCCTGGCCGGCGATCATCGCCAGCCGGTAGAAGGTGCTGCGCACGCCGACGAACGCGGCCTGCGACTTCTGATCCAGCGCCAGCATGTAGAAGCCGTCGGCGGCGATGTCATGCGTGGCCGAGGCGAAGGCCATGAGCCAGAACACGGCCAGCGTCACGCGCAAGAAGTCGCTGCCGGGCACGGTGAGCGCCACGAGTGCTAACGCCACGCCGATGGTGAACTGCAGCACCACGATCCAGCGCCGTTTGCGCCCGAGCAGGTCGACCAGCGGGCTCCACAGCGGCTTGATGACCCAGGGCAGGTAGAGCCAGCTGGTGTAGAGCGCGATCTCGGTGTTGCCCACGCCGAGGTTCTTGTACATCACCACCGCCAGCGTCATGACCACGACGTAGGGGATGCCCTGGCTGAAGTACAGCGTGGGGATCCAGAACCAGGGCAGTCGCGGCAGCATGCGGCGATGTTCACACGACGGTGCAGCGCCCACGCCACGCGCTGTTGGTTTTCCCTGATGGGAGAAGGTGCGGGGCGCAGCAACACTCGTTCGGACAAGCTGCCGCCATGCGGTTGCATGGCCCCGAGCAGCGCATGCGCGCGGGCCTCGAATTTTTTGAGGAGCGAAGATGCAATTCAGAACCATCGTGCACGGCCTGGTGCTGGCGGGCGTGGCCGGTTCGGCACTGGCGCAGGGCGCCGCCGACCAGCGTGTCGAGATCACCGGTTCGAGCATCAAGCGCATTCAGTCCGAAGGCGCGCTGCCGGTGCAGGTCATCACGCGCGAAGACATCGAGCGCGGCGGCATCGTCAGCGCCGAGCAACTGGTGGCGCGCATCACCGCCAACGGCACCGGCGCCGACAACCTGTCGTCCAACGTCGGCATCCAGCTCGGCACCACCGACCGCAACAACAACGGCAACTCCAGCGCCAACCTGCGCGGGCTGGGTGCCAACAGCACGCTGGTGCTGCTGAATGGCCGACGCATCTCGACGCACGGCGCCAAGGGCAATGCGGTGGATCTGAATTCGATCCCATTGGCAGCTGTCGAACGTGTCGAGGTACTGAAGGACGGCGCTTCGGCCATCTACGGCACCGACGCCATCGGCGGCGTCATCAACTTCATCCTGCGCCGTGACTACACCGGCTTCGAAGCCACGGCTTTCTTCGACGCCACAGAAGCCGGCGGCGGCAATGTCTACCGCGCCTCGGTGCTGGGCGGCGCGGGCAACCTCGCCACCGACCGCTACAACCTGATGGCCAGCCTGACGCATGACCAGCAGAAAAAACTCGGCGGCTACGGTGAGCGCAGTTTCTCCAACGGCTTTCAGCCGGCACGCGGCTTGTCGCCCGACACCACCGGCACGCCCTTCGCGACCCAGACCGGCGCGGCCGGCACGGCCCTGGGCGCCAGCTACACGCTGCCGAGCACGGGCACCCAGAGCTACAACCGCGCCAACCTGCTCAGCTTCCAGGGCAAATGCGACTCGGTGCCTTTCATGTCGCAGTACCAGTCGGCGCTGTGGGGCAACCTGGGCTTTGCCAGGGCCTGCGCCTTTGACTACGGCGGTGCTGAAGTGTTGATCCAGCCAGTGGAGCGCACCAACCTCGTCGCGCGCGGTACCTTCGCGCTCAGCAACGACCACACCCTGTTTGCCGAGCTGACCGGCTCGCGCAGTAAAGCGACGAAGGACTTCGAGCCCTACCAGATCACGACGACGGGCGGCCTGGCCGGCGCGCAATACCCGGTCGGCGGGCCTTACTACCAGGACTTGTCGGCCTTCATTCCGAGCTTCGACAAGACCAAGAAGATCGCCTACCGCTGGCGCTGCGACCTGTGCGGCAACCGCACCATCCAGACCACCACCGACGCGTTCCGCATGCTCGTCGGCATGGAAGGCGTGGTGCTGGGCAATTGGGACTACAAGCTGGGCCTGTCGACCGCCGAGAGCAAGGCAACCTCGCTGCTGGTCGCGGGCTACTACTACACCGACACGCTGAACTCAGCTCTGGGCAGCGGCAAGATCAACCCCTGGTTGTTGCCGGGGCAAACCCAGGCCGCCGACGGTGTGGCACTGCTGCAGGCGGGCAGCGCTGCGGGTGCGCGGCTATTCGGTGGCAAGGCCACGCTGGTGCAGGCCGACGGCACCATCTCGGGCGAAATCATGAAGCTGCCGGCAGGGCCGCTGGCTGTGGCTGCCGGTTTTGACGTACGCCAGGAGACCTACCGGTTCAGCGATGGTTCGGTGACGACGCGGCCCATCAACGCCGCACCGTTTGATGCCGAGTTCCCGCGTGTCAAGCGCGACATCACGGCGCTGTTTGCCGAAGTCGCGGTGCCCATCATCAAGGGCATGGAAGCCACGCTGGCCGTGCGCAATGACCACTACAGCGACTTCGGCGACACCACCAATCCGAAGGTCTCGCTGAAGTGGACGCCGATCGAGCAGGTGCTGCTGCGCGGCTCGTACAACACAGGCTTTCGCGCGCCAAGCTTCTTCCAGCTCTTTGGCGCCACCGGCGAGTCGCAGATCCCCGGCAACATTGCCGACCCGCAACTGTGCCCGCTGGGCAACGTCACCGGCGCCGACCTCTCGGTCTGCGCCATCCGGCCCAATGCGCGCCAGGGCGGCAACCCCAGCCTCAAGCCCGAGACCTCGAAGCAGTGGACCGTGGGCTTCGTGGTCTCGCCCACCAACTGGCTGAGCATGAGCGTCGACCTGTGGGAGATCAAGCGCAACGACCTGATCTACGAATTGACGCCGCAACAAGTGGTGGCCAACTACACCACCTTCCCCGAAAGCCTCGTGCGTGGCAGCAATGGCCGGCTCGACGGCCCGGGCGGCTACATCCGCGCCGGTTTCGTCAACGCCGACGGCGACATCACGCGCGGCATCGATGTCAACCTGCGCGCCAACGGCAAGCTGGCCGACGGCCGCTGGGTCGCCAACCTCGACGGCACCTACATCGACAGCCATCGTTCACGCATCTTCGCCACGCAGGCCTACACCGAAACCGTGGGCCAGTGGAACTCGCGCGACCTCTTCGTGCGCTGGAAACACCAGGCCTCGTTCACCTATACCCAAGGCCCGTGGAGCGGCACCTTCAGCCAGAGCTACACCCAGGGCTACAAGGACGAAGTGCCCGCCGGCGTCGTGCCGCCGGGATTCAACCCCGACGTGAAGAGCTACACCACCTATGACCTCTCGGCCAGCTACACAGGCATCAAGAACCTGACACTGACCGCTGGCATCAGGAATATTTTCGACACCGACCCGCCGTTCACGGCACACAACCTTGACTTCGCCGCCGGTGCCGGTTGGGACCCGCGCGTGGCCGACCCGCGTGGCCGCGCGTACACCCTGCGCCTGAACTACAAGTTCTTCTGACTCGACGCGTAGCCTGATGAGCAAAGGGCCTCGCGTGCAGACGCGGGGCCTCTTTTTGTTTAAGCGCCGATGGCTGTGGCCATGACCCACGAACAACTCGCCCAAGCCCTGCTCGCCGTCGTGCGTGCGCAAGACTTCGGCGCAACGCCCGACAGCCGGCTCGGCGGCAAGCCGCTGGCGCAACCCCCCAGCATCGACCTGGCCGTCGCCGCCTTCCCGGCCAACGGCCAACCTGTGTGGGCCAACGTGCTCTTCTCGCGCGAGGCGCCATTGGGCGTGGTGGCCGCGATGGACGCCCATGCCGGCGCGGTGACCAACCTGCGCTTCGTCGCCGACCAGCGCAATGCCCAGGGCGAATCGTTCCTCTGGTGGCCCGATGCCGACTGGTCGGCGCAGACCTGGACCCCGCTCTTCGGCCAGGGGCCGCATCGTTTCGTCGCACCGTATCCGGCGTCGCTTTTGAAGATGATGGTGGCCGTGGGCGTGGCGCTGGCCGTCGACGACGGCCGCACGCCCTGGCCCGAGCGCGCCATGGAAGCCATGATCACCGTGAGCGACAACGACGCCACCACCGAACTCGTGGCGCTGCTGCACCTGCTGGGCTACGTCGACAAACTTCACGGCCGCCTTGCCGCCTGCGGATTGCCGACGCTGCAACTGCGCGGCACCCAGCCCGACGGCGGCTGGGGCAACGGCGCTGGCGCGGGTGTCGGCATGATCCAGATGACGGCCTGGGACAGCGCGCGGCTGATGTGGCTGCTGGACGCGCAGGCGCCGCCACCGCCGTGGCTGCATGCGCGCACTTCACTCGTTAGCGCGGCCAGCCGGGACCGCCTGCGCGGCTGGCTCGAAGCGCAGAAGCTCGGCGAGATTCTGTCGTCGACCTCGCTCACCCAGGTGCCGGGCTGGGTTCCAGGCCTGCCCGCCGAACTGCGCTATGCGCACAAGACCGGCACGACCGAAAACTACGCCTCCGACGCCGGCATCGTGACGGCGCGCGCGCCGCAGCAGCGCCACTACATCGTCGCCGTGCTCAGCAACCTGGGCCAGCGTTATGCGCCGCACCCCGACTGCGCCACCACCTGGCGGCTGCCGGCGCTGGGCGCGGCCATCGATGCGCTGCTGCTGCCCTGGCTCGAAAGCAAAGCATGAGCGCCATCTTCCGTGCGTTGAACGAAGGCGACCTGGTCGGCATCATCGCGCCGGCCGGCCCGGCCCAACCCGAGCAATTGCCGCGGGTGGCACCGCTGTTCGCACGCCACGGCCTGCGCGTGCGGCTGTACCCCGGGTGCCATCAGGTCAAGGGTTATCTGGCCGGCCCCGATGCGCAGCGTTTGGCCGACCTGCACGCCGCGTTCGCCGACGACGAGGTGCGCGCCATCATGTGTCTGCGCGGCGGCTATGGCGCGATGCGGCTGTTGGACGGCATCGACCTGGCGCTGATCCAGCGCCACCCCAAGCTGCTGGTCGGCTACAGCGACATCACCGCGCTGCACGCGTTTCTGCACCGCGCCGGCGTGCCCAGCCTGCACGCGCCGATGGCCACCTCCGACCTGGTGCACGCCGGCCACGAAGCCGACGCCGAAGCCCTGTTCGCGTTGTTGCGCGGTGGGCTGGCCGCGGGCACAGTGATGCACGCCGGCACCGCCACGCCGTTGCGCCGCCATGGTACGGCCGTAGGCCCCATCGTCGGCGGCAACCTGAGCCTGGTGGCGGCGCTGTGCGGCACGCCCTGGGCGGTAATGGCGCAAGGCGCGATCCTCTTCCTCGAAGACATCAACGAGGAGCCGTACCGCGTCGACCGCTTGATGTGCCAGCTGCGCCTGGCCGGTGTGCTCGACGCGGCCAGCGCCTTCCTCATCGGCAGCTTCACCGAAGAGGCTTCGCCGCATGACATCCTGGCCGAGATCCTGCATCCGCTGAACAAACCCGTGCTCGACGCCTGGCCAGCAGGCCACGGCAGACCCAATCGCGCTTTGCCGATGGGCGTGACGGTGCGGCTCGATGCCGAGACGGGCAGCGTCGCCCTCTTGCAGGGCTTGACGGGTCCGGCATCGCCAGCCTTCTAGAATTTGGCCGCATGAGCCTTGCAACGCCTTCGACCACGTCACTTCAAGCCCACCAATTCGCCGCTCTCGCACCCGGCCCGCGGCTCATCGTCACCGGTGCCGTGCATGGCAACGAAACTTGCGGCACCCAGGCCATCAGGCGTGTACTTGACGAGTTGGCGCGCGGCGAATGGGAAGTCACGCGCGGCGTGCTGACGCTGGTGCCGGTATGCAACCCGCTGGCCTACGCCTTTGCACGGCGCACGGGTGAGCGCAACCTCAACCGTCGCCTGCAGCCCGCCCCCGCGCCGCTGGACAACGAAGACCGCATCGCCAACGTGCTGTGCCCGTGGCTGGCCGCGCACGATGCGCTGCTCGACCTGCATTCCTTCCGCAGCCCCGGCCGCCCTTTCGTGCTGCGCGGCCCGGCCAACAACCGCGGCAGCCTGGAGCCGTTTGCGCGCGAAGCCGAAGAAGCGGCGCTGGCCGCGCACCTGGGCGTGAGCCG
Source organism: Rubrivivax sp. (assembly GCA_031365825.1). Classification (GTDB taxonomy): domain Bacteria; phylum Pseudomonadota; class Gammaproteobacteria; order Burkholderiales; family Burkholderiaceae_C; genus Rubrivivax. The sequence goes on along the minus strand of JANLYV010000460.1, from coordinate 4,588 downwards.
TGTCGTCGAAGGCTGGATGCAGGCCTACGCCGGCGGCGTGGCGCGGCGGCGCCAGCGTGCACTCGACGCCGGCACGGCGCTCGATGCCGTGCGCGACGACCCGGCCTACGGCGTGGGCACGACCGAGTACATGCGCAGCGCCGGCGGTTACGCCGTGACGCTGGAATGCGGCCAGCACGACGACCCGCAGGCGCCGCAAGTCGCCTACCGCGCCATTCGCCAGACCGTGGCTTTGCTCGGGCTGGCCGCGCTGCCCCTGGCGCCGCCGGCCGCGCCGTTTGAATGCCTGAGCCTGGCCACGGTGATCGACCGGCTGCATGCCGACGACCACTTCGTTCGCCCCTGGACGAGCTTCGACCCGCTGGCCGCAAATCAGCTCATCGGCCTTCGCCACGACGGCAGCGAGGTGCGCGCGGCGCAGGCCGGCTACATTGTCTTTCCCGATGTCAGCGCTTTGCCCGGCAACGAGTGGTTCTACCTGGCGCATGCCAGCGAACGGCCGCTGTAGTCCGTCGCCGCCGCGCCACCACGGCGCTTTGATGGGAGCAGGACCATGCTGCAATTCAATTTGAACTGGTTACCGTTGACTAGCTTGTTAGTCGCACTCACAGCCTGCGCCGGCTTCGTCCTGCCGGACCTGCAGCCCGGGCAGGACGAAGCCGCGGTCAAGGCCGTGCTGGGCACGCCCAACGCGCGCCATGCGCTGCCCGGCGGCGCCACGCGGCTCGAGTTCGCGCGTGGCCCGATGGGGCGCGAAACCTGGATGGTCGACCTCGACACCGCCGGCCGCGTCACCACCTGGGTGCAGGCGCTGGCCGAGCCGCGCCTGCACGCCTTCCAGCAGCGCGCGCCGGGCATGGCGCAGGACGAGCTGCTGCGCACGCTGGGCCGCCCGGCCGAGCGCCGCCGGGGCGGCTGGGCCGGCGGCGAGGTCTGGTCCTACCGCTACTTCACCAACGACTGCCTCTGGTTCCAGGTCTCGATCGGCGACGACAAGCGCGTGCTCGATGCCGGCTTCGGCATCGACCCACGCTGCGACGACCGGCGGCCTGGGTTGATGTGAGCGGGGCGCCAGCGCAGGCCTGCCGGTGCAATACCCCGGCGCACAGCGCCTCGCCGGAGCCGGGGGCATGCTGTACCTGGCATGCCCCAAGCCGTCGCAGGCCGCGGACGCCGTGTCGTTAGAGCGTTAGCAGCCAGTCCAGCAGCACGGCATTGACGGCCGCCGGCTGCTCCCAGGTGAGCATGTGGCCGCAGTGCGCGACGCGCTCCAGCCGAGCCTGCGGTACCGCCGCGGCAACCTCGGCCGAGCACTCGAAGGGCGTGAGCAGGTCGGCGTCACCGCAGGCCACGAGCAGCGGGCAGCGGATGCGCGCCAGCCCGGGGCGCTGGTCGCGTCGCGCCATCACCGCGCGGTTCTGCCGCACCAGCGCGCCGGCGCCGGCGCGCCGCATCATCGCCAGATAGTCGTGCACCAGGGCCAGGTTGTTGGCACCGGTGATGTCGAACGCAAAGGGCACGTTGCCGCGCAGCACCTCGTCCATGCGGCCGGCTTCGAACAGGGTGATGGCCTCGCGGCGCAAAGCCATCACGGCCGGCGTGTCGGGCCGCGCGGTGCTGCCGAGCAGGGCCAGGCCAGCGACACGATCGTGTGCCTGGTGCTGCACTTCCAGCGCCAGCATGCCACCCATCGAGGTGCCGACGAAAACATGCGCGCCGGTGTGTTCGGCCAGCAGCGCCGTGGCCATCTCGGGCAAGGTGTCGAAGCGGAAGTGCACGTCGCTGATGTGCACGTGGTGATGCGCCGACAAGGCCGGCCGCTGCGCGCGAAAGAGCTCGGCGTCACACGCCAGGCCGGGCAGCAGGATCAGCGAGGACATCGAAACAGTGTGCCATGGGGTGAGATGCGCGGCGGGCCCGTCACAGGCACGAAGGCATACTCGAACACCATGCGCTCCACCGAACTGACGACCGATAGATGACCGAACTGACCTTCATCCGCCACGGCGAAACCGACTGGAACCGGCAGCAACGTTTCCAGGGCCAGATCGATGTGCCGCTGAATGCGCTGGGACAGCAGCAGGCCGCCATGCTGGCGCAGCGCCTGGCCGGCGATGTGCCCGATGTACTGGTCAGCAGCGACTTGCTGCGCACGCGCGAAACCAGCGCGCATCTGGCGCGTGTGTGGTCGCAGACGGCGTTGCTCGATGCCGGTTTGCGCGAACAGCATTTCGGCCTCTTCGAAGGCCTAGATGTGCCGACCATCAAGGCACAGCACGCTGACCTTTGGCAACACTGGCTCGAACACCGTGCCGACTTCGCCTTGCCCGGTGGCGAGAGCCTGCTGCAGTTCCACCACCGCGTCTTCAGCGCAGTGAAGGCACTGGCCGAACACCATGCGGGGCGCCGGCTGGCCATCGTCACGCATGGCGGTGTGCTGGACATGCTGTGGCGCAGCGCCCACGGCCTGCCGATTGCGGGGCTGCGCAGCTGCGACATCCCGAATGCCGGCATCAACCGGCTGCGCTGGTTGGATGGCGGCCTGGTGATCGACGCCTGGGGCGATGCGGCGCATCTCGACGGCATGGCGGCGCAGCCCGACACGGCCGCGGGCGAACGCTGACACCGCTGCTCACCCACACGCAAACACAGGCGCGTACCGGCTGCGCCGCAGCGCATCCGCCACAATGCGTCGATGACTTTTTCACTCGGTACTCTGGGACCTGAAGGCAGTGCCAGCGGCAAGGCTGCGGCCGTTGCGCGCGGCGCCCCCAACCCCTCACCACGTTGGCGCCGCCAGCTCGTGCTGACGCTCGGCGCCGTGGCCTGGTTGCTGCTGTTGCTGGCGATGGTCACGCACCATGCCGGCGACGTCGCGTTCACCACATCGGGCACGGGCGAGCCCATCCGCAACAAGGCCGGCCTGCTCGGCGCGCGTGTCGCCGACCTGCTCTATTTCCTGTTCGGCTTCTCGGCCTGGTGGCTGTTGCCTGTCAGTGCACGTGCGTGGTTAGCTGGCCTGGCCGAACTGCTGCGGCCTGCGGCGCCGCACGAGGCCGAACCGGCAGCTGAAGCGCCGCTGCCGCGCTGGACCTTCTGGCTCGGGCTGGTGCTGCTGCTGGCCGCCAGCACGGCGCTGGAATGGACCCGGCTGTACCGCTGGGAAGCGCTGTTGCCCGGGCATTCGGGCGGCATCCTCGGTCACACACTGGGGCCGTTGTCGATGCACTGGCTCGGCTTTGCGGGTTCGGGGGTGCTGTGGATCGCCGCGCTGGTGCTGGGCATGGCGCTGGCCTTGCGCTTTTCGTGGTCACGCGCGGCCGAGGCCATAGGCGCGCGCATCGATGCGCTGCGCGAAAAGCGTGCCGACCGGCGCGAGCTGGCGCAGGACCTGCGCCTGGGCGAGATGGCACAGCGTGAGCGCGAACTCGTGCTGCAGGAAGAGCAGCGCGAGGTGCAGGAGCACCTGCCCATCGTCATCGAGCCCGCGGTGATGGCCGTGCCGCGTTCGGAGCGCGTGGCCAAAGAGCGGCAGAAGCCGCTCTTTGCCGAGCTCGTCGACACCAAGCTGCCGCAGGTCGACCTGCTCGACGCCGGGCCGGCGCGCCAGGAAACGATGACGCCCGAGTCGCTGGAGATGACCAGCCGGCTGATCGAGAAGAAGCTGAAGGACTTCGGCGTCGACGTGCGCGTGGTGGCGGCCTCGCCCGGGCCGGTGATCACGCGCTACGAGATCGAGCCGGCCACGGGTGTGAAGGGCTCGCAGATCGTCGGCCTGGCCAAGGACCTGGCGCGTTCGCTGTCGCTCGTCAGCATACGTGTCGTGGAAGTTATTCCAGGCAAGAACTACATGGCGCTGGAGCTGCCCAACGCGCGCCGCCAGACCATCCGCCTGGCCGAGATCCTGGGCTCGCAGGTTTACAACGACGCGGCCTCGATGCTGACCATCGGCCTGGGCAAGGACATCGTCGGCAATCCCGTAGTGGCCGACCTGGCGAAGATGCCGCACCTGTTGGTGGCCGGCACCACCGGCGCGGGCAAGAGCGTGGGCATCAACGCCATGATTCTGAGCCTGCTCTACAAGGCCGAGGCGCGTGATGTGCGCTTGATCCTGATCGACCCGAAGATGCTGGAGATGAGCGTCTACGAAAGCATCCCGCACCTGCTGGCCCCCGTGGTCATCGACATGAAGCAGGCGGCCAATGCGCTGAACTGGTGTGTCGGCGAGATGGAGCGGCGCTACAAGCTGATGAGCAAGCTGGGCGTGCGCAACCTCTCGGGCTACAACAAGAAGATCGCCGACGGCATCGAGCGCGGCGAACACATAGCCAACCCGTTCAGCCTGACGCCCGAGGCGCCCGAGCCGCTGCAGCGGCTGCCGCATGTGGTGGTGGTGATCGACGAACTCGCCGACCTGATGATGGTCATCGGCAAGAAGATCGAGGAGTTGATCGCCCGCCTGGCGCAAAAGGCGCGCGCCGCCGGCATCCACCTGGTGCTGGCGACGCAACGGCCGACGGTGGACATTGTGACGGGCCTCATCAAGTCGAACCTGCCGGGGCGCGTCTGCTTCAAGGTGGCGAGCCGT